>NZ_JASJGN010000030.1:0-4255 GCF_033791525.1 Desulfosarcina sp.
GGGTAGGTTTGTTTTGAACGCAGCCGACAGGTTTCCTTCAAAGAAAGGATTCTCTCAACCCAGTGTCCGCCTTTTTCGCTTTGGGTTCCCAGACTGCGTTTGCGCCACAGTACACCAAACCGCAAGGCCCGTTCTGCCCGAATCTGCGGCACACGTTTGCGACTCTGGCCCTTCGCGCCGGCACACCGGTCCAAATGGTATCTAAGCAGCTCGGTCACAGCTCGATTGCTATCACGATGGACGTTTATGGCCATTTAATTCCGCAGGATAACCACGACTTTGTTTCCAGCATTGGGAACACCATCCTCAAATCTTCCACGCACCCAACGCGCACCCTGAAAAACACAAAAGCCGCAACCCGTTAGGATTACAGCTTTTTTGTTTGATTGGTGCCGAAGGGGAGACTCGAACTCCCACGTAGGAACCTACACTAGACCCTGAACCTAGCGCGTCTACCAATTCCGCCACTTCGGCACGTTTCAGCCCGATTTCAAAAGGGTTGATTTCAAACTGAAGATGATTTAACTATATTTTTTTATTTTTCGTGTCAACCCTAACATTGCATAAAAATTATCACAAAGCGCAAAGCGTGATTACTATTTGGAACGAAAGCCCTCCGACGGTTGCATCGATAAGGTCAAGCCCAATTTCCGTTTAGTTGAAAGATCATGAAAATTATACAAAACATCGAAACCATAAAAGAACCCTTCAAATCCGCCGTAATTACCATAGGCAATTTCGACGGCGTTCACATCGGCCACCAGGCCCTGTTTCACGAGGTGATTGAAATGGCCGAAGCCATGGACGGCACGGCCGTTGCCATGACCTTCGATCCCCATCCCATCCGGGTGATCACCCGAAACGGGCACCCTCCCCTGATCACCTTGTACGAGCAGAAACAGGAACTGATCCAAAAGGCCGGCATCGACGTGCTGATCTGCATCCCCTTTACCATGGACTTTGCCGCATTGTCGGCGCGAACCTTCGTCGAGGACATCCTCGTGAAACGCATCGGGATGAAGGCCATCGTCGTCGGCCAGGATTATACCTTCGGCAACAATCGCGAAGGCAACGTGGATCTGTTGCGGCGATACGCTGAAGAGATGGGCTTCAAGTTGATCGTGGCGGATTGGATCCAGTCATCCACCGTCGACAACGACCGCATCAGCAGCACGGCCATCCGGGAACTGGTCATGGGCGGCCAGATCGAAAAAGCGCGCAAGATGCTGGGCCGCAACTACCAGATCCGCGGCACCGTGGCCCACGGTAGGGACCGGGGTGGCAAACTGCTGGGCATCCCCACCGCCAATATCAATCTGCAGGACGAACTGTGCCCCAAGGTCGGCGTTTATGCCGTTATCGTCCATTATGACGGGCAGCGCTATCCGGGGGTGGCCAACATCGGCTACAGCCCCACCTTCGACGACTACATATTTACCGTGGAAGCCCACATTCTTGACTTTAACAAGGATATTTACGGCCAGAAAATCATGGTCAACTTTGTCGAGCGCTTAAGAAACGAGAAGAAGTTTTCCGGCATCGCCGAGCTGGTGGAACAGATCGACCGGGATATCGCCAAAGCCAGGCAGATTCTGGCCCCCCATTTTGGAAAATAAAGAATCCTGAGTCAGGAGCCAGGAGCCAGGATGAGTCGCATTGCTCCGGCGATTTTAGAAAAAGAACACGACCGAATGCGATCCGTCTTTCGAGTAGTCTGATTTTTTCTCCTGGATTCCATTGTATCGATTACAGACATAGCGCAGCACCATCTTCCTCGTATCTGCAGCAAGATTGACAATCGCTCAAATTAGCCGACCGCAACAAATCACAAGCGCTATTTTTCAAATAAATTGAACCCTCCAATAAAATCAAACGACCATTTGGTTGTCACTTTGATCATTCTGATGCGTTTACGTCGGGGGTTCGAATCCTTGTCCGACAACAGAAAACCTGCGAATTAGAATGTGGAAATACTGCCATTTTTAAAACCAATCTACGTTCTTTAGTTAACTTCTAGTTTGAAAATCCCAAAATATGCGTTAGATTGGGTGGTTGACTGATGACAACGATAAAAATAAGGTGCACCCAGTGACCGTGTTAGACATACTTACCTATCCGGACAGTTTCCTGAAAGAACGGACGGCGCCCGTCGAGAATATCAACGGTGAGATGCAGACCGTTTTCGACAGCATGGCCGCGACCATGTACGTGGCCCCCGGTGTGGGCCTGGCCGCCCCCCAGGTGGGCATCGGACAGAGTTTTATCATCTATGATATCGCTTCGAGAGAAGATGGCCATGACCTGCATGTACTGGTCAACCCGAAGATCATCACCAGCGAGGGCGAAATCCTTTCGGAAAACGAAGGCTGCCTGAGCGTGCCCGACTTCAGGGCGGACGTCAAACGGGCCGAACGCATCCTCGTGGAAGGGGTCGACCGGGACGGCACCCCCCTGCGCTTCGAGGCAGATGGCATTCTGGCCATCGTCATCCAGCACGAACTGGATCATCTCAACGGCACCCTTTTTATCGATCACATCAGCACCTTAAAGCGACAAATGTACAAGCGCCGGGTCAAAAAGGAGATGAAGCAGCAGTGAATCGCCTATTGAAAATAGTTTTTATGGGCACGCCAGATTATGCCGTGCCGTCCCTTCGGGCCCTGCATGACAGCGGCCATGAGGTGCTGGCCGTGGTCACCCAGCCTGACCGGCCCAAAGGCCGGGGCCGCAAACTGACCCCGCCGCCGGTCAAAAACACCGCCATGCAATATGGTTACCCGGTTCTGCAGCCCGAGAAGGTGAGAAACCACGCCTTTAACGAGCAGATGACCCGACTGGCGCCGGATCTGTTCATCGTGGTGGCCTTCGGCCAGATTCTACCCCAGCGCCTGCTTGACATTCCCGGCACCGGGTCCATCAACGTGCACGCATCGCTGCTGCCCCGGTACCGCGGTGCCGCGCCGATCCAGTGGGCCATCATCAACGGGGACCGCGAAACCGGTGTTACAACCATGATGATGGACAAGGGCATGGACACCGGCGACATTCTGTTGATGGGAAAAACCAACATCGGACCCGATGAAACCGCCGCCGATCTTCACGACCGCCTCAGCGAGATGGGCGCCCGCACGCTGATCCGGACGCTGGAAAGGCTGCAGAACGGCAGCCTGGAGCGAGCGCCCCAGGAGCACGAGCAAGCGACCTATGCCCCCATGCTTAAAAAAAAGGATGGGAAAATCGACTGGTCCATGCCGGCCGAACGGATCAAATGCCTGATCCGCGGCGTCACCCCGTGGCCGGGGGCCTATACCTTCAGCGACGACATGCGCCTGAAGATCTTCAAAGCCAGCGTTCTGGAACGGGAGATCAGCGTTCCGCCGGGAACCATCCTCGAGTGCTTTGCCGGAGAACTTCGCGTGGCCACCGGCAAATGGGCCATCGCCATTCAGGAGATTCAAGGGGACTCGGGCAAGCGCCTTCCCATCGACGATTTTCTATGCGGCTGCCGCCTGCCGGATGGTACTTGTCTGGGCTGAACCCTATGTTGACGGTCCCGTATATGGCCCGATATCTGCGTTACGCTTCATCCCTCATCACTGCGGCGTACCATAAGTACGCCTCACTCCTCGGGGTTCACAAGCCTTGATCTCGGGCTTTTCACGAACCCGTCGGAAATGCTGATTTTTTACGATTTCATCGGGTAATAAGGGAGAAAGAATGAAGACTGTCATGCGAATCATCGTTTGCGGCATCGCCTTCGTGGTTCTGGGCGGATGCGCATACCGGCATTACCTGGGCGTGCACGGACCGTCAGTGCTCAACTCGCCCGACATCCACGAAGGGGTGGCCGACGATGCCGAGTGCCTGAGCTGTCACCACCCGGACATGAACCCCACGGGGCCGCCGACGTCTCACCCCCAATTCACCGGTTGCATAAAATGCCACAGTGACGCGCTCAAATGATCTCGCTCGGCGCGAGGGGATCTGTCGCAAACGGTGTTATATCATGCTGCGGGCCGGTTTTTAATTCATCGATACAGCCCGATGCGCGATCTCCGGCTACAAGAGAATCACGCACAGACACCGCAGGTAGATCAGCGGGCTAAAAACGCAAATAGAAAAACTCATACTCGCCGTCGTTGATGTCGATCTTCAGGTTGTAGCCCCTGGCCTCGGCAAATACAATCCAGGGCGGCCGTCCGCCGCCGCCGCAATCGTAAGTGGGCCAGAATTCGCCGGTTTTTCCGCTGTGGTA
>NZ_JASJGN010000031.1:0-2896 GCF_033791525.1 Desulfosarcina sp.
CGGCCCAATGCGCTGCTCTGGGTGCAGATGCCATCGGTGTGGTCTTTTTTCCAAAAAGCCCGCGCCATGTCACCGCTGACCAGGCCAGGGCCGTGGTGGCGGCACTGCCGGAAACAGTGGCTGCCGTGGGCGTGTTTGTCGACGCAAGTTTTTCATACATCATGGCACGGGTCGAACGCTGCGGCCTTTCCATGGCGCAGCTTCACGGCCGTGAATCGGCGAGTCTGGCGGCGCGGTTGAAAACCGAGGGGGTGGGCGTAATCAAAGCCCTGTTCGTCGACGGCAAACCGGGTTTCGACGATGCACCGGGTTTCGAGGTCGATGGCTATCTGGTGGAGTGCGCCAAGGGCCCGCTTCCCGGCGGCAATGCCATGGCCTGGGACTGGGGCGCGGCCAGAGACTTCGGGCATCGTCAACCGCTGGTGCTCGCCGGGGGCCTCTCCCCGGACAATGTCGCCGAGGCGGTCCGTGCGGCCCTGCCGGCGGCCATTGACGTCAGCTCAGGTGTGGAGATGTCTCCGGGGAGGAAGGATCCGCATAAGGTGGCCCGGCTGATAGCGGCTGTTCAAGGCACCGCGGATCAGTATGCGGCTAAGACGATAAAAGCCGTGTTTCGCCCGAAGGGACAGCGACCCGATGCCTGACCGTGAAGAGATGCTGGTTATTCCTCACAGGCAGTTGAGCCCGGAGGCGCTTTCCGGGCTCATCGAGGAGTTCGTGACCCGCGACGGCACTGATTCGGGCTACACCCGGGGCTCACTGGCGGAAAGCGTATCCATGGTTCGCCGCCAGTTGGACAAGGGACAGGCGCTGATCGTATACGACAGCCGGACCCACACCTGTAACATCAAACCGTCAGATACGGTGCCGGGGCATAGCAGCCGAAGGATCTAAATGCAAATCTTTCAAATCTTGAAAATGGTAGATTGTGGTTCAGGTCAAGGCCGCAGGCTTATTGCAACCACAGGCGTAGCAGCGCTACGTTGAGGATTACAATAAGACGAGAACGCAGATCTGGGCCGTAAGATACCATTTTGGGGAGTCATTCGGAGAACGAAAACATGAAATATATCGGTGCTCACGTGAGTGCATCCGGCGGGGTGGAAAATGCACCGCTGAACGCAAAAAAGATCGATGCCACCGCCTTTGCCCTGTTTACCAAAAACCAGCGACAGTGGAAGGCCAAGCCCTTGACGGATGCATCAATCCATCGCTTCAAGGAGAACTGCGAGGCTGCCGGATACTCCCCGGATCAGATCCTGCCCCACGACAGCTATCTGATCAACCTGGGCCACCCCGAGGCGGCTGGGCTTGAAAAATCAAGGACGGCCTTTATCGATGAAATGAGCCGCTGCGAGCAGCTGGGGCTGAAATACCTGAACTTTCATCCGGGCAGCCACCTGAAAAAGATCGCCGAAGAGGCCTGCCTGGCACGGATTGCCGAATCCATCAACCTGGCCTTGGCCCAGACACGCGGCGTGACGGCAGTTATCGAGAACACCGCCGGCCAGGGCACCAACATGGGGCATCGGTTCGAACACCTGGCCGCCATTGTTGCCGGTGTTGACGATCAATCCAGGGTGGGGGTCTGCCTGGACACCTGCCACACCTTTTCAGCGGGGTATGACCTGGTCACGCCAAAGGGGTACGAAGAGACCCTGGCGCACTTTGATGCCGTGGTGGGTTTCTCCTTTCTGAGAGGGCTCCACCTGAACGACGGGAAGAAGATCATGGGTAGCCGTGTGGATCGCCATGAAAGCCTGGGCAAGGGAACGTTGGGGCTTGAGGCCTTTCAGATGATCATGAACGACCGCCGCTTCGACGGGATTCCCATGATTCTGGAGACTCCGGATGACAGCCGCTGGGCCGAAGAGATCCGGATGCTGAAAGGGATGATCGAATAGACTGATTGGCTCTTTACAAAATGCCATTTGGGAACTATTATTTTACCAAATGGTAATTCAAACAGGCGAGGCTGTCATGTACGGGGTATCCATCGGTATAAAACCACAGAACACGACCCAGTTGATTGCCCGGATCAAAAAAGGGTTGCCGCTAAAGACATTCGGGCAGTTGTGCAAGAATCTGGCGGTCCCGGAAAAAGAGTTGTGCAGGATCTTGAAAATCCCGTTGAGCACCCTGGCCCGGCGTAAAAAAAGCGGACAGCTCTCGTTTGAAGAGTCCGAACGAGTGTTCCGCATCGCCCGGCTCTATGACAAGGCGGTGGAGTTATTCAAACAACCTGAATTCGGACGCAAGTGGCTCAAGGAGCCGGCCTGGGCCCTGGGGGATGTGGCGCCCCTGGATTATGCCGACACCGAACTGGGCGCCAAGGAGGTGGAAGATCTGCTGGGACGCATCGAACATGGGGTTTTTACGTGACCCTGACGGCCTGGCGGATCGTCGAATCCAGGTATAAAAACAAAGCCTTCAGCGGCGACGGTGCCAGGCTTTTCGGCGGGCGCTGGAACAGCAAGGGCTTGGCCGTGATCTACACGGCCGGCAGTCTGGCGCTGGCTTCCATTGAATTGGTATTCAACCTGCCTTCCCCCAAACTGCTGGAAGCCTTTGTACGTATCCCCCTATACTTCGATGCAGATCTGGTGGAAAGTCTGCCGCCGGATCAATATCCCCGGAACTGGCAACACCGCCCCATTTCACCTCATACCAAGGCCATCGGTGACCGTTGGGTCAAGCAACTGCGCTCACTTTTACTGAAGGTGCCCAGCGTTGTGGTCCCCGAAGAGTTCAACGACCTGATCAATCCGACCCATCCTGACTTTGCCAAGATCGAAATCGGGCGCCCGGTAGTATATCACTTTGATCCTCGTTTAACCAAATAGCTTCGACTCGTTATTTTTGAGCCGATCGCCACCCAGGCCAACCTGCAGAACTT
>NZ_JASJGN010000032.1:0-20998 GCF_033791525.1 Desulfosarcina sp.
CCAGACCAAAGCCAGGGCACCCCGGGAATTGCCAGAGGACACCCACGGGCATGTCATTCTGACCCGCACCGATCCGATCACAATGAATCTTATCCAGAGGCTCAAACAGTATCAGTATGAATACGTCATCCTCACGGAGGATATACAGCAAGCACTGGAGCTGTTCGACCAGGATTATAAAGTGGTCGTGGGTGATCTGAGTGACCCGGAAACCTACCGGCGCCTCAGGGTAGGCCGGGCTGCCCTGGTGGTGGCCAATATCGACGACATGATGAACACCAACATCGCCTTCACCGTCCGGGAGATTTCAAAAGAGGTCCCTATTGCCGCAAATGCCGATTCAGACCACTCGGTGGATATTTTACAACTGGCCGGAAGCACCTACGTGCTGCAGTTCATGAAACTGCTGGGCCAATCATTGTCGAGGCGGGTGCTCCGGACGAGCACGCGCTCGAACGTCATTGGAAACATCGACGCGCTCCTCATCGCCGAGGCGCCGGCCATGAGGACGCCGCTGGTCGGCATGACCCTCCAGCAAAGCCGGCTGCGCGAGACAACCGGCATCACGGTGGTGGGTGTCTGGGAAAGGGGCAAGTTTGAAATACCCACGGCGGCGACCCACATCAATTCCACGACGGTCCTTCTGTTGGCCGGATCCGCGGAGCAACTCAAGAACTACGATGAGCATATCGGCGGTTACCAGAAATTGCGGGCGCCGGTCCTCGTCCTGGGCGGCGGCCGGGTCGGCCGTGCGGCTGCAGAGGCCCTGGAGCAGGCGGGTATTGATTACCGGGTCATTGAAAAAAACAAGAGGCTCGTCGCCAATCCCAAATATATTTTGGGAAGTGCCGCGGACATCAACACCCTGAATCGCGCAGGGATCGATGAGGCGCCATCGATCATCATTACCACCCATGACGATCCCACCAATATCTACCTGACGATTTACTGTCGCAGGCTACGACCAGACATCCAGATTATCTGCCGGGCCAATCTGGACAGAAATATTTCAAAACTGCACACGGCCGGGGCTGAACTGGTCATGTCATATGCCTCCCTGGCGGCCAACACGATCCTCAATCTTCTCAAACCGGATGATGTCCTGATGCTTGCCGAGGGGTTGAACGTATTTCGTGCCGGCATGCATGCTTCTCTGGTGGGCAAATCGTTGGTCGACTGTCAGATCCGCATGCAGACCGGCTGCTCGGTTATCGCCATCAACCACGACGGCGAGATGATCAGCAACCCCGACCCCACAGTTCGCTTCAGCGAAAAGGATGAGCTGATCATGATCGGCACCGACGATGCGGAAAAACAATTTTTAAAGCGGTATCCAGAAGTGACCAAGACCAAGGTATCTTAAATAGCACTACCTACATGCCACCGAGTTTAGGCAGAACCGCCGCGGCGAAACTCAAGACAAAAAAGAAGCCGCACATGTCGGTGACCATCGTCAGCAGTGGGCTGGAAACCAGGGCCGGATCCAGCTTAAACCGCTTGAGGATCAGGGGCAGCATGCCGCCCAGGATGACCGAAACGAGCGTGTTGGCCGCCAATGCACTGCCTCCTCTTCGGTCATGCTTTCGAGGATATGGGTGGCCGTGTCCAGATCATATTCGAAAAACTTCTGAAGCACCGGCAGCAAGTTTGCGTTGTCCGTCATGAGTTCAATCCTTTACTCTCTTTTTTTCAGCGTCCATGATCTCTTTGATGTCCATGGCTCGGTCGAAATTGTTGACCTGCTCCTGGGAGAGCAACAGGTCCTTCATGCTGTATATCTGCATGCGGCAGGACTGGGCAAACAACCGGTTCACCAGCAGCAGGGAAGCAATTTCCATTTCCTGTATTTTTTTATCGGCCACTGCATTCAAGGTGTTTTTGATAAAGCGGTCGTCGGCCTCTTCGATCTGCACGAAAGACCTCACTAGGCTGCGGTACTGGCCTTCCTGGTCTTCCGTATTCAGGATCCGGCCCATGTTGTGGTAAAGCTCTACCAGACGCTTGCGGAAGAGCTTGTACTGGGCGTTCAGATATGCATTGTCCGAACCGTCAAACTCATCCATATTGTGACGAATGCCCTTGAAGTTTTTAATGGAGTTCATCATGTTGCGTGAGGCATAAATCAATCGCTCCAGTTCCTTGACCTCTGTCTCATCTATTTTATGGGTCTGGATTTTGGAATAGAAGGTGAAAATTTCGGCGTGGAGCAGCTTGATGTTCTCGTAAAATTCATCGGGGGCGTACTTCTTCTTTCGATTGGTTTCAAAGGGCAGATCGACATCAAAGACCAGCCGTTCATCGATCCGCAGCAGCCGCAGGTTGTAGAGCTGGCACTCCTGCAGCAAATGACCGGTCTCCTTTCTTAAGGCCGCCGTGGCGGCATCCGTAATCTCCGGAGGTGTCTGGTCGAGATAGACGGTGAGGATGGTTTTGTAGTCCGGAAAAACCCTTGTGAGCAATCTCGACAGCGGCCCGAGGAAAGGAATAAAAAGCACCACGCCCAGGATATTGAAAAGCGAGTGAAAGAGGGCCAGCCCCATCAAGCTGTCGGAACGGATATCCACCATAAACGATACGATCCATACCAACAGCGGCAGCCCTAAAAAGGCCGCTGCACCGGTGACGACATTGAAGACCAGGTGGCTTAGGCTGACTCTTTTTTTGGCCTGCACGCCGCCGATGGCCCCCAACAATACCGTTATGGTCGTGCCGATATTGGCCCCGATGACCATGACGGCCCCGATGTCGAAAGTAATCAACCCGCTGTTCAGCGCCGTCAGCACAATGGCAATGGTCGCTGCGCTGGCCTGCATCAGGGCGGTGACCAGGGTGCCCACCAGCAGGTAAAACCAAAGTCCGTAATCGGGAAATTGTCCCAGGCTGAATGTTTGCGTAAAGCTCTCGACGCTGGTTTTCATGAAATCCAGGCCCAGAAATAAAAAACCGAACCCGATGAGCAGCCGGGTGACAAAAAATGGTCTGGAAGAGGGTTTAAAAAGAATCAGACCGCCGGCACCCAGGCCGATAAAGGGCAGGGCCAGGGCCTCGATTTTAATTTTAAATCCGATGGTGGCAATGATCCATGCCGTCAGCGTCGTACCGATGTTGGATCCCATGATGACGCCGATGGCGTTTTGCATGTTCATCACGCCGGCGCCCACAAAGGCCAGGACCATCAGCGAAACCGCAGAACTGCTTTGCAGCAGGGCGGTGACCAGGGCGCCGCTGCCGATGGACCGCAGCCGGCCGTTGGTATACATCCGGATGATGCGCCTGAACGCCCGTCCCGACAAAGACTTGACCGACTCTTCGATCAACTGCATCCCGAAAAGAAAAATGCCCAGACCGGCCAGCAGTTTCCACAAATCAAAATGAATTGACATAAACGTTCCTACGGCTTCAATCCCCTACGGTTTTTTCAGCGATGTCTGGCTTTCCATGCCGACCACCTGCTCCACCGGCAACACCAGGGCAATACCGGTGCCGGGTTCGCTGAACCGGCCGGCTTCCCGGATGGCCGAAAGGATTGGCTCAACCATGGCGTCGCTCACCAGGAAAAGAACCACCTCTGTGCGGATGTCCAGGCTGAGTCCGAAAAAGGTTTTCGCCTCTCCGGCGCCCGTTCCGGAGGCCGGGATGATGGTCGCCCCGGTTGCACCGGCCTTTTTGGCCGAATCAACGACCTGGTCGGTCAGGTTCGGCTTCACCATTGCAAGGATGCATTTATTGGCCATCTACTTTTTTTCCTCCTTTGTCCGATTCACGGCAACCAACCCATTGGTTTTGTGACAAGCGGGCGCTTGTCATGTTTTTCTGTTCCGGCGCCCGACAATCCATTGAACCAGCTGGGCGTATCCGAGAACACTGATGATCGGGAACAAGCTGGCAAAGGCAATCAGCCCGAATCCATCCAGCACCGGGCTGCGGCCCGGAACGGTGGACGCCAAACCCAGACCGAGCGCCGCAACCAGGGGCACGGTAACCGTGGATGTAGTCACCCCGCCGGAATCATAGGCCAGCGGAATGATCATCCGCGGCGCGAAATAGGTTTGAATGGCTACCACCACATAGCCGGCTAAGATATACATATAAAGCGGGGTTCCTGTCACAATGCGGAAAGTACCGAGGGTGATGCCGACAGCCACGCCAAGGGCAACCGCGATCCGCAGCCCCAGTGATGATACGGCCTTGTAAGACGCCTCTTCGGCCTTGTTGGCGACGGCGATCAGCGACGGCTCCGCGATGGTGGTGGAAAACCCGACCAAAAAGGCAAACAGGTATATCCATCCGTAGGCGGCCCAGATCTCCCTGCCACCGCTCTGGGCGCCCTTGGCCAGTTGCAGGGCCATGGTCCGACCCACCGGGAAAAGCGCCAGGTCCAGGCCGCCTAAAAAACAGGCCATGCCCACCAGCACCAGGCAGAAGCCGAAAATAATTCTGCCCGGTCTGGGAAGCGGTTTTCTCAACACCACCATCTGAAACAATACCAGCAGCCCGAGTACCGGCAACACGTCTTTGGCAGTGGCCAGCAACAACTTCATAGGGTCTAAAAAGAGTTCCATAGCGCTCCTAGTGGACGAACAGGCCTAAAACCATGACGAAGATCATCGGGGTCAGGGATGCCAGGGCGATCAGGCCGAAGCCGTCGGTCAACGGGTTCTTTCCCCGAATCGAGCGGGCCAGACCCACTCCCAAGGCCGTTACCAGGGGCACGGTAACCGTTGAAGTGGTCACCCCACCTAAATCATAGGCCAAACCCACGATCTCCTTGGGTGCGAACAAGGTCATGACCATGACCAGCGCGTAGCCGCCGACAACGATCATTGGCAACGACCATCCCTTAAGGATTCTCAACACGCCCAGGACGATGGCGACACCCACCGATAGTGCCACGGTCAAGCGGATTTGCAGGGCATACCGGTTTACAGCCGCTGGGATATTCTCAATAAGGCCGGCTTCAGCCGCTGCTCTGGCGCCTTCACGGGTCACGGCGATCAGGGCCGGCTCGGCAACGGTGGTACCGAAACCCAGGGCAAAGGCGAACACCAGCAACCAGACGAGGCTGCCCTTGCGGGCGAACTCTTCAGCCAGGGCTTCACCGAGGGGAAACAGGCCAATGTCCAGACCGACCACAAAAAGGGCTAGCCCGACAACCACCAAAGCCAGTCCGGACAGGACCGACACGAGTTCCGGGAAGGGTTGGCGCAGGACCAGAAGCTGAAATAGGGCGATGACGATGACGATGGGCGCCAGATCACGGCACGCGCCCAGCAGGGCGGCGCCCAAGGCTTTCATCAAGTTTTGTATAGGTCCGGTGTGCATCGCCTGCTATCACGGCTGGGTGTGGTTGATTGGTCCATGCAACAGTGTTCGCTGTATGAAATCATCGATTCAATCTGCTGAAAGCAGTAAACCACAATTATTTCAAGAAAAAAACATTGAACATTCCCCGGGGCCCGGATGGCGCTTCATGGACATGGGGCGGCGGGTGGAGCTTGCCATAAAGCATACCGGCCTGATCCGTATCGGCCTGACCCAGGTTTGCAGCGAATCCAGAAGCGCCCTGGAGGCGCATCTGGATGTGGCCGACAGTACCGGGTCCGCTACCGGACGGCCTTCCAACTGACCGGTCCCGTACCTGCTTATCGTGGACGAGACCGACCCCAAATCCCAGAACCTTCCAGTTTGCCAGTTGATTGCCCACGTCGAGCACCTGTCCGGACAGAGCAACCGATGCTTCGCCAGCCCGGAAGATCGATTGTCTCTGGAGATGCTCACCGCCGCACGTCTGCTGGATCTCACCGGCCTGCGCTGCAGCAAAGGCAGTGTGCAAACCGATTCGTTTGCCGCCTTTCTGGATCTCATGGATACCTGCCTGAAGGATTTCGCCCACGCGGCCATCAGTTGCCTGCGTTCCCTGCGACTGCCGCTAAGTAAGCCATTTGCCGGTTTCTCTTTTTATTCCGGCGTGATTCCATACCTGGAATCACGCTGGCATTCGACCGCCGTTGCTGTTATGAAGAAGGCATCTATACGGACATCGATCATCCTCGGAGGAACCCATGCGAAACGTATATCTATCTGTTCATCTGATAATCCTGACCTTATTTGCCGCCGGCACCGCCTTCGGCGATGCAGCACCCGTCAGCGAAGCCACCCAGGAGTGTCTGGATTGCCACAGCGTTTTTCATCCCGGCATCGTTGCCGACTGGCAAAAAAGCCGCCACGCGCGGGTAACGCCCAAAGCGGCCATGGTCGTCGAGGAAAACCAACGACGCATGTCCAGCCAAAATGTGCCGGAAGCACTTCAGGGAAACAGCGTGGGGTGCGCCGAGTGCCACACCCTGAGGGGCGAGGCCCACGCAGATACCTTTGAGCACAACAGCTACGAGATCCACGTGGTGGTCAGCCCGGATGATTGCGCCACCTGCCACGCCGTCGAACGTGAGCAGTATTCGAAGAATATCATGGCCATGGCCGAGAAGAACCTGTCTGAAAACAAGGTCTACGCCGACCTGCAGCGCACTATTCTGGGCAGGGCCGAGGTCAAGGCGGACCGGGTCCACTTTGAGCCGGCCGATGATATGACCCGGGCGGATGCCTGTTACTACTGCCATGGCACCCGATTGAAGGTAACCGGCACCGAGACCCGCGACACCGATGCCGGGGAGCTGGAATTCCCCGTGATCGCCGGCTGGCCCAACCAGGGGGTGGGCCGGGTCAATTTAGACGGTAGCCGTGGGGCCTGCTCGTCCTGCCACACCCGCCACCGGTTTTCCATCGAAATGGCCCGCAAACCGTATACCTGCAAGGAGTGCCATGTGGGCCCGGATGTGCCCGCCTATAAAGTCTACTCGGCCAGCAAACACGGCAATATTTTTTCTGCCATGCACAACGAATGGGATTTCAACGCGGTACCGTGGACCATCGGTGAAGACATCCAGGCTCCCACCTGCGCCACCTGCCACATCAGTTTGACGGTCAACACGGACGGCGACGTGATCAACCCGCGGACCCACCAGATGAGCGATCGGCTGGGCTGGCGGATCTTCGGGCTGATCTACGCCCACCCCCAGCCCCGATCGCCTGACACCACCATCATCCGCAACAAGGCCGGCCTGCAGCTGCCCACCGACCTGGACGGCAGTTTTGCCGCCGACTATTTGATCACTGCAGAAGAAGCGGGCAACAGGCGGGCGACCATGCAGCGCACCTGCCTGGCGTGTCACGATACCTCCTGGGTGAAGGGGTATTTTGCACGCCTGGACAACACCATCGCCACTTCCAACGCGTCGGTGAAGACGGCCACCGAGCTGATGCAATCGGTCTGGGACAAAGGCTATGCCCAGGGGTTGTCCGGCGGCGGCAGCATCTTTGATGAATACATCGAACGGCGCTGGAGTGATATATGGCTGCTTTACGGCAACAACATTCGCTTCGTGTCAGCCATGGCCGGCGGCGGGGACTACGGTGTTTTCGAAGACGGCCGCTATCACCTGACCAGAGCCATTATGGATATGGACGATTGGCGGCAAACCCGCGATTTGATCAGGAAAAAGCCTTAAGGTCGCAAAAAATTAAAAATGGCATGAGCCAGGTAAGGATGGCGCATCTGAACAGCCGGTGCAGAAATTGATCGGATGGCGTGCCTTAACCCGGATCCATCAAGTTGGCCAGAATCTGTCCCGGCCCTGAATCCCGCGGTTGGTTTGCCCGCAGATCCTCGATCAAACGCTGGTAGCGCTCCGGTTCTCTGGACGGGTCGGTGGCCTGGATGCACTTAACCCGTTCTCGAATGGCCGTCATCGATTTAATCACCTGCTGGTAGTCTGAATAAAAGTGTCCCAGATCACTCAGCAGCCGTGCATCGAACGCGGTCTCCGGCGGAAACCAATCCTCGGGCTGTTGATCTTGGATACGCCGCCAGCCCAGGTAAGCCATGCCGGTTTCATCGTAGACCGACTGAACGTGACGCTGAACATCCTGGGGCAAGTGTGCCAGGCTGCCCAACTCTTCTTCCATGACCCTGCGGATCCAGCGCGTTGCAGCAGAACTCCTCTCCGCCTGCTTTCCCGCATGGGTTTCCGTCATTGAAGCCGAGAGCCGTCGAGCGATTAACGCGTATAGTCGCAAGAGCCCGTCCTCTCCCGAAATGAAACCATGGCCATCAAGGAATTGATCGGCGTCGACATCGGTAACGCCTAATCGGCTGCAGAGCTGAAAGGCCTGGTGCCACGTCGGCACCCATACCAGTTGTTGCCACATTTTCTCTTCGTTCCCAAAAATATCCGTGAACCGGCGCATGCTAAGAATGAAGTAAACACGTTTGGGAAAGGGAGAAGGTGCCGAGATGACGGCTTCACGGTCCCAGACAAAACACCCCACCTGGGGCGACCACGGCAGACCCAGCATCTTGAGTCGGTAGGCGGCTGCAAGGACCGTATCGTCAATGGGAAGGGGAAGGAATTGTTCGGCTGCGTCTGAGATCATGGTTAATACTCCACATTTTTCTGATGGCGGATATGCTCAATCTTGAAACTAACCATTCTGTCTTCAGCCGCAATGAGGGGCGTAAACGGGTCTTGTGTCAGGCGGAAACTATCATTTGCCTGGGGCGCCGTGAAGAATCATGGTCCTTTTAAACCGGAGGATGGTCTACGGCGATGAAGCGTGAACCGCGATAGTTAGTGTCGATCCACAAATGGCCAATTTTCCTGATATCTGCGTTATGCTCAAAATTTTATCCTCGGAATATCAACCATATACACCCCAAGGGCATTTCTTTCAGGGCACCTGCGGTAAAATTTTTCGCATGCCTTGATCTCAACCAAATTTGCCTATTTCTGGATGGACACTAGTTAATTGACGCCGGCTTTGCGGCTCAGTGGTCGTGTTCAAAAATACGGTGATGCACCGAGATGGCCGAGGCGCCTGGGCCGCAAGGCGCGAGGAGCGAGAATACCTGTCGTATTTAAGCGACGATCAACGCAGACGGACCGGGATGCGTCGGTCATCGGATGCCATCGTATTTATGAACCCGACCACTTAGGGCCGCGACCTTTTCGACGTAGGCACGGATGTCGCATTTGCGTTCGAGACCGGATGCCGCCATGTAACGCACCTTTCCGAAAATCTCCCGTTGGAACCAGGCCCGGTCGTGCAGACCGAACACCCAGCCCACGCCGGCGTAGGAGTTGGGATCCCTGCCGTCCAGGAAATATCGGTTGTTCAGTGCGAGTGCCGTTTCAAACGCCTGCTCCGGCGTCGGCGACCATTCGATAATCTTCTTGCCCCAGTACATGCGCATGTAGCTGTGCATGAAGCCGGTGTCGCGCATCTCTGCCATGGCGGCATTCCAATAGGGATCGTGGGTTCCGGCCGCTTCCAAGGTTTTCCGATCGTAGAGGCTTTCGCGCCGGTCTGCGGCATGCTCCGCCAATGTTTTCTGCGCCCAGGCAGGCAGGCAGCGGAAGCGGTCATAGTCCGGCGTGTAGTGAACGAAATTGGCTGCCAGTTCCCGGCGCACGATCAGCTCCTCCAAATAGGCGGCGCGGTCCGCTTCGGCGCCCGTGGATGCATTGGCGATCTGCAGGGCCAGGAACACCGGCGAAATCTGCCCGAAGTGCAGGTAGGGGCTCATGTGTGAGATGTCGTCAGTCTGGGGCTGATTGCGGTTGCCGGCATAATGGTGCAGATGATGGGCGATAAATCGGCGCAGCCGCTTTTTGGCCTCCGCCGGCCCGCCTTTGAAAAAGAATGTGACGGCAGGGACCGTCCGGTCAATGTGGAGCCCTTCCAGGATCGCGTCGATGGCGCCAAGGTCCAAGCTCTCCGGCCCGATATCGATGGATGAACGTTTAGGCCGGTAGCGGGGGCAGGGTATCAGGAATTGCTCCAGGTGCTTGTGGATTTTGGGACGAATGGTGCGGGCCGCATACTCGGCCTTGGGAGATACGGTGGCCACCGGCACCACCACATCGCCCTCCACGGCGACGACCCGGCAAGGGGCGGATGAAGACAGCGATTGGCGCCAGGCGCGCTGATGGCGGGTGTAGCCCACATCGCAAACCAGCAGGGCCGACCGATCCATCAGCGGGCCGATCACCGTGGCGGGGTCGCCTTTTTGCACCACCATACCAATGCGGCGCCCGGCCAGCTGGCGCCGGGTTTCAGCCAGACCTTCCAGCATGAAGCGGTAATGACGCAGGTTGGCCTCCGGATAGCTGTCGGTCAGCGCGAAGCACACCAGCACCGGCAGATCCAGACGATTGGCCTGGGCGATGGCGTATTCCAGGGCCGGGTTGTCATGGGCCCGCTGGGATTGCTGCATCCAGTAGAGCACCCACGCGCCTTTTTGCACGGCCTTCCGATTGAGATTGCTGATGCGCTCCTGCTCAATGCCCATTGATTCTGGTTCCTTTCCCTGACCTGAGTTCATCGATAAAATGCGCAGAGGATCAGGTTGTTATTGATTTTCTCACCGGTGGATTATTTTCATGGCCATCAAAATTTAAATATGTGCATCGGTATCCATACTTGTCAGTGCCTCTTTTTCACGATGGGTTTTCCTTCCAGGCCGTCCAGGATTTCCATAAGGCGGCGTTTACGAAAGTGCTGTTGCCTCAACGCGCTCAGGTACTGATCCCAGGCCTCTTTTTTTTTCTTCCGGGTCACAATTGACGCCGCTTTACGAAGGTATCTGGCCGCCTCCTGGTAGGCACTGGGCTTGACTTGCGAAATCAGCCCTTCCGCCTTGTTTTTCCAGATATCCACCGCCCGATCCGGCGCGTGGATTTGAACGGCGGTGGCGATTTCGTCTTGATCAACCCCGTACCCCCCGAAACGGTCTTTAGGACGCTGATCGTACCATCTCAAAACCTGGTCGGGTTTTTTCTCAAGGATGGCGATGGCAATCAGCTGGTCGACCAGGGGGAATCGTTTGCGTTGATCCGCCTTAGGCCGGTCCAGACCGGACGGAGGGATGGGCCAGCCTTTCTGCTTCCAAGGCAGCTCACCGTTTTCAAGATAGCACAACAGGTATTTGCGCACCGCGGGCCAGGCTTTGGCCTTGCCCGCGGCTTGCCTGCATTCCGTGAAGGCCTGTCGCGAAGGATGGCGCATGAATGCCTCGACCCGAATAGCCGTTACTGCAGGCCAATCTTTTTGTCGCTTGCGAATATCCAGCAGCTTGTCGCGCAATCCGGATGCGATACCGGGCCATTTTGCTTTCGTGGCGGCAACTCCCTTTTGAATCCAGTGCTCGGCGTCTTTATAGCGGCGTGCTTCCATCAGCCGTTTAACCAGACGATCATAGCTGCCCGTCTTGCGAGCTTCACTTTCACAAAGTGCGAGAACCTCTTTCTCCCTGCCGGCCTGCTCTAAAGCATGGATCACCCAGTTGCTGAGTTGGTTACGCTCGTAATTGCGGCTGAAACTATCCACACCGCTTTTACCTTTAAGTCCATCCAGACGGGTCAGCAAACGGTCAACCAAGGTGTGCCAGGCGGGTTTGGGGTGTTGCCGGTGCAGATACTCCGAAAAAGCTTCGCACACATCGAACTGATCCTCGAGCACGGCATCCAGCGCCCAGTTCAGCTTGTCGGCTGCATCGAGGGACGATTGGTCCAGTGCCTCGACGATCACCGGCATGCAAGCGACCACTTCCATAGCGGTTTCGCCCTCGTCGTGGCTCTCCTCCACCTGACGGGTACCGGACGTCAACAGTTCCAGGCCCAGGCGCAACACCTCGTCGGCATGCCCCGCCTTGAGCAGCGTCTCAAGCTTTGTGCAAATCCCGGAATAGTCGGGCGTAAAGCCCTCGTTTCGCCAGTAGTTCTGCCAGCCGTGCTGATTGACAGTTTCACGGATCTCCCGGCGCAGGCGAGTCACCAGCGATTTGGTGTTACCTGAGATCAACTGCCCACGGTCGGCAAGATAACTTGCCATTTCCGGGTACTGCTCGGCAAGCTCATGAATTAAATCGATGAGCTGTGCCTTGGTTTTGCCCTTTAGAAAGCCGGCGATCTCCTTTTGCCGATCCCGGGTTGTGGTATTTACTAGATTAACCAGCTCATCATCCGGTTCGTCTTCCCACGCTTCATCTTCCAAAAGTTTCAGGCGATCGTCGTCCTGCTTTACCTTAGGAACGCGCCGGTTGTCTTCAACCCGTTTCAGGTATTCAATCACCACGGCAACGCCATGTTTGCAGTCAATTGCATAAGGACAGGTGCAGATCGAATCAGGCAAGCCATCTTGATCTATGAACACGCGGGTGGCATAGCGCCACGTCCCGTTAACCCAGGCGATTAGGTTGCCATCGTCCGTTACAGCCAGATCGGATACAAGTCCCTGGCGTTGATAGTTTTTGCCCCGGGAGACGATTTTCCTACCAGCCCATTCCTCGATATCGATCCAGGTCAGATCGGCAAACCGATCCAGCTGTGTTTTCTTTTTCGGCATGGAGTACCATTCCTATTTGTTCTCGTTTCGAAATTACCGCATAAATCGGGATTAGCAGCACTTCGACCCGAAGAAGAAAGTTGTCAAAAATAAAGATCCGAGTCAACAATGGCTCAGCGAGAAAAATAGAAGTTCTTTTCGATGTCCAAAACCCAAGCTGAGCGATTGTCGAGTTTGCCGCAGATACAAGGAAGATGTCTTTCCGCTATAGTCGCCTATGCGGGAAGACGTCTGACGCCGTAGATGCGGTAAGATTGGCAATCCCAATGGGTTTTCCATTTTGAAGCCGCCAAGTGACATAACCCATACTTATTGTAATAATTTTTTATAGAACCAAAATGGGAAACGCTCAGCTTGGGCAAAAGCTATCAAATCGACATCGGATGTCAAGGATGACCTATCCGTTTCGAAATGAATGCCGTGGCAGGCTATCCAGATTTGCGCTGCATTGAGAAATTTCATGGCCGGCCTCCTTCTGTAAATGCGTTTGACATGTGGGCGTGGCCCAAGGTAAGCCTATGATATTCTAATGATAGATGAGAGGATTCACTCATGCCGAAGGAATTTGAAGGTGCAGAGCCGAACCTGTCTGAGATCGACACATTGCGCCGAGAGGTCGCCCGTTTGAAAGACATTGAACAGCGCTGCCAGAAGGCCAATGCGGCTCTCAAAGCCATTGAAGAAAGAAACCGGCTCTTAGGCGATAGCACGCCGCTGGGAATTTTCACCATCGATGTCCAGGGCGGCATCACCGGTATCAACCTGAAAATGCTGGAAATATTTGCCTGGCCTTCCGTCGACGATCCGACTTCGATGAATCTGTTCGATAGTCAGGCCCTGGCTGGATCGGGGATTGTTGCCGATATTCAGCGCTGCATCGCCCGAAAGAAACCGGTGGTCGCCGAATACCCTTACTTCGACCCCCAAGGGTCCTGTATCCATTTGCGCTACCATCTCAGTCCTATACCTGGAAGCAATGGCGCCGTTAGCGGTGTAATGGCCATTGTTGAGGACAATACCGACCTGAAAAAAACGGAGGAGGCGCTCAGGGAAAGTGAAAAACGCTATCGCCAATTGTTTCAATCTGCACCCATCGCCCTGATCGAATGGGATGTCTCCCATCTGAAAGCTTATCTGGAAAAACTGCGTGCATCCGACGTCACCAATTTCAGGGAATACCTGGAGGGGCATCCCCAGGAGGTTCACCATTGCTGGTCGTTGATCAAGACCGTTAACTATAATCAGGCCTTTTTAAAACTGATGGGTGTGGCCGACAGCGCTGGGCCCGGCGGTGATTTTATTCCAACGGATGCAGAGGGTTTTTTAAAGATGGCCCGGGAGATCATCCTGGTGGCGGCCGCGGGAAATACCGCGGAAGAACGGGAAGAGACCATTGTAACGTCAACGGGCGAGCCCAAAATCATCTTGGGGAAGTCCCTGGTCGTCTCCGGTCACGAGGATACCCTGGAACGAGTGGCGATTGCCATGGTGGACATCTCCCAACGCAAAAAGGCCGAAGAGGCGTTGCGGGAGAGCGAGCGACGATTTCGTGATCAGGCCTTGCGGGATGGGTTGACCGGTCTCTACAACCAACGCTATCTGTACCAGTCGCTCGCCGTATGGATTGACAGTGCAAAAAACACGGACACCCCGATTTCTTTGATATTCATGGACCTGGACCATTTCAAGACGATCGTTGACACCCATGGGCATCTCAATGGCAGTCGCGCCATCCGGAAAGTGGCCGGTACCATCGACAATTGCCTGCAGGAGCCGGCTTTTGCCGTGGCCTACGCCGGGGACGAGTTTGTGGTGGTCTTGCCGGGGATGGATCAATCCCAGGCGCTGCAAAAAGCTTCCGAGATCCGTGCCAGCATGAAAAATACGGTCTATGTTCTGGATCAGGGCATCGAGGTCAGGCTGCGGGCCAGCTTTGGGATAGCGACATTTCCGCACCATGCCGAAGACTTAAACGGCCTGATTGCCGCTGCCGATCACGCCCTGTTTGCCATCAAGGAAGCCGGCAAAGACGCCGTTGGCCAGTTTCAAAACCGGTAACGGGCCAGTATAGCTGCCCACAGAGAAGACCACCGCAGGAGCCTCAATTCGTGGATGGCGATACCGTTGACCAGATCATTGGCATTAGCGGCATTGTGCTTTCAATACGCTAAAAATATACCGGTTATATGTCGTGTTTCCATGCATGGCCAATGTGGGGTGACCCGCCGCAAACGTGTTGGGATGAATGGACAATTGCATGCTTACATTTTTTGCTAATACCTTGGTGCTGGCAGGCGCCGTGATACTTATCGGTGCGCTGGCTACCGTGAAACGGCTAATCAATCAATTGCCACAGGGTTCTTCCCGCAAGAGCTGGTATACGATGACAGCCTTGATCATCATGTTTGTCATTGGTTATGTATTTTACATCGCCGCCTTTTGGAGTAAACATACAAATGCGTTGGATTTGATTGTTCCGGTCATTTTCTTTTTTGGGGCTTGCTTCGTGTGGATTTCAGCTACCCTGTCAATGAATACGGCGTCGGATATTATGCGCATCAGCCTCCTCGAACATGAGTCGTGTACTGATTCCCTGACAGGGTTGTTCAACCGCCGCTTCATGGATCAGCGTTTACTTGAAGAGGTCGCGGCAGCACACAGATATGATCGGCCACTGGCAGTTTTATTGCTCGATTTAGATCACTTCAAACGCATCAACGACAAATACGGACATCCGACAGGCGATCAAGTACTCATTGCCGCAAGCGCGCTGATTGCTACCCAACTTCGGAGTTCCGACGTACTCGCGCGTTACGGTGGTGAGGAGTTTATCGTAATTGCGCCAAATACACCTCTTGATAGCGCAAAGGAATTAGCTGAACGGTTGCGCAAATGCATCGAATCTAACAACTTCGGTGTATACCCGGGCCAAGCCACCATGCCTGACGTGCGTCTGACGGTAAGTATTGGTGTAGCCTGTTTTAGCGATTGGATCGATAGCGCCGAACAGCTACTCAAAGTCGCTGATCGCAATCTTTACCAGGCCAAAGATAACGGCCGCAACCAAATTGTCGACGACGAACGAGTGATTCCGGCAAACTAAAAATGCGGCGAACGTGATGCCGGCCGCCCGACAATTCGACCAGACATCCTTATCCGGCGTATCCTTGAGCTTTTACAAAATCAGTTGCCGGGGGCATGCTTTTGTGTCTATTTAGTGCCCGTGACAACGATCCAACCACAACATGCTAAACCCTAGCGAGGGAAACCAAATGAGCGGTCAGGCGTTTATCGAAATCCAAGGGGGCAAACCCCTATCCGGCAGTGTTTGTGTGCAGGGATCCAAGAATGCGATTCTGCCCATGCTAGCCGCATCTCTGCTGCCTGAAAAAGGATGCAGTGTGATCCGCAACGTGCCGCCGCTGAACGACATCCTCGTGGCCTTTGAACTCATGCGACATGTGGGCGCCACGGTAGACTATTTTGCCAATGAAAAGGTGGTCTGTGTGGATGCCACTCACCTGACCCGGTCGGATCTCCCCGAATCGCTGACCTGCCGCCTGCGGGCGTCTGTGCTCTTCATCCCGCCGCTGCTCAAACGGCTGGGTGAAGTCAGGCTACCCAGTGTCGGCGGCTGCCCGTTAGGGGCCCGAAACCTTAACTATCACTACCGGGGATTTGCCCGGCTGGGGGCGCAGATCACCAGTGGCGATGACTTTGTCATCAGCGGCGAAGCCTTTACGGGCAGCACCATATACCTGGATTTTCCCAGCCACACCGGCACGGAGAACCTGATGATGGCAGCCTCTTTTTCAAAGGGTGTGTCCATCATCGAAAATGCCGCCTCCGACCCCGAAATCTACGATTTCGCTAACTTTCTGATCAAGATGGGCGGCAGGATTCATGGCCTGGGCAGTCGGACCCTGACGGTGGAAGGCGTGCCGGCCCTGACTCCCATCGACCATTACGCCATGAACGACCGGCTGGATGCCGGCTTGTTCATGATGGCCGCCGGAATTGCCGGGGGCAAGATTTCCATCATCGGCGTGGCCCCCGGGGACTTGCGGATTCTCATCGAAAAGATGATGCAGATGGGGATCGACATCGGCATCAACGGGCACGTGCTGGACGTGTCATCCCCGGGCAGGCACCTGAAGCCGGTCAACGTGCTTACCTGCCCCTACCCCGGTTTCGCCACGGATTTTCAGCCGGCCATCATGGCCCTCTCCTGTGTGGCCGACGGTCAAAGCTACATCCGGGAGCGCATTTTCGACAAACGCTTCAGCCAGGTGGCCGAACTGAGAAAACTGGGGGCGTCCATCGACCTGGATGAAGAGGACGGCCTGGCTATCGTCAACGGCCCCACCACCTTCAAGGGCGCGGACACCAACCCGGACAATATCCGGGCGGCCTCCTGCATTCTGCTGGCCGGACTGGCCTGCCCGGAAAAGACCATCATCCGCGACGTCTACCAAATCGGCCGGGGGCATTTCGACATCCAAAGCCGGTTCCAGCAGATCGGCGCCAGTGTGGTCATCAGATGAACAGTTCCGTGCTAATATACCGCTCGCCCGTACTGGGCAAAATGGTGACGATGCGCTTGCCGGCATTTTCCGCCCGCGATGCCACCTGAATCGACGCCCACACTGCCGCTCCGGAGGAGATGCCGCACAGAATACCCTCCCTGGCTGCCAGTTGCCGGGCCGTCTCAAAGGCGTCCTCGTTGGAAACGGTGATCACATCGTCGATCAAGGACCGGTCCAGCACCTGGGGCACGAAGCCGGCACCGATACCCTGGATCTTGTGGGGCCCTTTTTCGCCGCCGGAAAGCACCGGCGAAGCGGATGGCTCCACGGCCACGCACTGGAAGCCGGGTTTCTTCTCCTTGAAAAATCCCCCCACACCGGTGAGGGTGCCACCGGTGCCCACGCCTGACACCAAGATGTCCACATCACCGGCCGTGTCCGCCCAGATTTCCTCGGCCGTGGTCTCCCGGTGGATGCGGGGGTTGGCCGGGTTGGTAAACTGGTTGGGCATAAATGCCCCCGGGTTTTCGGCCAGGATGGCGTTGGCTTTTTCGATGGCCCCGCCGATACCCTCGGGGCCGGGGGTGAGCACCATCTGCGCCCCCAGATGCCGGACCAGTTTCTGTCGCTCGACGCTCATGGTCTCCGGCATGGTCAGGCACAGCCGATATCCCCGGGCTGCACAGATAAAGGCCAGCCCGGTGCCGGTATTGCCGCTGGTGGGCTCAACAATCAGGGTGTTCGGCCCGATCAACCCTTTTTTTTCTGCATCGTCGATCATGGCGGCGCCGATGCGGTCCTTGACGCTGCCCAACGGGTTGAAAAATTCTAGCTTGGCGACGATCTCGGCATGAAGATCACCACCGGTATGGTTGATCCGCACCAAAGGGGTCTTGCCGATGGTGGTGTCAATCGCATTGTGAACAGTCATACTATCCTCCTTACCGCAGCACTTGCGGTTAATTGGTGGGACAGGGGGAAAAGCCGTATCGGTTATACTGCGACGACCGAAAGGCAGTCCAAATGAATCATCTTAAAGCCTATACGGCCTGGCGGCGGGCCTCTTTGATGATCAATCGGGGCATTTCCATCATCACGGTGGTATCGGGCGGGATGGACTCGGTCAGCCAGACGTTGCCGCCCACCACCGAACGGGCGCCGATCACGGTATCCCCTCCTAAAACGGTGGCTCCGGAGTAAATGATAACCTCATCTTCGATGGTCGGATGGCGCTTTTTTCCGCGCAGTTTTTCTCCCGCATCCTTGGGCAGAGAGAGGGCACCCAGGGTTACTCCCTGATAAATACGCACATTGCTGCCGATCTCGGTGGTCTCTCCGATTACCACACCCGTGCCGTGATCGATGACAAAACGACCGCCGATGGTGGCCCCGGGGTGGATATCGATACCGGTAATGCTGTGGGCATGCTCGGCCATTATCCGGGGAAGCATGGGCACCCCCAGCTTGAACAATTTGTGGGCCACCCGGTAGACGCTGATGGCGTATAGGCCCGGGTAGCTGAAGATGATTTCGTCGTGGCTTTTTGCCGCAGGATCTCCCTCGAAGGCCGCCCGGACATCCGAGGTAAGGGTCTGACGCATCTCGGGAATGGCATCCATCACTTCAAGGGCAATGCTGTGTCCACGAGATTCGCACCCGCTGCAGGACTGATGGTATCGCAGACAATCGTGGCGGATGTTGTGGGTAATCAGATCGGCCAGCAGGTCGAACAGCTTGGAGACGGTCTGCCCCAGGCTGTAACGCAAGTTCACCGGGTCCAACTTCTCACGGGAAAAATAACCGGGAAAGAGCAGTTCCCGGAACATATCGATAATGTCGGTCACAAATCCTTCCGATGGGATGGGCTCGCTGTCGATGTGCGTGTAGCAGGGACTGTTCTGGCAGTGATCGACAATCCGCTCTGCGATGTCAGGCAGCTTCGAGCGTGCCTGTTGGTGGCATTCGACTTCGGACTTGCATACATCGTCTGGGATGGGGCTGCTTTCTTTCATCGGATCTCTCCACCATTTAACCATTTTTATTCGTTCAGTCGGGGTGGGTCTTTTGCATGAAAATAGTCAAACGCGTTTGTCCCTGATCGCTGGGAAAATATATCAACTACAGTAACCACAAAGAAAAGGTTGTCAAAATCCGACATGTTAGGCGATATGGCAAAAATGGGCCGCCGGTCGAAATTGACAAGACACGACGATTCTGTTTTTATAACAACTTCGTTTAGAAACCACCCATCGACTTATCTTCCAAGCAACGCAGAACCATGTCGAACTGAAAAAAGGAAGCACCTCATGACCGGACTGGATGATCTGAAGATTGCCATTTTAAGCCCTGAGGACCTTGAAACCATACGGACGTTGGAAAAGAAACTGGGTCCGAATGTTCGACTGGTGGCAGTGGAAACCAAAGATGTACTTTACGCGTTGGAGGCCAAAATGGCCCCCAACCAATGGCAGCGGGTGGACACGGTCTATCCGGAGATCAAGGACATCAAAGCCTATTACGCCGAGCACGACACCGCCAGGGAAGTCAAGGGCTGGCTCAAAGGCTTTTTAATCAACAACACCCTCAATCCCAAACCCATCAAGCGACCCATCCGCATCCGCCAGGTGGTCAATACCGAGTCCGATAACTGAGGGTGTTGATCATCTAACCGTTCAAAGCAGCGGCACCATGGTTGTCTTGTCCACCGGGGTTGAAAGCACGATCGTTGTGCGCGTCTGACCGAGTGGACTCAACCGGCCCACAACCGTTTCCAGGGTGGAGAGATCGTCTGCGCGAATGTGCAGGATAAACGAGGCGTCCCCGCTGATGTGGTGGCAGGCGCTGATCTGAGGCAGGTCTGCAGCCAGGGATTTTACAGCTGGGTAGTGTCGGGCATCGGTGGTCAGGTGGATAAAAGCAGACACCGACCGGCCCATGGCCGACGGATCGATGCGGGCATGGTAGCCTGTGATCACCCCCGCCTCCTCCAGTTTTTTCACCCGCTCGGCCACCGCCGGCGCCGACAATCCCACTTTTTCGCCAATGCGGCTCAGGGGAATTCTGGCATTTTCCTGCAACGCGGAAAGGATTTTACGTCCGATCCGATCCAGTAATTTTTCAATCTGAAGGTCCATTGCATGATTTTCCTTGTAATATGAAGCGGACGGCCCCGAAAACCGTGGTTTGGCCATGGCCTCGGCGACACCGGTCGTGTAATGTTACCGCCATGGATCTCTCTTTTTTCATCAAAGGACTCATCTTCGGATTCTCCATCGCCGCCCCCGTGGGCCCCATCGGCATCCTGTGCATCCGCCGCAGCCTCACCAGGGGTTGGACGTCCGGACTGGTTACCGGAATGGGCGCCGCCACAGCCGATGCCATCTACGGCAGTGCAGCCGGCTTCGGGCTTGCCGGAATCACCGGGTTTGTGGTGGGTCAACGCGCCTGGATCCAGCCGTTCGGCGGTCTGTTCCTCTGCTGGCTGGGCCTGCGCATCTTCCTGTCCGAATCCGACGAAAAACCGGCAGCCGAAGCACCCGGTAGCGCCGCCATGGGCTATCTCTCCGCGCTGCTGCTCACCCTCACCAATCCCATGACCATTCTCTCTTTTGCCGCGGTATTCGCCGGCATGGGCCTTGGCAGCATCGGGGCCGGCAACATGGCTGCCGGATGGCTGGTAGCCGGTGTGTTTTCCGGCTCAATGGCCTGGTGGATCATTCTCTCTTCGGTCAGCAGTTTGTTCAATACCCGCATGAGTGCAAAAGCCATGCGCTGGATCAACCGGTTCTCCGGAGCGGTGCTCACCGGCTTCGGATTGGCAGTGGTGATCGGGCGGCTCTAACCCCCCGGCAACCCTTTGCGAAATCGCCTGCACAGCGCGGCTGAAACCCGATGGTCGTAGACCTTACCATCGGGTCCAATCCCTCGAATGCCGCCGTCCGACAGGAATGCCGCCAGCAGTTTCATGCCCGCCTGCTGCCGGTCCACAAAAGGTGCCACATGAGTGCCCACCG
>NZ_JASJGN010000033.1:0-3702 GCF_033791525.1 Desulfosarcina sp.
CCTGGAAAGCCTCGAGTCAGGACAGGTCGCCCGGCTGATCCGCGTCAAAGGCAAAGGCACCATCGTCGACAAGTTAAAGGAACTGGACATCACCCCTGGCAGTATCATTGAACTGGAGGAGGTGGAGACCTCCAATGACAGGATCAACATCAAGGTGCGCGGCTACCACCTTTCCCTTCGCAAAGACGACTTCTCAAAAATCGAACTGGAAGTTATCCTGCCTGCATAGCCTGCAAAACACAAACGGCTCCGCAACTGACTTACCAATCCAATCCTCTATTTTCCGTTCACCCGCTCCCGCAAACACCCGGAACAGTTGAATGTCACCACCCGCCTTGCCGGCAACAGGGCACTCTCTCCAGTTGCCGGGTTGCGGCCTTTGCGCGCATGCTTTTCCTTTACGCAAAATTTCCCGAACCCGCTGACCAGAACGTCATCCCTCGATTCAAAACAGTGTTTAATGATCTCCAGCAATGTTTCGGTGATCTGGTACGATTTGGCTTTATTGTACCCCGTGTTCAGATAGAGCTGATTGACGATATCCGTTTTAGTCAGTGCCATGTATCCCTTCCAAAACAGGGTTGCGCGTTGGTATGATAGGTCACCAATCATGAACGTTTTGAATTCTCGCCGCGGCCCGGATGGGCGAGATCTCTGCTTCGCTCCGACAAGCGGCGAGGAATGCGCTCGCTATCGCGGTTCAGAACCGTGTGGCAGGCGTTCCACACCGGCCCCCAGCGGGGCAGTTGGAGGTGCCAATGGCCTGTCCCGCATGAAATTTATACAATGGGAGCAGGATCTCTGCAATACCCCAAATAGCACCTATAAAACCCTTAGCATGATTCAGGGTAGTGCCGTGGTGATGAGACAGGAAACAGGATCATTTGCTGCGGCCCCTGGAAACGCAGGATTGGAGTCCTGCGGCTCCCTACCCCGTTCACCACTCGCTATGCAGCTGCCGCTCCACATCCGGCCATCGGGCCTTGAGATTGGAAACGGCATCCATTGCAATATCCAGGTGGATGCTCATGTGATTCTTGTAAATTTCCTCGTGCAGTTTTTTATCTTTGATACCGCGCCGCTGCAGCGGCATGTCTGAAACCAGCATGATCGAACCGATGGGCACTTCATACCGGTAAGCCACGGAGAAAAGCGTGGCGAGTTCCATCTCGATGGCCAGGATTCGTTGACAACGCAGGTGGTCCACGAATGGTTCATCGAACTCCCACAATCGGCGGTCCGTGGTGTAGACGATACCGCAGCGGGGGATCATCTTGCGCGCCTTGACGGCACCGATGCACAGCAGGTTTACGGACATGGCCGGCAGGGCCGGGAATTCCATGGGCAGATAATGGCGGCTGGTTCCTTCCCCCCGGATTGCGGCCGTCGGCACCACGAAATCGCCCACTTCCAGGATGTCGTCGATGCCGCCGCACATCCCTAGCATGACCACCGATTTCAGGTTGTCCAGGTAGGCCAGGCCGTTGATTACCAGGGCCGCCTGAGGCGAGCCGATGCCGAAATCGATCATTGTGCAGTCCCACTCCGGCGCATTGACGATCCGGAAATTGCCCTCATGAATGTCACAACCGGTTTGCTCGGAAAAGGCTTTGATGTACTGGCGAAAATTGGTGATCAGCACGTGGCTGCAGAAATCCTCCAACTTGCAGTTGGTGTAGCGCTCCAGTGTCTGCCTGATGTATTCGTGCTCTTTAAGTCCCATAGCTCCCCAATGGCATCCCATAACTTGGGATAAAGTTCAAAGAGATCGTCCCTAACCCAGAATTCCCCGAAACAACAAATCGCAAGCACCAAACCTTAAATAAATTCCAAATTACAATCTCCAAATGTCAAACAGGATCAAACACCAACGATTGATTGTCATTTTGATTTCTCCAATAATGATGATTGGATTGCCCTTTCTTCAAGATCACAAGGTTTGGAATTTTGAATTTGGCTATTGTGATTTATTTGTCATTTGGTTTTTGGCTATTGTAATTTATTTTTAAACCGCCCGGCCAAACGCCTGATGCGCCAGGGAGCGGTTGCGCGGACGGAAGGTGCCGTCCGCTTTTTCTTTGCGCATCACCTGCTGGAACAGATTGGACATCTTCATGCCTTGGGACTCAGTCCGGTAAAAGGTATCCCAGGCATGGGTCAACAGCTCCTGAAGCCGTTCGGCGCTCATGTGCTTGGGCTGAAAGACCACCTTGTCCGCCGTGTATTCATTCCAGTCAAAGGAAAGGATTCGGTTCTTCCGCTTCAGGTCCTCGTAGGCTTTGGTATGGGGAAAGGGCGTGAGTACAGTGAATTCGGCCAGGTCCAGTTCAATCTCCAGGAGAAAGTCGATCAGCCTGAGGATGTCGTCTTCGGTGTGGTTGTCCAGTCCCAGCAGAATGGTTCCCTCCACACCGATGCCGTGGTCGTGGTAGCGTTTGATCCGATCCCGGATCTTGTCCGATGTGTCGAAAACCGCCTGATAGACATACCAGGCACCCGCCTGAGCCGCCAGATCAAGCACCTTGGGGTCGTCTTCGATGGGATGACAGCACCACTTTTTTTTCAAGGGGATCATTTCCCTGAACAGATCCAACTCCCACTGGGTGTCCTGGGCCAATGAGTTGTCCACGATAAACATGCGGTTGTTGTCGATGGCCGCCATTTCGGCAACGGCCATGTCGATGGGCCGCGGCCGGAATTGCCGCCCCCCCAGATAAGCCACGCAGCACGGATAGCAGTTGTATCGACACCCCCGGGAGGCATGCACCAGATCAACCATCTGGATGCCGCGGTAGTTGTACAGCTCCCTTTTCAGGATGTCCCGCCGGGCTGGGCCCACCAGTTCCACCGGAGGCGGGTCGGCCAGGTAGTCGTATCTCTTTTTCAGCTGGCCGGCCTTCAGGTCGGCCAGCACCTGTTCCATGCGCCCTTCAGCCTCGCCCAGAAACACGGCATCGGCGTGGCTCTGGGTCTCTTCGGCGTGAAGCATGGTGGCAATGCCGCCGAAGATGACCGGCACGCCTCTGGCCCGATAGGCATCGGCGATCGCCCATCCCCGCTTCACCTGGGCAGTCAGCATCATGGAGATGCCGACCACATCGGCCGGTGCGTCGAAGTCAAGGGATTCAAGATTTTCGTCGACGAATTCCACATCCACGCCATGCGGCAGGGTGGCGGCAAAAACCACCGGACCGTGAGGGGGGAGGTGGAATTCGGTCTGGCGCATCAATTTGGGCCAGCGGGGATAGATCAGTTTGAATTTCATAACCATCCTTGGCAGTAAGTGACAACTATTGCAGTGAAATCGCTTCAATCAGGGTCATCACCAGTGTGTAGGAAGCCTTTCCACCGGCCTTTAGGGTCAGTTTCGGCGAAAGCCCGCGTTGATCGACCGCATCGACAGCCACGGTCTTCCGGGGCTCGTATTGCTGAATTTGCCAGCTGCCGTCAGTTGCACCGATGACATCGATAAACCGGTTGTCGTGTGTCCGATCGCGGCACCCCGGGGTGCCGCCGGCAAATTTTCCGGCAGTCTGCATCCGTCCTTCGGGCGCAAGAAAGATAAGCCGGATATCTCTCATCACACCTTCGGCGAATTCTGGATTATCGAAGGGTCCGAAGGCTCGTTTCACGGCCACTTCGCCATTGTCCACCGCTTCAAAAAGCACGAATCCTTCGAGGGTCATCAATACGCAATGAACC
>NZ_JASJGN010000034.1:0-4648 GCF_033791525.1 Desulfosarcina sp.
ATGCCGTAATGGCGCGAGCGCCCCTTCTCCCACTGGTGAAACGAGATGTATGCGTAAAGGTCGTCCAAGGTGCGTCCGGGAAAGGAGGCCAGCAGGTTCCCCTTCTGGATGATGTCTGTCATGGGCTGGTAAATCGTGTGGTACCAGTCTTTGGCGGCTTCTTTAAGTGTCGCACCGGGTTTTTCCCCACCGGCGAGAAAAGCCCGGTGGGCGTCCACCTGTTCGAGCAGGTAAGGGAATTGGCCCACCTCAGAGATGTCGATGTGATAGGTCAATCCGGTCTGCTCCACAAACTCGCTCTTTTCCCGGTAAATAATGTTCTCCAGGGTATTGCTGGAAGGAATGAATTCGACGATCTTGGCCATGATGTCGGAACGGCCGAACTCCTTGGCCGCGGCGATGCGGTGGTTGCCGTCCAGGACGTAGTACTCATCCTTGATCTTGTAAAGCTTGACGGGCGGCAGGGATTTTCCTTCCCGCATGGCCTGCTTGACACTGATAAGCCGGTCCGGTGGCACGTGACCCTTGAGCTTGAACTGGCTGTCGAAATCATGGTACCGCCCCACACTGCCGACGATCTGCTCCAGGGGCACGCTGCAGATGCCCCGGTCGATGTGGTCGAATGCCCCTTCGCACTCCTGGTTCTCCCGGAAACACTTGGCTTCGCTGTACCGGTTGCCGCGCCACAGTTTTTTGATTCGATCAGCCAGGCTACTCATGATCCACCTCCAGAACATGGAAAGCAAAGGTGTTGATAACACGCGTATGACCCACCAGGGTCACCCGCTGGGACGGGTCGGTGAAGTGGGCGTGAATGTGGCCATGGATAAAATAACGGGGTTTAAACCGGCCGATGAGCTTTAGAAAACTGTCGAAGCCCCGATGGCAGCGGTCTTCCGCATCGTGGACATGCCTGGGCGGCGCGTGGGTAATCACCATATCCACGCCGCCTGCGAACCACAGCCCCGGCATCATGCGCCAGATCATCTGGCGCATCTGGTAGTCGCGGTACTGAATCGGCCCGCCGTTGTACCAGCGGGATCCCTCCAGTCCCAAAATACGAAGCCCCTTGAAGGTAATCCGACGCTGGTGAATGTTCACGCAACCCACAGGTGGAGCACTTTTGTAGCGGATGTCGTGGTTGCCCCGCACGTAATAGAGCGGTGCATCCAGCTGTTCACGGATGGATGAAAGATATTCCGGCGGCAGATCACCACAGCTGAGAACCAGTTCGACGCCGTCGAATGGACGGGCGTCAAATTGTTCGGACAACTCCGGAACCACCATATCTGAAATACCAAGAATCTTCATGGGCAACTACTTACCCTTTTCTACATGGGTTGTAAACGCCCCTTGACGCAGCATCATGGTATTGGGCATATTAAGCGCAGTTACCTTGATCATATCATCAGCCAGGAGGACACCCATGCCCCGGAAAGGCCCCACCGATTATTCAGCCCTGGACAGACCCGATGTACTGATGTCTCTCTTCCATCCGCGCCAATCACCCGGACCTGCACCTGGCGGCGGACGTTTCCGGGAGATCCTGATCCCGGTGGAGGGGGACGTTGGCGTCGGTGCCCGGTTTCACATGGCCCACGCCAGGGGCCCCACCATTCTCTTTTTTCACGGCAATGGCGAAATCGTTTCCGATTACGACGATATCGGTCCGATGTTCAACCGACTGGGAATCAACTTCATGGCCGTGGATTACCGTGGCTACGGATGCTCCGGTGGAACCCCGACAGTGTCCACCATGATGACCGACTGCCATCGAATCTTGGATTTTGCCGAAAAATGGAAAACGGAAAACAAGTTTGCCGGTCCGCTGATCGTTATGGGCAGATCCCTGGGAAGCGCGTCCGCCCTGGAATTGGCCTGCGCAAGCGGCGACCGGATAGACGGGCTGATTATCGAAAGCGGATTTGCATGGGCAGGACCGCTGCTGCGGCTGTTAGGCGTGGACCCGGAGCGGATCGGATTCGATGAGGCCAGTGGGTTTGCCAATGTGGACAAAATCAAAACATTCACCAAACCAACCGTGATCATTCACGCCGAGTTTGACCATATCATTCCCTTTAGCGATGGCCAAGCGCTGTTCGAGGCCAGTGGTGCCAAGGACAAGGTTTTGGTAACCGTTCCCGGCGCTAACCACAACGACATCTTCATGCGCGGCCTCGATCGCTACCTGGAGGCAATTACGGGTCTGGCGGAAAAGCTCTCCTGAGCCTAACCGTAAGTGGGTGCTAAAAATTAATTTCAGGTCCGGGTGTCCCCTTTTGCACCCGGACCTGAACTTTTGCGGATCTTTCCATCACGCCACGGTTTCTTTCACCTGGATGCTCTCCAACCGGACCATGGCGGCCTGGCTGATGCCTGGATCGTCGTCATTTTCAGCGATCTGCTCCAGCAGTTTGATGTCCTTGAGCCGTTCCACCGCCCGTTTGCGTATCTCGGGGTTGGAATTCTGCCAGCGTGGGACGAAAATATCGGAAAATTTCATGGTGTGCCTCCTTGATTTGAGGAGTTGCCTCAGGATGTCTCCGCCACACCGCTTGCGGGCACGTCGCGCGCACATGCACGGCAAGCCAACCAGCGGGCAATCGGGACAGTTCCTTTGCCAATGAAGCGCTCCCGGAATACACGGCAGCCTTCCGGGAGCCGGATAGACACATCTTGATTATTGTTTTCATTTCCGACTTCCTTCGAATGAGCCGTCGTCGACGACGGCCAATCAGCGGCGTACAGGACACAGGAATCAGCGGGGGCGGTTGTAAACGCGTGCGGTTTGGTAGAATCAGCAGGCAGTTGTCTTTATCAGTTAATTACTCTAAAAGTTTAAGAGGATTTTTCGCAGCTGTCAAGGGATGATGAGCTCGTAAAAAGTCACATTTCCGACGGATTCGTAAAAAGCCCGAGATCAAGGCTTGCGAATCCTGAGGAATGAGGCGTACTTACGGTACGCCGCAGTGACGAAGGATGAAGCGTAACGCAGATATCGGGCTTTTTACGAATCCGTCAAGGGATGTTTGGCCGATCTTTCCAATCATCAGGGTAATACCTGGCACCACGGTGGTCGTTATAATTCCCCTATCCGTGAAAGCGGTTTTTCCATGGACATGAGGCAGGTGCGCAGATTAGCGCCCTTGCGAGTCAACCTTAATTTCTTGCGGATGTTGACCCGGTGGGTCTCCACGGTCTTGTAGGACACATTGAGGGTATCGGCAATCTGCCGGGTGCTGCTGCCGGTCTTGACCATATGGGCGACATTCAGTTCTGCGGGCGTCAGGTTGATGGCCGGAGACGTCAGGTGGCGGCAGAAAGGCGAAACGATGGCAGTGAGGTGGTTGTCCAGGATAGTGGCCAGGGCCCGGATCTCCTACTCCCGGGATTTGTTGACCAGTTTCTTTAGATAGGGATGCACCAGGTCTCTGAGATCGGCCATCATCTTCTCCTCCACCGCGGTATTCTCCCGGTCCAGTTTCTTCAGCAGAAATCTCAGCGCCGTGTTCAGGTCCTCCAGCTTCGCCGTTTTCAGCTCCAGTTCAGCTTCCCGTTGTTTCAACGCCCGTGTGGTCTTAACCTTCTCCCGAACAACGTCTCGCAAGGTCTTGTTGGCATGGCTGAGTTCGCGGGTACGTGCATTGACTCGGGCCTCAAGGTCATCTTTGGCCTTCTCCAATGCCATTTCTGCCCGGCGGAGACGGGTGATGTCGGTGGCGCTGCCGATCATGCGCCGCACCCATCCGGAGGCGTCACGCTCGGCCTTTCCTCTGATCAGAATCCATCGCACCTGATCATGGTTGTCCGGCACCCGGCCCTGGACTTCAAAACGGGGGATTTGACCGTTGATGTAGGCCCGGGAGTGTTCCATAATTCGGGTCACATCGTCGGTAAGAAACAGCGCCTTCCAGGCGTCCCAGCGGGTAATTTCCCCCTCATTGAATCCCAGAAGGTTGATCAGGTTCGTATCGATCACCATTTCCCCGGTTTGAAGATCGTGGTCCCAGACACCGGTCTGGCCTGCTTCGGTGGCGATGCGATAGCGGGATTCCCCTTCGCGAAGCATCTTCTCAAGCGCTTTCTGGTGGGAGTTGTCGACGATAATGCCCAATATCCCGGCCGGCTGGCCGTCACGGTATTTCACGGCGGAGTAGACCCCAACGTTGCAAAAGCCGGAGGGATTCAGAGCCAAGGCGCCAAGGGTGCAGCCGTAGTAATTTACTGCAATCCCCTGGCAACGCAGGATCTGGATTCCTCCGGCTTTCCTGCAAGGGTACAAACATGAGAAAATTATTGTTTTTTCTGGAATTCACATTTGGTGAATTCTTGTGCGTGTAAAAACAGTCATTTTTTATCAACTATTTCGATTAGTAACAATAATTTCCATATGTTTTTATGCAACGATGGGGTAGAAAAGACCGGGGAAAGTGGAGCCATCCTTGCGCAGGCACGTGTATTCGGAGTGATAGACGCGCTTTCCCGCCAGCGCCCGGGACAGATTCGCAAGGGCCCGTCCATGATCCGCAGCAATGATCATTTCCAGGGCATTCGCCCCGGCCTCGAAATCAGCCCGACTTTATCCGAACTGTTCCTCCCCTTTGCGTTGACGTAGCCAATGTGGCCGCTCGTGTCCATTTCATAAACG
>NZ_JASJGN010000035.1:0-5738 GCF_033791525.1 Desulfosarcina sp.
CTGAACAACATCGGCATTACCTACGACACACCGCCGGAGAAGATCGAACGGGCCGTGGCCATCATCCGGGAGATCATTGCCGATCACGAGGGCATGCACCCGGATTTCCCTCCACGGGTCTACTTCAACGGCTTCAATGACTGGAGCCTGAACATCCTGGTTCTCGCTTGGTACCATCCCCCCGAGTACTGGGATTTCCAGGAATGGGTCCAGCGCACCTGCCTGGAGATCACCCGGTGCTTTTCGGCAGAAGGGATCGATTTCGCCTTTCCCACCCGAACCCTGCACCTGGCCAACGACACCAAACGGCAGCTCAAGGTCGAATGGCTCGAAAAAGGCGACGTTCCTTCGATGGGGACTAACGGTTGAGGCGGTAGTATAGGAAGAACGTCGTTTAAAAAAAGGAACGGGTTTTGCTAATTGCTCTGGCTGACCTAATGCCATTCTCATGGGGCAGGAACCGCCCGCTATATTATCACTCTCTCGAGAAGTAAATATCCCCATACCAGGCAATGGCCGCCTGCTGGCTGTTATCCGTGTCAGTCATGATGGCAACCGCGTCGATGGAGCTGATATCGTCATTGAAGCACTGTTTGAAATCGGCCCGCACATCACGCCGTTCGGTTGCCCAGCCGGCGCCTTTTTCGGATTGCAGCGCCATGACTTGGGCGTTTTTGGTAAAGGCATTTTCCCACGTGCTGCCGGTTGGCTGGCTACTTGACCAGACATAAATCAGAGTTCTCGTGCGCCAGAAGGCGATGCCGCCGGAGACGATGACATAGACCCGGGCCGGATAATCGTCACCGGCTTTGGTTCGTTCATCGATTCCGGGCAGGACATCGTCGACCCGCCAGGACCAGTTCAGGTAAGGCAGCTTTTCAAGATCGACCCGAAGCTCCCGTACGAGCCCCGAAGCGGTGCCCTTGCTGTCGGCTTCCAGCACCTGGCGGCCATCCTGCGCCACCAATCGATAGCGGGTCGTCCCCTGGAATGTTTGGTTTTTCCAGCCATCCAGGTCGCCGTCGCTGAAATTGCCGACTGTCACATTCATCGCGACCGCGAGGGCGGCAACCGACCAGTATCCGGCAAACAGCAACATCGGCAGGGCTTTCTTCACGGTGTTCTCTCCTTTGTCATCACCCGATCGCCGGTTTGCGTGGATGGGGTGTGAAGGAATCATCAACGCCCGCCCTTGAGCCGGCGGTAGCGCCGGATGAGGGCGTTGGTCGAGTTGTCATGCGTCAGCTGCGGCTCGTTAACATCCTCAAGTTCGGGGGTCGTCCGCTGGGCCAGCACCTTGCCCAGCTCGACGCCCCACTGATCGAACGAGTCGATGTTCCAGACGGCGCCCTGGGTGAAGACGCTGTGCTCGTAGAGCGCAACCAGTATCCCCAGCGTCTCCGGTGTCAGACGCTTGACCAGAATGGTGTTGGTGGGGCGATTGCCTTCGAAGACTCGGTGCGGCGCGAGCCATTCCGGCATGCCCTCGGCCTTGACTTCGTCCGCTGTCTTGCCGAAAGCCAGCGCCTCGGTCTGGGCGAACAGGTTCGACATCAGCAGGTCGTGGTGGTTGGCGATCGGATTCAGGCTCTGACAGAAGCCGATGAAGTCGCAGGGGATCAGCCGGGTCCCTTGATGGATCAGCTGATAGAACGAGTGCTGACCGTTGGTACCGGGCTCGCCCCAGCAAATGGGTGCGGTTTGGTACGCGACGCGCGTGCCATCAAGGGTGACCTGTTTGCCGTTGCTCTCCATGGTCAGCTGCTGCAGGTAGGCGGGAAAGCGGTTGAGGTACTGGTCGTAAGGCAGCACCGCAACCGTCTGCGCATCCAGAAAGTTGGTGTTCCACACCGTCAGCATTCCCATGAGCACGGGCAGGTTCTGCGCGAATGGCGCGCTGCGGAAGTGCTGGTCCATGGTGTGAAAACCGGCCAGCATCGCATAAAAGTTCTCGGATCCGATGGCAATCATGGTCGACAGGCCGATGGCCGAGTCCATGGAGTAGCGACCGCCGACCCAATCCCAGAAACCGAACATATTGGCGGGATCGATTCCGAATTGCGACACGCCGTCGGCGTTGGTCGACACGGCGACAAAGTGCCTGGCCACGGCCCGCTCGTCGCTGAGTTGGCGCAGGCTCCAGGCGCGGGCGGTGTGCGCGTTGGTCAGTGTCTCGAGCGTCGTGAATGTCTTGGAACAAACGATGAACAGGGTTTCCGCCGGGTCGAGATCACGGGTGGCTTCGGCAAAGTCGGTGCCGTCCACATTGGAGATGAAGCGGAATGTCAGGTCGTGCTGGCTGTAATGGCCCAGCGCCTCATAAGCCATCACCGGGCCGAGATCGGAGCCGCCGATGCCGATGTTTACGATATTGCGGATACGCTTGCCGGTGTATCCTTGCCACTCGCCGCTGCGGACCCGGTGGGCGAATTCGGCCATCTGTTTGAGCACCGCGTGCACCTCGGGTACGACATCCAGACCATCGACGACGACCCGACCGGTTTCGGGCACGCGCAGGGCAGGGTGGAGCACGGCCCGTTTTTCGGTCTCATTGATCGGCTCGCCGCTGAACATCGCATCGATGCGCTCTCGTAGGCCGCACTCCTCGGCCAGTCCCATCAGCAGCCCCATGGTTTCGTCGGTGACCCGGTTTTTGGAATAGTCCAGGTAAATGCCCCCGGCTTCAACGGCCAGACGCTCGCCGCGGCCAGGATCGTCGGCGAAGAGCTGCCGCAGATGCAGATCACCGATCGTGGCGTGATGGGCCTCAAGTGCCTTCCAGGCCGGGCGTTGGGTCAGGGCTCGGCCCGTCGCACCCTTTTGTTTCGATGGATTGCTTTGCATGTTTCTGCCCCCTGTTTATAGCCCCGCAATTTGCAGCAAGGCTGTTGAGATAACGATTGTGTTTGCCACGCTGGGGTCTATTCGACCCTGCCGATTTAAGTGATTGGCAAAATATGGACGAGCAGCCAAAGAAAAGCCATAACGATGAGATGCCGAATATTCAAAGTGGGTTACGCCTCGCGATCCAGACGATATACAATGGCAACCAAAATCAGGTTGCCCGCCAACATCCAGACCGGACCGAACAGCCACAAGGCCAGCGGCACCGACAGGTAAAAGCCACGCATGCCGATCGTGTAATGCAGCGCGCCGTGATTGAGCACCTGGGTAACCGCTTCGGCCGAGACGGTCGCATCGTTTGACTGAAACGTGTTGATCATAAACCCGACGTGATTGTAGTAGCGGATGCACAGCGAAAAATTAAAAAAAGTGACGAAAAATAGGATGCCCAGCAGCATCAGTTTGAACATCCACAAGGCTTCGGTTTTTGTTCCCAGCAGATTGAGCGTATGGGAGGCTTCCATGAAGACGCCCGGTCGGAAAGCGGCACTGAACGACCCCAGACTGATAAGAATCGCCGTGGATGCCAAAAATGTGGCCGCTATAACCTGATTTCGCAGCGTCTGCACCGCCAGGATGTCGCGCTTGTCTCTGATGATCCCTTCGACCCACATGTGTCGTGCGTGATTGGTAATGCCAATGGCCGTGGTCAGGGGGTCCCGGTGGACTTTTACGTAAAGATGCATGTGATAGACGAAAGAAACCACGGCGGTCGAAATCACCAGAATGGTTTCGTACAGCGAGATCGTGGACATATCATGCTTTCGGCTGGTAATCTGTTTAATTACGGGGGTGAACATTCGAAATTTGATCTGCCGTTATCCTGCAGCAATGTTCACGGGTGAGCATCATCCTGAAGAAAAATGAACCGATATCAATCATGATGATGATCCGTGAGAATTTTGCTGATATTGGCGCCGAAAAAAGAATATTTTTCAGATAAATAATGCTTGCCACAAGCCTATCCCATCCGCACATTTTTGTGCAATAACAAAAAACAGGGTCTTTTTGATCAGCATGTTCGTTGGCAGACAGTCAGTGGGTTTTTTTGATCGTCATGGCATTTCTGGTTGTGCTTGCCATTGTCCTGTTTGCATGGTTTAAAAAATAAAATGGCTCTGAAAGCGATCATGAAGGCACCGCTATTGACGGGAACAGGTGGGCGAATCTTCGGCAGATTTAACAAAAAAGGTGAGCCTGCCGGGAACCATCAGACGTTCAGATACGAGGAGGCATCCTGAAGAAAATTAAAAGGATTCTGGCTGCGTGCGACCTCTCCGCCCACACCGGCGACGTTCTCGATACGGCCATCGGCCTCGCCGACAGCCTCGACGCCGGCCTGCTGGTGGTCAATGTAATCAACCAGAGGGACATGGACAGCATGCAAGAAGCCCTCGAAAAGATCGCATTTGGCTATGAGAATGTTCCTATTTCCCTGGCTTAGTACCGGGCGGACATGGAGAGCGAGCGGCTGCAGTCCCTGCGTGAGGCGCTTGAAAATGTCGGTGATGCCGGCCGAGAATGGGATTGCCTGATCAAGATCGGCGTTCTCTTTCAGGCGATCATGGAAACCATCGCTCAGAAGCAGGCCGATCTGGTGGTCATGGGAACCAAGGGCAGGTCGAACCTAAGCGACGTGCTGCTCGGATCCACCGCGGAACGGTTGTTCCATCGCTGCCCGGTACCACTGCTCAGTGTCAGAATCAGCGGCCGGGGTTGAACACCAAGCGGATGGATGCTCGAGTCCACGAAGGGTTTTCGACCGGAAACATCAGGAAGATTGGGTAAGATCGGGGCCCGCAGGCCGAGACCGCCAGCAGCGTCGTCTGCATGGCGGGTTTCGGGGACAAGCGGTATCCGTTCCCTTACTGGGGAATAACAGCGAAAGGATATACGGCATTTGAAAACTGCAATCAAACTTCTGGTCGTTTTGGCCAATGGTCGATGGGGACTTCTTCTTACTATTTTTTTGCTGCTGAACGGGTCGGCAGCCCATGCCCGCGTGGATGCTCCAGGATCGAACCCCGCGCCGTCCCAATATACCGACCTGAAACAAACCGTTCAGGCGGCTCTCCGGGCGGAAAAGAAAAACCTCTCGAGTATCGAAAAAAGCCTTCAAGAACACGAAACCCGATCTCGTGTCCTGATTGCCGAACTCGACCTCCAAAAAATTCAACTATCGACCATCAGCCACCTGCTGCTGACACCCGAGGCCCGCGTCGACGACCTTGAAAAAGCCTCGCTTGGCATTCGAACCACCATTGAAAAGCTGGATGGCAGTCAAGCCGAGTTGAAAGAGCGATTGGATGCCGTGCAGAAACTTGCACAGCAGCTGACCGATGAGAAAGCATCTGCCGAGCAGCAGCTTGAGGTCCTGAAAACGGATAAAGACCATACCCCGGAGACGCAGGCGTTAATTAGTGACTTGGACGCCCTGATTCGCATCCAGGGGCAGCGGGGTGAGATGCTGGAACAATTGCAGACCGGCTACGTCGACCTGATCGCCAGGGTCGGCGAAACCCGTCATGGATTTGTGGACCTGGCGCAAAAATTCAGCTTGGGGATACAGGAAAAAAAGCACGTAGACCTCTTTCAGAGAACCGTCAACCCACTCATCGGCCTCGGATGGAAAAACATCGGGGGCGAACTGAAGCAGTTGGGGGAACAGATCCGCAAAATCGGCTCCCTGGAGTATTGGCTCGCCCTGGGAACCGATCTGCTTGCCAGCCGGGGGCTGCTGCCAGTAACCTCGGTAATGCTTTACCTGCTGACCCTGATTTTGATCATGCGCCTGCGGCGCTTCTGCCGGCAACTCAAAGACAAACCCTTCGGTG
>NZ_JASJGN010000036.1:0-7311 GCF_033791525.1 Desulfosarcina sp.
AAGATGTTGCCGATGAGATCCTCACGCGTGGAAAAGGCCATTGTCCCGCCGTCTGAATTCAGCGATGTGACGCTCAGGCCCAGCAGCCGGTTGAAAGGCAGGCGTTCCTCATAGAGCCGACGCAGTCTGTCATAGAACCCCGGGGCCGTTTCCGTTTCACTATTCATCATTCCATCCTTCCCGGTAACCGTTACCAGTGCATGCCGAATGCCAGAATCACAGAAGATTCACCCGCATGGACTATACCAGAACCCGGGAAGAAAAATAAACCGTCATTGCGAGCTGCCGTTCTCAGAGGATGGGGATGGGAGTGGCGTCGCTTGACATTTATTTACGGAGGGAATAAAATTAGCATATGCTAACAATCCATCCGACTGTTTTATATTTTGCGTCGAGAAAAGGGTGTCCCCGCGCATCAACCCGGCCCGACGCATCTTCTCCCCGAAACTGAACCGCCCATTTGCCCAACAGATCAGAATAACTGCAGTTTTTTCCATTGGCCCCAGGAATAAGACGATGACCCCACGGCCCACCGGAAGAGTGACCCTGAAACTGGCGATCGTCGGTGGCGGACGAGCCTGCAGATTCTTTCTGAAACTGGTCAGCCTGGGAAACCTGTCCTTTCTGCAACTCGACATCATCGGTGTATGCGACATCAATCCCGAGGCCGAAGGATTCCGAATGGCGCAGCAGATGGGGATCTACACGACGACCGATTTCAAGGATCTCTTCGCGCTGAAGGAGCTGGACGGCATCATCGAACTGACCAACAATCGCGACGTTCTTGTTGAATTGATTCAGCTCCGTCCCGCCCGCGTCGGAATTGTAGAGCACAATATAGGCCGCTTACTCAGGAATCTGTTTACGGTGGATCAAAAACTCAAATCCGCCGAACAGAAAATCGTTTTTGAAAAGGCGCTTCGCGATTTTCTCATCCAGCAAAACCAGCAGTGCATCGTGGTCATCAACACCGATTTTTCCATTGAAGCGGTCAATGCGGCTTACCTGAGCACCGTTAAAAAAAAACGCACCGAGGTGATTGGCGCCCCTTGTTACCGGGTCATCCACGGTTTGGACGCCCCATGTGACACGTTGCGCAATGGCCTGGTCTGCCCGATGCTGGAAACGTTGCGAACCGGCCGGTCGGCCACGGGAATTCGCTCGGTGGCCATGGGTAAAAAGGTGTCGGCATTCCATGATATTGTGACCTATCCGGTTCGGGATTCAACGGGCAAGACGGTTCGGGTCATCGAAATCTGGAGGGACATCGGACGGGAGATATCATCGCGTTTGGAGAAACGCGAACGGGAATTGAAATCAGATTTAAACAAACTCATCCAGGAAGATCGATTGATCTCACTGGGCAAACTGGTGGCCAGTTGCGTACATGAAATCAACAACCCCATTCAGGGGCTTTTGACGTTCAGCCACCTCATGAAGGAGATGCTGTCGGCCGACACCCTGGCAGACGCAGAGGTCTCCAAGATGCGGGAATTTGCGGGGATCATGGCGGAGGAACTGGAACGCTGCGGCAAGATCATCAGCGGTCTGCTCTCCTTTTCACGGGAAACGCACAATGTATACAAAAACATCAATCTCAATGACGTGATTTCAACGGTGATCGATCTGATCCGTCACCGAATTGAACTGCAGGACCAGCATCTCAGGTTGGATCTGACCCATGCGCCGCTTTTCATCCATGGTGATATGAACCGGCTGCAACAGTGTTTTCTCAATCTGATGTTCAACGCCATCGAGGCCATGAGACCTGGCGGACGGTTGGAGATCGTTTCAACCTGCAATACCGATCATCAAATCGCCGAAGTGAAAATTCGGGACACCGGCCACGGGATTCCCCAAGAGCATCTGGGCCACATTTATGATCCCTTCTTCACCACCAAGGCCATGGGGGAAGGGACCGGCATGGGCTTGTCTATCGTTTACGGCGTCGTTAAAAACCATCAAGGGGAAATCAAGGTCCATAGCGACCTCGGAAAAGGCACAACGTTTACCATCCAGATTCCGCTTGCATCGCCGATGCACGGGCACGCGGTCTGAAACCTGGGGGGACCCTATGCATATTATGATCGTCGACGACGAAAGGATTATCCGTGAATCCTTTTTCCACTGGTTTCAAAAAAGCGGGCACCGGGTGGCAACGGCAGCCTCCGGCGACGAAGCGCTGGCGAAGCTCGGGGAAACTCCCTTCGACCTTCTCTTTGTGGATATAAAAATGCCCAGTATGGATGGCATTGAGCTGTTAGCGGCAGTCAAGGAAACATACCCGGAAACCATGGTCATAATTATCACGGCTTACGGATCCATCGAATCCGCCGTGCAGGCCATGAAAATCGGCGCGACCGATTACCTGCTGAAACCCTTCAAACCGGATCAACTTTCCCTGTTGATGGAAAAGGTCATCCAGCAGCAAAAAAGGCAGTCCGAATTCGATTACCTTAAGGGCCGCCTGGAGAAGATTACCCGCTTTGACAATATCATCGGGCAATCGGCGGCCATGACGGCTATTTTTGATATGATCACCGAGGTGGCCGGCACGGATGCATCGGTGCTCCTCGCCGGGGAGACCGGCACCGGCAAGGAGCTCATCGCCAAGGCCATACATGCCAAAAGCCCCAGAGCCAATCTCCCCTATATTGCCATCAACTGCGGCGCCATCCCCGATACACTGCTGGAAAGCGAGCTCTTCGGACATCAAAAAGGTGCCTTCACCGGGGCGATGCAGACATGTAAGGGATTTTTTGAGGTGGTCAACGGCGGAACGCTCTTTCTGGACGAGGTCGGTGAGATCAGTCCGAAGATGCAGGTGGACCTGTTGCGGGTGCTGGAAGAAAAAAAGATCATCCGTGTGGGCAGCCGACAGCCGGTAGCAGTGGATTTCCGACTGATCACCGCAACCAGTCGAGACCTGGAAGCACAAATCAGTGCAGGAGACTTTCGGGAGGATTTCTATTACCGCATCAATGTCATCCAGATTGAAATTCCCGCATTGCGGCAGCGCAGGGAGGATATCAAACTGCTGGCCGAACACTTTTTAAAAAAATTCTGCGACGAAACCACCAAACGGGTGGACCGTATCTCTCCCCAGACACTTAAACTCCTTGAAGCTTATGATTGGCCGGGCAATGTACGCGAATTGGAAAACGCCATCGAACGGGCCGTGGTGTTGTCCAAATCACGCATTCTCAACGAGTCGGATTTCGCCTTTCTACGCCCACCGCCAGCGGCCTCACTCCCCGGGCCATCCCTGCGCGAGATGGAAAAATATCATATTTGCACAATTCTGGACCGGCATGGATGGAACGTCACCCAGGCTGCCAAAGCCCTGGAAATCAACCGCGTCACCCTGCATAAAAAAATCAGGCGATACCAGTTGAAACCCGATGGCGCCGCGAAGCGGTAGAACATGACTGAAACCATGCACCCGAATCAGGCGGCACCGGTCGTTGCCGTGGTGCCTTTCGGGAGTGCGCCGCTGATCGCCGCCAAAGTCATCGCCGCGCATGTTTCCGGCTATCTGAACCTGGCGGTTGAAACACTGCCCCCCATGGACATCCCGCCGGACGCCTTGGACCAAGGACGCCTGCAGCACAACGCCGCCAGCCTCATTCAGGCCATTGAAGCCATGCCCCTGAAGGACTATTTCAAGATCATCGCCCTTTTTAATGTGGACCTGTTCATCCCCCTGTTGACCCACGTTTTTGGGGAAGCCCGTCAAAACGGAAGGGTGGCGCTGGTCTCCATTTTCCGCCTGGAAACCCACGTGGATGGGTCCTCACCTTCCTCTGAACGGGTCCTGGAGCGGGCGGCCAAAATTGGGCTGCATGAGTTGGGGCATCTTCTGAATTTGCTGCATTGCGACGATGACCGGTGTCTGATGTATTTTTCCGGCGGTGTGGACACGCTTGATCGAACCGCTTTCAACTTCTGCCGGTACTGCCGCACAGCCTTGCGCCGGGCACTTGCAAAACCATGGCACCCTTGAGGTTAAAATTGGTTTTAAAGCATCTTGTCTGTGTCCGTCGGTGTGGGTCCGTGGCTCATTTACTGATCCTATGAAATTTTAAAACACTTTTATCGCGGCTGGAAGCCGCTCCTAAATTAAACCCGAAAATTGAGCCATCGTCACGGCTTTCGGCTGGTATGCAGGAACTCAGTGGCCAGCGTTTCCCATCGTAGATCGTTAACGCTGCCGAAGATATCCCTGACGATCGACCCGCCGGTGGCGGCCAGGCCTTCGTATGGGGGCCCCATCAGGCCGAGCAGTTTTCGGTTCTCCTGATCCATCCACTGAAGACTCTCCTTGCCGAAGAATAATCGTTTCAGGTTACGCTTGGGAACGTCCGGTTCCACGATGAAGAGCCACCCCGTGCCATAGGGATCTTCATTAACGAGCTGCGGATGCTCCCGGGCAGAATGATTGACCGCTAACACGGTTCCCGTAACGGGAGATAGCACCGCTGCCCGGTGGTCGGCCCGCCCGAAAGTCCACCCGACCTGGTCCTGTAACACCCCGGCTCCCAACGGGGGGAGGTCGATGCGGTTCAGATTACCGAAAACACACACCGCAAAATCGTCCAGGCCGATCCGGACACGCCCCCCGTGCTCGAAGCGGGCCCAACTATGGCCCATGTGATAGTAATAGTCATCGGCGATTTTAAACCCTGCCACCTGCTTACAGACCGGCGTCCCCAAGTCTGCCGCCAGGTCCACCTCGTCCAACATCTGATCGAAGGCGCAGTGATAGCACTCATAGTTGTAGGGACAGGTCTTGGGTGCGTCAATCCGACCGGTCAGTGCATGCCGGCAGGGGCGATTGGCGCCATCGTAGCGTTGGACAAGATGCGTGACCCAATTGGGGGCAACGGCTTGGCTGTCGTCGGCGGGGTCGATCTTCATAGCCCGGCGAATGGCTTTATTAAACGCACATGCGCTGCAGTCAAAGGCGTTGTCACAGATATGGTAATTGATGACACCGGCCTTCATCCAGATGCAGCGGTCCTCGAGAATATTGAAACAGACCACCCGTTTTTTTGGCGAAACTGGTTTTCTCTTTTTCGTGGCGTTCATGGTGATGCCCTCCTCTGCTACCGTGTTGTTTACCGATAAATATGAGCAAGGAGCCTGCCAAGCCGCCGCCTACGCTGAGAGATATCCTTTACATTTTGAAATTATTACCAATCCTATTGGTGCCAGCGTCGTTAGAAACCTCTCTCCCATCACCATCGCCGTTAAAGGCGATTAAAATGGCTACTATCCGTTTTCGCCCCATCGGTCGAATCAATAGTTTTTAAATAAATGCCGGTAAGTTAAAGGATGTAGCCTTTTTCATCACCGGCGGCCGTTAGTGTAGCCAAACGATACAACTGCCTGATCCTTGAAAAATCTATTGGATTGGGATAATTATCAAGTAACCGTTCATGAGTTCAGGGTCCAAAGGTTCCGCGTTGCATTTTTTCTGAACCCTGAACCGTTGCACCTGTGAACGCTTACGAAACCACCGCCCAAGGCCAATGAGAAACAACGACCCGTCAACCATGGATTCCCGCCTGCCCGAAGTGGTGATCCCCAAAGAAAATGCCGTTTTCTGGATGGATGGCCGGGGCCGGTGGCTAAATCGCCATGGCCGCTTCGAGCACAAACGCATCATCGACCATTTCAATCGCGCTATCCGGCGCGATGAGAATGGCTACTACGTGACCCAGATTCGCGGCAATATTCGCGAAAAAGTTTACTTTGCTTACGATGACACACCGCTTTTTGTCTTCCAGGTCATCACACGAGACCCGATTCACCTGCTGCTCAACACCACGGAAAGCATCGCCTTGGATCCAACCCGGCTATTCGTCAAAGCCGACCAGCTTTTCCAACAACGCGGCGATGAGCGCATCAAGTTCAGCGATCGTGCACTGCTGGCCATGGCCCCCTACCTGGATGAAAGCGCGCACGGATTCAGCATACGCATCGGTGATCGCACCTGGCCGATTCCAGACCGTTGCCCCTGTCCTTGATGCAACAATCGTTGCGCAACAACATGCAACACTCGTCAAATAACCATAAAACATCATTATTTTAAAATAGTTATTTATTAAATAAGATTCCCACCACTGACGACACCTTGTTGCACACTATGCAACGCAACGGGTGCAGCATCAACTTTCACACACTTCCGAATTATATATTTTATAATTTTAACAACGGGTTATAATTTATTCCGCTGGGTGGCACATTCCGTGCTCTTAGTCAAAACGAATTAAAACCTCGAATGCGTGACTCAGTTTAAATTGAAAACTTTTGCGTTCTTGGTGTTTTTCGTAGTTCTAAGAAGTCTTGAAAGACAACAGCACGGAGGTATCGGTGGCAGCGGACAGGCCGGCCAAAACCATTCTAGTGGTGGAAGACGAACCGGACACGAGCATCTTTCTGTCCAATCTGCTTACTGCCAACGGCTATTGCCCAATTTGTGCAATGACCCTTGCCGAGGGTCTCAAAGAGGCTGTGGACGCGTGTCCCGATCTGATCATCATCAACGCCATGCTACCCGGTGAAGCGGGGATCCGCCTCTACCAGAGCCTTCGGACCAACCACCGGCTGTGCCAAATACCGGTAGTCATGCTCTCCACACTGGACAGCAGCACGTTTTACCGGTGCCCGGGAGCCAAACGGTCGCCTACGGGCCGCCCTATTCCAGAACCGGAGGCCTATCTGCAGAAACCGCCCGAAGCCGATGAACTGCTCGCCGTCGTCAACCGGCTGTGCGCAACCTGTTCGGCTGATTTAGGAGAAGGATTAGGGGAACATCGATGACAATCAAGATCGGATTCTACATTTGCCACTGCGGAATCAACATCGCCCACAAGGTACGGGTGACCGAGGTGGCCGACTTCGCCCGCGGCCTGAAAGATGTCGTCGTCTCCCGCGATTACAAATTCATGTGCTCCGATCCCGGCCAGGAGATGATCGAAAACGACATCCGAACCTACGGCCTTAACCGGGTGGTGGTGGCCTCCTGCTCGCCCCGGCTGCACGAAAAGACCTTTCAGGGCGCCTGCCAGCGGGCCGGGTTGAACCCCTACCTGTTCCAGATGGCCTCGGTGCGCGAACAGGTCTCCTGGGTCACCAAAGATGAGGATGAGGCCACCCGCAAGGCCAAAACCCTGGCCGCCGGCGCCATCAACCGGGTCAACTTTCACCAGATGCTGGAAACGCGGTCCGTCAGCGTTCACCCCGACGTCATGGTGGTGGGCGGCGGTATCGCCGGCATGCAGGCCGCGCTGGACGTCGGCAATGCCG
>NZ_JASJGN010000037.1:0-26959 GCF_033791525.1 Desulfosarcina sp.
GTATATGGTTGATATTCCGAGGATAAAATTTTGAACATAACGCAGATATTGGGCAAGATAACCGTTTCTGGATGGGCACTAACTCTTTTCTGGGTCAACTCTACGGGTAAAACCTTCGCTGAATGCCGATGCATAGGGGCAATCGACACGATCGAAAAGCCGTCCTTGATGGGAAAAGGCATTGAAGCCTAAAGGATAGATGATGCGTTGTCTCCTCAATAAGCATCCACTGCCAGCAGGCGTGGCGATTTTCTCTCTGGTTTTCATCTGCGTTGCCATCGCTTCCGGCGGACAAGTGGCGGTCATCGAGCTCAAGAACCGCCCGGCAGACGAACTCATCCCTGTCATATCGCCCTTTCTCGGTCCGGGGGATACACTCAGCGGTCAGGACAGCTTGCTTTTTTTAAGCACCACCCCGGAGAACCTCGCTCGGATTCAATCGATCATCGCCCATCTGGATCAGGCCTTACAACAATTGGCCGTCACGGTGGTCCAGGGCGAAAATGCCATCGACCGGTTGAGTACGATCGATATTTCCGGCAGCGTCATTATTGGCGACAGCGTAACTACCGGTGTCGGTGAGAACAGGAGTCAGCCGCGCGATTCCATCGACATCGATGCCCAAAGCAGCCAGCCAACCAGTTACAGCAGCGATATTCAGCGGATTCTCGTTCAAAATGGCGCAACGGCCATCTTTTACGTGGGCCTGTCTGCACCGGTAGCCATGGAAAGTCTCACTCAAAAAGGCATGCGCTACAACCAGATCCAGGGATATCGGGAAATGCTCACCGGCGTCCATGTGACCCCGCACGTCACAGACAACCGGGTCACCCTGGAGATTGAAACTCGGCAAGACCAGCCAGCAGGCGACGGTCCCGCGGTCGTCCGCAGCCAACAGATTCAAACCCAGATCCAGGCAAGACTGGATGAATGGATCGACATCGGAAGTATTCTCGGCACATCGAACCGCAAGGAGGACAGTATGATCACGCGTAGCGCCAGCCAGCAATCCAGCCAACGCCATGTCTTCGTCAAGGTAGCGGGGGTCCATCCATAAGATAAGCCCATCCAGAAAATAGCCCTGCATACAACAGATCAATTAACAAATATCGTTGACATCTTTTTGCCATAACGATAGATTTATGGATCACATTTTTCTATTCTGATCGTTTGGCCGAAAGATTATCGGTGCCCAAACTCAATCTGGATAATCTGGACAAAAATCTTATCCGCCTGCTCAAGCAGGACGGTCGGGTGACCACGGCCCATATCGCCAATACGCTGGAAGTCACCACACCAACCGTTCGCTCGCGCATGAAGGCGCTGGTCAAGGCAGGCATTTTGCGTGTCGCCGGCCTGGTAAACTTATCAGCCGTATCGGACCTGACGACGGCGCTGATCGGCATCAACATCGAATCCCGGGGCCAGTTGAGCAGCCAACTGGAAAAACTGACGTCACTGAAACCCGTTCACTGGGCGACGGTGGTTACCGGACGCTTTGATGTGATCGCCGAGGTGATTGTCAGGGACGGGACGGAAGGCCTTTATCGATTTACCTCCGTCGATCTGCCCACCATCGGGCGGGTCACCCACTGCGAAACATTTGTGGTGATGCGGTCCAGCAAGAAATGGATGTTACCGCCCAGCGGATTGAAGGAGTGGTAACCGACTGCGCCGATCCTGTTCGCCCCGATGGTTTTAAAACCGAAAATGTCGTGAGAACGAGAAAAGTCATCATCTGAAACATCTATTTAGAAGTGAGCAATAATTGAGAGTACTGGTATTAGGTGGTTGCGGGATCCAAGGTAAAGCCGCCGTTGTGGACTTGGCCGGCAGCCCGGCCGTTGAACGTGTGATCTGTGCCGATGCCGACCTTGGAGGACTCGGGGATATATCGGATTTCATCGACATGACCAAGGTCCGCACCGCGACCCTGGACGCCGGCGATTCGGAATCCCTGGAACATCTTTTCCGGCAGGCCGATGTGGCCATAGACCTGCTACCCCGGCAATTTCTGAATACGGTTTGCAAAGCGGCCATTCGCACCGGGGTCAGCGTGGTCAACACCAACTACGCCTACCCCATCGCGCACCTGCACGAAAACGCCCAGAATGCGGGCATGGCCATCCTGCCCGAATGCGGACTGGATCCGGGAATCGACCTGGTCATCTGCGGCGAGGCCCGGCGCCGCTTTGACGCACTCAATCTGATCAATTCTTACTGCGGTGGATTCCCGGAGCCAACCGCCTGCGACAACCCCCTCAACTACAAAGTATCGTGGGTTTTCGAGGGGGTGCTGGCCTCCACCAAGAGAGACGGCAGGATTATCCGTGACGGCACGGCGATCGACATTCCCGCCGACCGCCAACACGATCAAGCCTATGTTCACGCATTGGATTTCCCGGGTCTTGGCGAGTTGGAGGCCATCCCCAACGGCAATGCGGTCTTTTTTACCGACGCCCTGGGTGTGACGGCAAGCATCCGTGAAACCGGGCGCTACGTCCTGCGCTGGCCCGGTTGGAGCGCATTCTGGCGGCCGCTGAAGCAACTGGGCTTTTTGAGCGAAGATCCCGTGGCTGGCCTTCCCGGCGCGGTATCCCCCTATCAGATGATGGACAAGCTCTTGGCACCCCAGCTCCAATATAAACGCAGCGAAAGGGACTTGGTGGCCATGCTCAACGTTTTCGAAGGCAGACAAAGCGACCGGCTGGTTCGCCTGACCTGCCGCCTGCTCATCGAACGGGATCTGGAAACGGGGCTCATGGCCATGGCCCAGGGGGTTGGCTATCCGGCCAGCATCGCCGCCCAGATGATCGCCAAAGGAGAAATCATTCAAAAAGGGGTATTATCGCCGATGAAGCATATTCCCTACCCGGCTTTTAGGGATTCGCTGCGCACGCGCGGGATCGTCATCGAAGAAGAAGAGATCACCTTACCGTAGATGCAGCCCTGGGCTGCTTGATTAAATCACCTAAGACACGATGTACAAAAAAGAGGAGGAGCTTATGAAGACAAGGATTTTAGCAGTACTGCTGGCACTGATGTTGATCACGGCCGGGACCGCAATGGCCAACACCCTGGCGGACATCGTCAAACGCGGTGAACTGCGCGTGGCCGTGCAGTCCGGCGCCGCCCCCTACGCCTTCGTGGACAAAAACGGCGATCACACCGGCTCCATGGTCGATTTTGCCAAGGACATGGCCGATCGCATGGGCGTCAAGCTCAAGATTCTGGATTTTGACTGGGACGGGTTGATTCCTGCGCTGCTTTCGGGCAAGGCGGACATGCTCGCCGCGGACATGACCCCCACCCTCAAGCGTAGCCTCAAAATTTCATTTTGTGACCCGTGGTACTGGGTACAACCCGCTGTATTCACTACAAGAGAAGCCACCTTCATGCGGCCTAAGGATGTCGACAAACCTGATGTGACCGTGGGTGTACTGCTGGGCTCCACCGGAGAAACCATCGCCAAGAAATACCTACCCAACGCCAAGATCAAGACCTACAAAGGCGGCGGCCGAATGATCGTTCAAGCCCTGCTGGCCGGCCACGTGGATGCCGGCGTGAATGATGACCTGGCGGTGCTGACCGTGCTGCCGGATTTTCCGCCCAAATCAGTACGTGTATTGGATCGGCGTCTGGGTGAAGGTAAAGATCCCCTGGCTTTTGCCGTGCGCCATGACTCGGTCAACCTGTGGCAGTGGGTCAACCAGTACTTCAAGTTTGCCCGCAGTGATGGCAGCTATGACAAAAATATCAAATACTGGATGGAATCAACGGACTGGAAAAAGGATCATTGATTGAATAATCACGATCCGCTTTCAGGGTATTGAAGGGTTGCTGCCCAGATCGTCGGTGGCGCTCGTTGGGTAAGTATAATTCCTGAACCAACCAAGGGAAGAAGGGGTATCCCTTCTTCCCTTGGGCACGCTCCAAAAGGATGAATCATGCTCGAAGGGTTTAATTTCAGGATCATCTGGGAGTATATGCCGCTTTTTATGGAGGGGTTGCGCAACACCTTCCTGATATCCATCGTCTCGCTCTTCTTGGCCCTGATGGCCGGCATTATCGCCTGCGCCGGCCGGCTGTCGCCGTGGAAACCCGTTCGCGGCCTGGCCATCGCTTACATCGAATCCATCCGCTCCACCCCCCTGCTGGTTCAGATCTATTTCTTGTATTTCGGCCTGCCCACCCTGGGCCTGCGGGTACCGGAGCTTCAGACGGGCATCATTGCTCTGATGCTCAACAGCGGTGCCTACATCGCCGAAATTGTGCGGGCGGGGATGACCTCGGTGCCCAACGGCCAGATCGAAGCGGGCATCTCGTCGGGACTGAACTACTTGCAGCGCATGCGCTTCATCATCCTGCCCCAAGCTCTTGGGGTAACGGTGCCGCCGCTGCTGGGGCAGGCCATCGTTTTGGTGAAGGATTCCTCCCTGCTCTCCCTGATTTCGGTCTTGGAGCTGACCCGCATCGGGCAGACGCTCACCTCCGAGCGCTTCATGCCCTCGGAGGCCTTTTTCACCGTAGCCTTCTTCTACCTGTGTATCTACTTCGTCCTGAAATCCCTGGCCGACTGGTCACAGAAAAAGCTCATCTTCAGGGAGGCCTACTAACCATGATGCTCTTTTACTTCCAGCGGTTGATCGAAATTTATCCCTTTTTCCTGAAAGGGCTGTGGATGACCGTTGCCGTGGCGGGCATCAGCTTGGTGTTGGCGACTATTCTCGGTTTGCTGCTGGGCCTGGTGCGCGCCTCGGAAAACAAGTTTCTCGTGGCCATCGTCGGTGTCTACGTGGCCGTCATCCGGGGAACGCCCTTCGTGGTTCAGATTTTCATTGTCTTCTTCATCCTGCCGGAGTGGGGCATCCAGTTGGACGCATTCCCGGCAGCAGTAATCGCCTTGACCATCCTGGGGACAGCCTTCATCTGTGAAATCGTGGCCGGCGGCATCAAGGCCGTCCCTAAAGGGCAGTGGGAAGCGGCCTCGTCGTCGGGGCTCAACCTGTATCAGCAGCTTCGCTATGTCGTCATTCCCCAGAGCCTGCAGACCATCCTGCCGCCCCTGGTGGGCCAATATGTGCTGCTGATCAAAGATTCATCGGTGGTGTCGGTCATCGGTGTGGTGGAATTGACCCGGGTGGGATGGGTGACCGTGAATCGGATTCCGGAAGGGTTGATGGTCTTCTCACTGGTGGGCCTGCTCTATTTTTCCATCTCCTATCCGCTGATCCGGCTCTCCAACCGGCTAGAAAAGAAAATGGCCACTCAACAGGTTATGCTTTAACAGTTAGTATCACAGTCAATCGGAAAGAAACACATGATCAAATTCAACGGTGTCAACAAATGGTTCGGCAAACTGCATGTCCTCAAGGACATTGATCTGCATGTAACTTCCGGAGAAGTGGTGGTCGTGTGCGGCCCCAGCGGATCGGGCAAGTCCACCCTCATCCGCTGCATCAACCGTTTGGAGAAATTCCAGAAAGGGGAACTGTTCGTGGACGGCACGCCGCTGCATGACCACTCCACCAACTTGACCAAGCTGCGCGCGGAAATCGGATTCGTCTTTCAGCAGTTTCACCTCTACCCTCACATGACGGCCCTGCAGAATGTCGCCCTGGCGCCGATCAATGTGAGAAAAATGAAGCGCGCCGATGCCGAAGCGTTGGCACATGAAAAACTGGATCGTGTAGGATTAGCGGACAAGGCCGACGCGCACCCGACTCAGCTTTCCGGCGGCCAGCAGCAGCGGGTGGCGATCGCCCGGGGGCTGGCCATGTCGCCCAAGATTATGCTCTTCGACGAACCCACCAGCGCCCTGGATCCCGAGATGATCGGCGAAGTGCTGGATGTGATGGTCAAACTGGCCAGCGAAGGCATGACCATGTGTGTGGTCACCCACGAAATGGGTTTTGCCCGGCAGGTGGCCCACCGGGTCATTTTCATGGACGAGGGCTCTCTGGTGGAAACCGGAAACCCCCACGACTTTTTCGCCAATCCCCAGACGGACCGCGCAGCTCAGTTCATCAGTAAAATTCTCACGCACTAACGGAATCAGGCAGGCGGTTTTTTTGTCGGCTGGCAGGAAATGTTTTCTATTGATCGTTTCGAAACGCCCTCAACGTCAGGGTCAGTTTACGGGCCTGATCGATGAGCGCCTCCATAATTGAATTTTTTACGCCAACAGTTTCTCCAATTCTTCTGCAGAATATTTTGAGAGTCCTAAAGTTTCCATCGTGCGCCTGGCTTCACCCACATAATCTCGTTCCATCAACAGCGAAACCAGTGTGATCACAGCAGAAATCACCGGCGTCTCTACCCCGACCTGTTCCCCCAGTTTCTGAAGGAACACCAGACCGTATCCCACATCCTCATTGAAATACCGGTAATCCAGACTGGGCTGGGCTTTGACCCCCGCGAATCCCGGTGCGGTGTTAAATCCGTTGTCATACGTGGCTTCTGTCATATAGCCTTGGATGACGCCTAATTCCGGATCGGGAATGACCTCCACGCCCAATTTATTCCCGATGGCGATCCGTTCTCTATCAACCCCTTCGACCAGCCTGCCGACCGCAGGCGTGACGCCCTGGTGATAAAAGTCGAAATCACCCTTTGTGCGCTCGATCAGCGCGACATTCATGAGCGTAATCGCAGGATGGATGACCGGGTTACCGTTCTGTAAGCTGGTCTGGAGTACGTTCTTTGCCGCGCTCATCGTCGGATAGACATCGCGTACCTGCTCCAGCACATAACCGGTTTTCTTTGCCGGAACCGCCGCCAGCAGCAACCCGCCTTTGAGCTTGTTGAAAATCCGGACTTTGCCCGGTTCAAGCAGTCTCACGGCGTAAGGCAGCGTTGAGGTTTCAGCAACGACAATGCCATCATCCCGAAGATCCAGACCGGCGCCGTTTTTGAACTCGATGGCGCCCCCGCAGGAACTCGGGCACACGATCACGATCTGCCCTTTTTTGAGGTGCGGCTTGCAGGCCTTGGCAAAGGGTCTGGTGCTGTACGCCGGGCCGACGGCGTAAATAATATCGGCCCCATCCAAGGTTTTTTCGATCTCGTGCCCGGCATAAACCAGCGGCTGAAATCCTTCAAGCATTCCCTCGCAGTGGATGCCTCCGTTTTTCTGGACAGCCTTAATACTGTCCGGAAATTGTTGAAAATCAAACAGACTGACCTGATGGCCGTGGGCCGCACAGTCGAATGCAACGGCACAGCCCCCGTTTCCGGATCCCAATACAGCAATGTTCATGTTGTTAGTCTCCTGATTTCTTTGAGTGAGTGATTAGAAATTGCTTTTAATAACCCTTTTCGCGGATCTCTAATATGCTCAATTTTCGGCGACATGCTCGGATATTAAAACTTTAATTTACCTCACGATTTCTCACTTATATATTTCCCACACCTTCAGGAAGACGTAACCAGTTTTGCCGGGATTTCATAATGATAAAGGATTCACTTCTGACGACATTGCCAAGTTTTAGGATTGTTTCAGTGGTAAATTGATACAATTCGTCCTGCCCGCCAACACAGACAACCTCGGCAATGATATCGTAGCGTCCAGCGACCACACCTGCCCATGCGACATTTGGAAGCTTGGATATTTTGTCCAAGGTTTTATCCAGATGTCCTTTTGACTGGATGCTCATGGCGACCAAAGCAGTTATCATGTCTTGGTGTCGGCTGGGATCAACAAAACCTGACACTTTGAATAAACCTTTCTCTTCTAAAATTTTTATCCTGCTTCGAATGGTCGGCGCGGTAACATTAAGCTTTTTTGCCATTTCACCAATCGGCATGCGCCCATCCTCTGTTAGCAGACGAATGATTTCGTTATCCACAGCGTCAAGAATTGTTTTATCCAAAAAACACCTCCATCTAAATCTTATTTTCACAGAAATTAAAAACTCTTATAATTTTGTCTTCACAAAAATATCAAGTAAATAGTTTTCTTCTTAAGAAAAAAATCGCAAAAATATTTTTTTTGGTCCTTTCGCACGGTTTCCATAGTGCGGAATCAATATTGTTGCACACAAAATTGAAAAAGGAAGAGCGCTGGGAAAAACAGATCCGCTTGGTTTAGGGTTTGTCGCCTTCGGTGAGGCGGTTTAGGAATTTGAGGATGTGCTCCGAGGCGACTTGATCGATGGGGCCATCATCGAATTACCTCCTGATAAATCGCTCAATGATGGCCCAGTAGGATTGTACCGAATTGAATTTATAGCACGACTTTTTCGCCAACCCCCAGACGGACCACACCGCTCAGTTCATCAGCAAGATTTGACCAATTAGAAGAGCCGGGAAGAACCATTTGCGCCTATAACCGTGAAGGATTTTGCAGCCAGGGAGATGAAGGGGATCTGACCTCTGTCGGAGGTCGACCCGCCAGTTCTGGCCATCCCGGGTAGCGTGCCTTGCCCGGTTACCTGAAATCTTCCAGCAATTCTGGTAAAAATGTATCCATCCCGGCATGGGGGGGCGATTGGGCCGGAATCAGGCCCGGCGTGTAGCCGCGTTTACGGAACGGTTCCAGTAGTCGCGGGTTACGGCTGATGACATGGACCGGCACCGACCAGGACTCTCCAGCGCCGGTGAGCTGCACGTTGGGTTGGTGGTCGCCCATGATGATGATCATGGTATCGGCGGTGACATATTTTGTGAGGTAGTCTCCTAGGATGGCAAATTCGTAGTCCAGCGAGCGAAGATAGGCATCTCCGGCATTCTTGAGATCAGGCCAGTAAATCGGAAAATAGATCGGCTCCAGATCGTTATAGAGGCTGCCGTCGCCGATGGCAGCCCAATCGGTAATAAATGGCGGCTGGATGTTGAAAGCGGCGTGGCTGCTGATCAAGGCATAGCGGACGAAGCGCGGCTGCTCGCGTTGATCGAATTCCTGACGTCGGACCCAGTCGAGGACGAATTGGTCCGGCATGGGTGCCCAACCAAACGTCCGGCCGCGATAATTGAAATGCCTGGCGTAATAGGCCTGTTGGTAGCCAAAATAGGCCCCTTCCGGATACGCAAACCGGGTACCGGGCATCACTGAGACGGTACGATAGCCTTCCTTGTGAAAAATAGCCGCCATGGGTGGCAGAGAGGATCGCAGCAGCAAGGTGTATTCGAGATCATTACCGACCCGCAGTCCGGACTCCAGAGTGCTATGAGCCAGCCACGATGAACCGCCGAACGTTGGCGACAACAAGTAGGTAGAAACCGCGCCAAAGCCCTGCTGATCAAGGACCTTGGCAAAGCGGTCCATTGTCGCTGCCATCGCCTGGCGGTACTGGGGCCGGCTGAAGACAATGCGGCCGTAGGACTCGACCATGAACAACAGGACATCCGCACCGCCCAGACCCTTGAGGGAGAAAGGATGTGCTTCTCTGTCTCGGGCCACTTGCTCCAGTCGGACGACAAAGGCCTGTTGTTGTTCCAACTGCTTTTGAACGAAGCGGATCTCCTGCCCGAGGCGGACCAAGGCCGGCGGTTCGACTGGCTTCGATCCCGAGATCAGGGCTGCGCCAAGGATGAGGCCCGACCCACCTAAAAAAACCAGACGCAGACGGTCGACCGCCAGCGCACTAGCCGCCATCTGCCAGGCATACCAACTCGAAGCCGTCGCCCCCAGTGCCACCGTCACCGCGATCACCGACAGCAACAGAAAATCCCCGGACCGGGAAGAGGTCCTGAGTAGGTCGTAGAGTCCGAATAGGTAACTCGAATCGATATAGAGGTTGAAAGGCCGGTTGAGGTACATGGGCACGGCGGTATCGCCGATGCGCAGCAGGCGCAGGAAAAGAAAGAGCGCCCATACCGTCAAACGGGTCCAGAACAGTGGCCGTTTGCCACAACCAGCGGCAAACGCCATGGGAATGAGCAACAGCCAGACATCGATGGACGGCAGCAGGAGCCGCCAGGAAAAAAGCGAGTTGGCCGGATAAATGACATTGAGCAGGACGCTGAGGAAAAGGAAGGCCAAACCGAAAACCAGCAGCGGCGGCCACGTGCGCTTTTCGCTGATCATGGCAGGGGCCGATAACGACGGGCCAGGAGATCGAGATGGCGGGCCAGGAAAGTCAATTCACCCGCCTCGACCTGCCGGTGCCGTACGCCGGCCCAGGCGCTCAGGCCGGAAAGTGTTGGACCGTTTTTATCGACAAGCTCCCGTTTCACCGTGGCAATGAGGGCATTCAGAAAAAACGCTTCATCGATCGTGTAGTGTCCGTCTCGCGGATGAATGAGCCAGTCCGAGCTACCGGCGGCCAGGAGCGTCACGCCGGGCCGTTGCAGGAAGGTCAGCAGTCTCCGCCCGGTGGTGCTCGCTCCGGAGACTCTCGCCTCCATGGAGGCATGATAGCGCCTGAGGATCTCTTTTTCTTCCTCCCCTGGGTATTCAGGCAGAAAAAGGGTGTCACCATCAAAGTTGCAGGTGAGGTAGGCCAGACCGTTATCTTCGAGCCGCATCAGTAGTTTCGGCAGCAAGACGGGAAAATCTACCAGATCAAGCAGGGCATGGGCGATCAGGAGATGAAACCGACCCAGCGTATCGGATCCGTCGGCAACCGTTTGGGCACTGGCAACGACAACAACCAGCGACACGTCGGCGCTGGCGGTGAACAGTCGGCCGCGCCGATAGTCCTGCCAGGACAAATCATGGCCCCGTTGCGCCGCCCATTTAGAGAGGTATTGCCGACCTTCCCGGAGATGGTCTTCGGCACAGTCGGTGATCACATAAGTAGCAGGGCCTGTCAGCAAGCCCCAGTCAACGACCCGAGCCAGCATGGTGCCAATGCCGGCACCAATCTCGATAATGTTCACAGGCGCGCGACCGGTTGCCTGCGGCAGGGCCTGACACAAGGTCTCCCAGACATGCCGGTTGAGGGCTCGATCATCGATAGCCTTCTTAGCGGCAAGATAGCCGGAAGAAAAGTTTTTTCCGTTTACCCTCAAAGTGGGGGAATGTATGGTGTTGTCTGGAAAATTGTCATACTGCATCAAAATTTGCTCCTCGTGCCGGACCGGCGACGTTGCCCCGGCGCTGCCAGCCCATCATCTCCCGGAGAAAGCCATCGATGCTTGCCACGCTTTCCTGCCAGGTCGGATGCCCGACATAGGTCGCGCAGGCGGCAAGGGACATTCGCCGCAGCGCCTCGCGATCAAGATGCAGGTCGGCAAGGAGCGGCGCCAATCCCCGAAGATCGCGAGGGTCCAGGAGAAAACCGTTCGCCCCATGGCTGATGGTCTCGCCCGCCGCGCCATCCCGGCTGCAGATAGCCGGCAGACCGAAGGCCATCGCCTCCAGGACGGCGATGCCGAACCCCTCATAGGCGTATGGCATACAAATGAGATGACTGGTGCGCAACACCTTGATCAGATCGTCATCCTGGCAGAAGCCATGGAAGCGGACTGAATCGGACAGGCCGAGTTGCCTGACCAGCCGCCCGGCCTCGGCCACATGGACGGGGTCGACGTCGAGGCTTCCCACCACCGATAAGCGCCATATACCACAGTCCACCTGGGCCAAGGCGCTGAGCAGAGGCAGCAAGCCTTTTCTCGGGATAACCATGCCCAAAAAGAGCAGTTCCAGCGGTCCCGGGCCTAAGGCCCGTTGGCCGATGGTCTCGGCGGAGAGAGGATTGCCGAACCGGTTCCCTGCCGGATAGGCGACAATCTCCGGGCGGTCGCCACCTACCAGGGCCCTTACTGTCCGCCGGGTGGTCTCCGAGTTGTGGATAAAACCGTCCACCGAGGACAGATAGCGCCGTTCGGCGACGGCCAGCATCGCATTCTGCCAACGCCGGCGCGGTTCGCGGCAGAGCAAATGGTGAATCATGGCCACTACAATTGGCCCGGCCTGCCGACGAAGCCGTCGGTTGACCATAAAGAGTGAGGGATGACAGAGTTCGTCCTGCACCAAAACGTCGAAGCCGCCGGCCAGCAGACAACGGCAACGTCCGGGCAACAGGCCGTGACCGACCCGCCTCAGATAAGAGCCGCCGGGAAGGCTGATCAACTCCACCTCATGGCCCAGTTGAATCAAACCCCGGGCCACCATCCGGTCATACAGATAGCCACCGGTTTCGGTGTCCAGGCTGCCATAGATGATCAAACCGATGCGCATTAGAGCAGGGTTCGGTAGGAGGTCCAGGCAATGTCATCCTCCCAGAGGGTGACGGCCAAGGCCGCCAGGGGTAGGTGAGCGAGCCGTTCCTGGAAAGCCGCATGGATGATGGCGGCCAACCGTTCAATACTCGGGTTGAGACCGCTGAAGGCGGCAAGCGCATTCAAGGTCTTGTCCTGAAATTCGGCGGTAATCTCATCCAGGTGACGCTCCACATCGACAATATCAACGAGAAAACCATGGCGGTCGAGAGTCATTGCCTCCAGAATCAATTCCATCCGGTAGCGGTGGGAATGCTCGATGTTCTCATCGCCCCACTCCCCACCTATCAGAAAATGCCGGGCAATGAATTCGCGTCGTACGCCAAGACTGTACATGATGGTTTGCTCCTTGGTGACTAATGATGCTTTTTCATATCTCTCCATCAGATCCGTGATCGAAAATCACTTGAATCGTCTCTCCCGGGCTTCGGTCGATCATTGCATAGGCCGACGCCGCATCGGCCAGGGCGAACCGGTGGGTGATGCAGCCGGCAGGCCGCACCTGACGCAGCATCTCCCAGGCCCAATTCAGGCGCCGGGCAGGTGCCCACATGCCTGTCAGTCCAGGGGCAATGCGACTCACCTGGGAACTGATCAGGGAGATACGGCCGCGATGAAAGAAAGAGCCCAGGTCCAGATGAACTTTTTTAGCGCCAAACCATGAACCAACCACGACTCGGCCGCTATAGCGCGCAAGCGCAATAGCGCTATCCAGCCCGGCCGGATTGCCCGAGAGTTCGTATACCAGATCCGCCTGGCCGCCGTTACCCGGGGTGGCACCCAGGCGGGTAAAGAGTGCCGGGTCCGAAGGATCAAGGCATTCGCCGGCGCCAAAACGGAGCGAGGCCTCACGTCGCAGCGGATGGTGTTCAAGGGTCGTCAGCGCGGCCAACGGAAAACGGGAGAGCAACGAGGTGGTGAGGAGACCGACAATACCCTGGCCGACGATGATGATCTTCTCTCCGATCAGGGGACGACCATCCAGCAGGAAGTTCACCGCAGTCTCCATGGTGGGCAGAAAAAGGGCACTCTCATCGTCCAGATCATCGGGAATGGGGTGAAGGGAGGCAGGCCTGGCACAAAAGTGGTCCTGGTGCGGGTGGAAGGCGAATACTCGGCGGCCAAGCCAGTCATCGGCTACCGCCCCGCCCTGTTCGATCACCCGACCGACCGCACTATAGCCATAGGCCAGGGGATAGGAAAAAGGTCCGGCCAAGGCTTCAACCGTGGCATCCACGGCGACTCCCGGTGGCCACTGGCCTCGGTAGACCAGCATCTCCGTTCCCGGGCTGATAGCCGAACAGCGAGTCCGGACCAGGACCTGATCGGCAGCTGGTCGAGTAACCGGTCCGATCTTCACGACGACCCGTCCCGGCTCCACAAACTCTAATCGATGCTGCCTCACAGATCCTGCCATTGCGGTTGGGCCCAAAGAATGATATCCGGGCCGCAGGATTGGTAAGTCACTGAACTTAGATGCAAAAAAGAACCGTTGTCCGCCGCGGGCCGATCCAGCACCGGTAAGCCTCCCACCAAGCGGGGGGCGATGGTGATGATCATCTGATCAACCAGACGCGCCTTAATGAAGCTCGTGATCACCTGGCCGCCACCCTCCACCATGACGCTCCTGATCCCTCTCTCGGCCAGGAGATGCAAAAGGTTGGGCAGATCAACCCTGTCCTGGCGGTCGCGGTGGCAGCGGATGATCTCAGCCCCCCGGCCCTCGATCGCGCCGACGCGATCAGGATCTTTATTGCCGGTACAAGCCAGCCAACATCGGTGGTCGGTGCGGTCAAGGAGTCGGGCATGCAAGGGAATGCGCAGATTGCTGTCAAGAACGATAGGCTGGGGGCTTGCCCCTTCCGCGAGACGAACCGTGAGCTGGGGGTCATCGACCAGCAAGGTGTTGATTCCGATAACAATGGCGTCGCAGGTGGCGCGGATGCGGTGGGTTATGACCATGGATTGCCGGCCGCTCAACAGGAGCTGTTCATGGTTCCGGGTGGCAATGCTGCCATCCACGCTCTGGGCGTAGGAAACAGTGACCAGCGGTCGATGATGACGATCCAGGAATTCCTCGGCTTGGAGCGGCCATTGGGCGAACCATTGTTCCGGATGGCAACCGGGGGTGCCGCCTCCGATGGTTGCCGGGGTGTTCAGTCCACAGCGGAGCGAGGTGTCGTGCGGTGGTCGCTTATTCATGCATATCCCTTGATGGCGGCGTACAAATTCGGACCGGCAGGATTGCAACACACGTGTTACTCCACCTTTATGTGAGTCTTTAAGCGATCATTTAGCCTGCTGTCACCCTGACCTGTGATTGATGATATCGGCCTTTCCCCGACAAGTCAAATAATTCAACGTCAGAAGCAAGCCGGCCAGGCTGAATAGCACGTCGCGAAACCGGATGATCAGGCAGAGGCTGAGGCCAAGGGCACTCCCCTGGTCAAGGGTTGCCGTCAACCAGGGCAGCGCCGATTCCAAAACACCGATACCCGCCGGTAAAGGTGTCAGAAAGGCAAGGCGGGCGACGACCACTATCGCGGTCAAGTGCCCAAACGACAAAGGAAAGCCAAGCAAGAAGGCCATTAGCCAAAATTCTGCGAAGACCCCGAGCCAGTGACCCAAGGAGAGCAAGTTGGCCAAAAAGAATTGGCGGCGATGCTGCTGAAAAAGGGCTTCCGCCATGGCCTCGCCTTGGTTGACGACTTCCAGCCATGGCCTGATTCTGCCAAACCTTCCGCCCAGTGAAACGAGTCGTGCAAGCGGTCTCCCGCCGGTAAAGAGAGCTGCCAGGAGGGCGGCAAAAACCGCCATTATGGCAATGACTATGCCGACCTCGTGGCTCCCGGCAAAGGGGCCGCCCCCGGCCAAGGCAATCGCGATGAGGCAGAGGGTGAGGACAACCAGGCTGGCTATAAGCTCAAGTAGACGGTCCAGGGCCACCACTGTCGTCGCAGCGGCCAGAGGGATCTCGTGCCGGTTGTGCAGCAGGTAAACCAAAAGCGGTTCGCCGCCGAAATGCGGGCCAGGGGTGAGATAGCTGACGGCGTTGGCCGCACAGCGATAGGCACAGACAGATAGCAACCCGACCGGACGGTCCAGGGTCCTCAGAAGCAGCCACAATCGAGTGGTCATCACGGGCAGCATAAGTAGGTTGATCACCAGAATGCTCAGGATGGCACAAGGGCCGAGCCCGACCAGCATTCCCCATGCCTCGGCCCATGCCACCCCCCTCAGGGCGTGCCAGGCCAGTGCCAGACCGAAGATCAACAACAGCCAGCGCCAACTTTTCCGTATCCCGCGCCTGACGGCTGACGATTGGCTTGAATCCGCATTCGGTGATTGGCGGGGAATGGTCATTGGGTCTCGCTGCAAGCCGTCACCTTCTTGCCATTTCGCCGATAGAGGAGCCTTTCTTCCGGGGCCCAGAGCGACAAGGCGCCGGTGCCGGTCAGCATCAGGGTGGCGGAGGAACCGAAAAGGATCATGGCGGACATTGACATCCCGAATGGTGACAGGTTGCTGCCGAGCAACAACGTTAGAAAAAGTGCGGCACTGCGCCCCATAAGAGCAATTCCGATAAACAGGCAGCCAATACCTAAAGCCAGATGCCAGGGCGGATGGACTGGGTAAACACCACCTCCAACCAGTGTGGCGGCACCACAAACGAGTATAGTTAAGCGCAACACCAAAGGCATACGCCTCATCCACAAGACACCGACCCGGCGTTCCATGGCTGTTTGCTGGTTGCCATCGGTGGCCACCCGACATGAGACCACCAGCCAGTCTCGCAAAAAACCCACCAGCAGCGGCATCATAAAAATATAAGCGGCAACGACGGTGAATGTCGGATGAAGGATGGGTAGGAGTGCCATTCCCACCAATCCCATCTGGAAACCGGCGATGATTCGCGCATAGGGCCGCGGTTGTAAAGCGACCAGCGGCTGACGCCGGTTCTGCCGCAGCCAGATCCCGAAGATGAATGGGTAGTAGGCCAGCCCGACCAGGAGATAGACGGCCGGTAAGCGACCGAGGTTGACAGCCAATAACGACGCCACCAAAAGACCAGCGGCGTCGGTTGTGACGTCCAACCGTTTACCGAGTTCAGTCTCCCGCTTCTGCCGCCTGGCCACCAACCCGTCCAGCAGGTCGGCTAAAGCGATCCCGAGATAGACGAGTCCCGGAGCCCAGCTAAGGCCATTTGGCAATCCGTGTCCCGGCAGCAGTGTCATCGGCAAAAGTCCGGCAAGCGAAACAATCGCACCGGCACGCAACAGGGAAATCCAGTTGGCGGCTCCAAGGGTGGTGTACAGCCGGCCCTCTTCACCGAGGCGATGGTTACCCTCCAGATGACGAGACAATTGATGCTGCACATGAACGGCCACTGCCAATCCGGGCAGCAGGGTCAGAACCATGATCGATTGGCGCCTCAGCAGGGGCAAATTGAGAACAATGGCCAACAGCCAGGGTGAAAACAACATCACCGCCGCCAGCCAGGACTGATTCCGCAACCGTGAAGGAATGATGGGTCGCATCTTAATCTGCCGTATAGAGCAGGCTTGATAGATTCAGTTCCTCAGAAGTAACTTGCACTGGAATATATTGAACCCACCACCTCAATATTTAGAATTATAATAGCACTGTATTTTTCAATATCGCTTAAAGCGAGCTTTACTGTTTCGATTTTCTCAAGGGCCTCCATTTATATCAAAAAAAATATTATTCCGGCAACAAGGCAATAAAGCGGTTTTTTTGAGACGTCGGCTGCTTCTCGACGATGCCAGGGCAGAAAAGTATCCAATCATGCCGTCGATTAATTGAGCTTACGATATCTCGATTAACGGCTGCAACCGTTTATCGGCGGCAGCTTTCTGGATAATAAGTGTGCGGCAGCATTGAGGCCACCGCGAAAAAGACCTTTTATTAAAAACAAAGCTGATCCACCTATGGATTTGCTTTGATGGGTGTGCACACACCAAACACAACATAGGCCACGCCATTGCCTGATGCGGAAAGAACGACGCTTCCGTCCTTTTTGGATATTGTCAGGCTCCAGGCCAAACCATCCTCTACGCCCTCGACCCCTTCATCGATGCCTTGGATAATTGTCTTGTTCTCAACAAACACAACGCTATCAAATGAAATCGTCCTTCTCACCAGGCTGTCATTTGAGGGGCGAAGGACCTTGGCGTTGAAATCAATCAGGAATTTTCTCGGAAGACCGACGGTGTCAGGATCAACATCGTCGGCAATTCTGTATCGATTGATTTCAATAACTTTACCGACGGTTCCAGACAATGGCGTTGAGCCATCGAAATCACCGGCAAAGGCGGCAGTGGCCAATCCAATCAGTCCCATTGCGACCACCATGGCCGTGGGATAGTCAACTATTTGATTCCTCAAGAATAACTCGTTTTTAGATCAATCTGATGAATAGGTTGGATTCTATGACAACTTTTTTAAACCTGCTGTCCTCCCAACCATCTCCTTTAGTCGTTTCGTGGACTGCCGGACCAGGATATCCAATCCATTTAATAATGCAAGGGCTGCGGCCTGAAAAAGAAGAGCACCCATTTGAAAAGTGAACCGCGACAGCGAGCACATTCCCCGTCGCTTGTTGGCGCGAAGCAAAGATCCCGCTCATCGGGGCCGCGGGGAGGGTTCAATCCTCCCGCAGAACCCTCGGCGATCACGTGAAAGTCCCGATTGACTACGGACATGGTCCATGGTACGGCATTTCTATCTACACAAATAGTTAGTGCCCATCCATAAATGACCGATTTGCCCGATATCAGCGTTATTCGAAAAATTTTATCCTCGGAATATCAAACATATGCCTCCGGTAAAATTTTTCGAAAGCCTTGATCTCGACCCAAACTGCCTATTTCTGGACGGACACTAGTTATACTCAAAACATCGCAAAAGTCGGAATGGAACCGATGAAGTGAGCTGCCCTTCAGGCAGTTTCTATAAACGCCGCGCAATCATCGATCGCAGGCTGGATAGCGTTAGAACCAATAATAACCAAAAACCACCTACCGACAGGACACTGCAATGACTGACCCAACCGATATCCTCAATGTCTCCATGGCCAACACTAAAAAGGAACTGCTTGAGGCCTATGAAGCGGCCAAAAAGCGCTTCGATAGTCTAAACAAGAATCTGTTGGATGCTGAGAAGTCCCGAAAACGGTTGGAAAATAAAGTGGCCGAGGCAACGGCCGATTCCGAGGCGGCGCAGGATCCCGTAACGCGCCTTCACGAACTGCGTGGGGCAATCAGCCGCGAATTAACCGACCTGGCAGAACGGTTCGAAACCGAAATCGAGACCTATCGCAAAATCAAGTCCGCCATCGAAACCAAGCAAGGTGAGCTGGATACCATCTACGAAGTGGAGACGGCCGCTTCCGACCTGGCAGCCCTGATCGATTCCCAACGGGTGAAAAAAGAGCAGTTCGGGCAGGACATGGAGGCCCAGAAGGCAGCGTTTGAAGCAGAAATGCAGGAAAGGCGCACCCAGTGGCAGCGAGAAAAGGCCGACCACGACCGGCAGGTCAAGGAGCAGGCGGACGCGCTCGGCAAACAGCGCCAGCGGGAAAAGGAAGAGCACGAGTATGCCTCTGCCCGGGAACATGCGCAGCGAAAAAACGCCTTGGAAGACGAACTCCAGGCCCTTGAAAAGGAGCTCGCCGTCAAGCGCAGTGATTTCGAAAACGACATCCGGCAGCGAACGGACGCGCTCGATACCCGTGAAGAAGCCATTGCCGGCCGTGAAAGAGAGATGGCGGCCCTGCAAACAGAGGTGGAGAGTTTTCCCAAACGCAATGAAGCCAGCATCCAGACGGCGGTGACCCAGACCACGGACCGGCTCACAAGGGATTTTAAAGGCGACAATGCCCTCATGGAAGCCCGCTTCGAAGGTGAAAGGAACGTCCTTTTGGGAAAAATCGAGGCACTCGAAAAGGTGGTGTCGTCACAGGCAGCCCAAATCGGAGATCTTTCCAAAAAGAGTGAACTGGCCTACGAAAAGGTTCAGGATATCGCCAACCGCGCCGTCACCGCTTCCCGAAGGGAGTCCTATTCAGCCCCCGTTCACCATTCCGCCGCATCGGGTCGTGATGACAGCCAGGCCTGAGAATGCGCAATCTGTTAATAAAGATGGCGGTCAGGACTCGTTTTGCGCTGACGAGCCGAAATAAAGTGTCCCTGCAGATTCGAAGATCGCTCGACGCCTACCTGGCACTCTCACAGCAGATAAAGCGTGAGCATGGCGCGGTGCGTGTCGAGGTTCCGCGCATGCCGGGTGTCGATGAAGAGATGCGCAACTGGTCTTTCTTCATGATCCTTGAACACAACGCCATCGTGAATCGAGGTATCACGTCCATCATTCAGAGTTTGGTTCGAGGTGAGGAACCGGAAGGTGCCGGTGCCATTGACATGAAAAGGGACGTGCGGCCTTCCCGCAATCCCGGAGAAGCGCAGATTCAGATATTCCGCGCTTCGGTGGAAGATCATTTGCAGATGATTCCAAGCCTTGGCAGACTTCGGAGAGGTTTGCGGACACCTCATCCGATCTTCGGCCGATTCGATGCCCACAACTGGAACTGTATGTTCGGGCTGCATCTGTATATCCACTATAAACAAGCCGAATATGTGATTCGAAAAATCTCCGCCGAAAAAGGTGGAGGTGCCGAATCGGCGCAGACGCGCACCGCCGGGTAGCGTGCTTTATCGTTGGGGTATGGTTCGCTGATCAGAAAAATAATAGCCCTGACAAGCCTGGCAGATTGACGAAATACTGAGTTCCTGTTTCGAATGAGGCATCCTGAATGACCTGGCGGGCTTAGCACAACGCTTACACATATGGCTTTGCTTGGCCGCATATCCTCTTAAAAGAACCTCTTTAATTATCAACGCCCCGATTGATTCCTGAATTCTATCCATGGTTCATACTCCTCAAAAAAACGGTTACACACAACCCCGAATGCATTCCACCATGGGCCGACGATCCGGGATCAACCGCGAAAAATGAAGGACCCTGCCAGTCTTAATCGTATTCCATCCGTTCAAGCATGCCATCGAGGCGGCATTGGCCGTCATGTACCCCGGCCGTGCTGCCCAACCTGATGCCCTCCCAACCCGTAGTTTCCAATGGGTCTCTTTACGGGCTTGGTTTCATGTGTCATGTTAATGAAACGACTCCAATGCCCTGGTGCATGTGATCGCCTTAGACAAATCGAAGGTAATGATCTCATCAGACGGACGAAAGGCAGGGACATGAAGATTTACACCAATGTGCTCGAGATGGTCGGCCAGACGCCCATGCTGGAAGTGAACAACATCGACACGGGTCCGTGCCGCCTTTTTCTGAAACTAGAGCTGATGAACCCCGGCGGCTCCATCAAGGATCGCATCGGCATTTCCATGATCGCGGCAGCTGAAAATCGTGGCGACATCAAACCGGGGGACACCATTGTCGAAGCCACTGCGGGGAATACCGGTCTTGGATTGGCTCTGGCGGCGGCGCAAAAGAGATACAATCTCATTCTGGTGCTGCCCGATAAGATGAGCCAGGAAAAAATTTTCAATCTGCGAGCCATGGGCGCAGAGGTGATACTGACCCGTTCGGACGTAGACAAAGGCCATCCTGAGTACTACCAGGATATGGCCGAACATATTGCCAGGCAACGGGGTGCTTTTTTCATCAATCAGTTCGGCAACCCTGATAACCCGAAGGCGCATGAGGAGACAACTGCCCCTGAAATCTGGGAACAGATGGACCATGATCTCGACGCCGTGGTCCTGGGAGTGGGCAGTTCAGGCACCATTACCGGTTTAAGTACATTTTTCCGGCGCGTAGCTCCGCATGTGACCATTGTTCTGGCCGACCCCGTAGGATCCGTACTTGCCGGCTACGTGAACACGGGCAAATTGCAAAGCCCCGAAGCTTCCTGGCTGGTGGAGGGCATTGGTGAAGACTTTCTTCCTCCGATCTGCGATCTGTCTTTCACAAACAAAGCATTCAGTATCACCGACGCCGAATCTTTCGCCGCCGCAAGACAGCTTTTGAAAGTGGAAGGACTGTTGGTCGGATCTTCAACCGGCACCTGCCTGGCCGCGGCCTTACGATACTGTCGCGAACAGCCGACTCCACAGCGCGTAGTGACTTTTGCATGTGACACCGGAAATAAATATTTGTCAAAACTCTTCAACGACTTCTGGATGGAAGATGAGGGATTTTTTTCACGAAAACCCACCGACGACTTGCGTGATTTGATCGGCCGTCGCCATGAATTGCACGCCACCCTGTGCGTGGGTTCCGAGGACATTCTGACTACCGCCCATAATCGCCTGCGCAACGCCGGATTTTCTCAGCTACCGGTTATGGACGGTGACCGGTTGGTGGGCGTGTTGACCGAGGAAGATATCATCCAATACGTCTATGGTGCGCCTGATCGCATGACTGCGCTTGTCAAAGACGCCATGCAGACCTCGGTGCATTGCGTGGATAAGGCTATGCCGATCGACCGGTTGGTCTCCCGGCTTAAGGCGGTGCCCTATACGGCAGTAATGGATGGCAGACGATTCCTGGGATTGATAACCCGGAGCGATGTACTCAATTATCTTCGCAAGCAACTGCGCGAGAATACCACCGTCAACTATGAAAATTCAATGGAAGGACCAGCATGAGCAATCCAGATCGACTGTTAAATTTCGCCACCCGTGCCATTCATGCGGGGCAAACACCGGACCCCAGCACCGGCGCCATCATGACACCCATCTATGCTACATCCACTTACGTTCAGCAAAGTCCTGGCGTACATCAGGGTTTTGAATACTCGCGAAGCCAGAATCCGACCCGCCAAGCCTACGAGCGATGCCTGGCCGACCTGGAATCCGGCAGCCGTGGTTTCGCCTTCGCCTCGGGCATGGCTGCCATTGCCACCGTTTTGGAACTCATCGACTCAGGAAGCCACGTACTGGCGATGAACGATCTCTATGGCGGCAGCTTCCGACTGTTCGATCAAGTTCGCCAACGCTCTGCCGGGCTGACTTTTTCCTTCGCCGACCTGTCCAATCCGGCTGCAATTGCGCCTCTGATCCGGCCGGAAACGCGCATGATCTGGGTGGAGTCGCCCACCAACCCGATGCTTACCCTGGTGGATTTGGCGGCAGTGGCCCGCGTGGCCAAGGCCAACAATCTGCTCTTTGTGGTGGACAACACCTTTGCCTCGCCCTATCTGCAGCGACCGCTGGAGTACGGTGCCGATATCGTGGTGCATTCAGCCACCAAATACCTCAATGGTCATTCAGATGTTGTCGGCGGCGCAGTCGTGGTCGACGACAATGAACTGGCCGAGCGGCTAGGGTACCTTCAAAACGCCGTGGGGGCCATCGCAGGACCTTTTGACAGCTTTTTGGCGTTGCGCGGCCTAAAAACCCTTGCCTTGCGGATGCAGCGGCATTGCGAAAATGCTCATAAGATTGCCCAGTGGCTGGAAACGCACCGCAGCGTGGACCACGTGCTCTACCCGGGGCTAACCAGCCACCCCCAACACGAATTGGCTGTTCGGCAGATGCCGGGTTTCGGCGGAATGATTACCTTCTTCATCAAGGGCGGCCTGGAGGCGGCGCGGCAATTCCTGGAACGCTGCCGGCTCTTTGCCTTGGCCGAAAGTTTAGGCGGTGTGGAGAGTTTGATCGAACACCCTGGAATAATGACCCACGCCTCGGTGCCGCCTGAAACGCGGGCCGCACTTGGTATTAGCGATGCGTTGATCCGACTCTCGGTGGGAGTGGAGGATGCAGCCGATTTGATCAACGATCTGAGCCACGCATTTCAAGACTGAAAGAGAACACGGTGGGGCAATTGGTTATAGCTTGCAACCACAGGTAATTGGCTTTTATTAAAAATACGAGCGCATATTATGAAATCAGTTTTTAAATGAATGGTTAAGGCAGTTTTTTTCTTTGACTATCTGTTTTTTCTTTCCATCAGTTCATACTTGAGTTTCTTGATATTACTGTCGAGCCCTGCGAGAGCCTCCTTTCTGCTTATTGGGAGAAACCTGTCTTTCAGCTTTTCCTGAGCTTCTTTCAATAGCGCCATCCCACCCTCAAGGTCATGGTTTTTGAATTGTTCTCTTGCTTTTTCTACTAACGGGATCATTTCCCCTACTTTTTCCTGCTTAATCATCTTAATAATGTTTTCCGCTTCCTCAAAAGCCGTCAAAATCACCTTGTGCGTGTATTCTAATTCATCCTGCATTTGTCCTAAAGCATCCAGTGCATCCGCCGTCTTATTGCTGGGATACGTCTTCTTTTTCCTGGCAAACCGCAGCGCGGCGTTGATGGCTTTGCGGGCATTTCGGGTTTTTTTTCGGACAAAGCGGCTTTTTTCAAAATAACTGAAGATGTCGCGAACCAGGAATTCATGGACGGTAATCAAGCCATATGGCAGGCCGTTTCTTTTATAACGGAAAAATGAAATCATAGACAATCTCAACCATTCGGTTCGGAAATTCGATCAATATAATTGTTGGAAACCATCAAATCAGAACGAATCATCCAGCGTTCGGCTATACCGTGAAAGCGCTGGCCGGTCAGTTCCTCTTCCCTAATCTCATCCATCGTCCAGCAAGCCGACATTCATTTTGTTGGGAACAGCAATAAAAATGCCAACGTTTCCCAAAATATAACACTACTATACCCTCTCTGCGTTGCCTGTTCACAGGAATGACCGCTTTGACAGCGTCGCGCAGGATAATTGAAGCTTCCCCGCCGAGAGCGGCGGAGAATACGCTCGTTATCGCGGCTCATCCCTGGGCAAAGACTGATTGTTGTCGGCTATCGATCAGCCTTCCACAAAAAGTTGTAAAAAACACAATGGAATCAGTAACTATTTTCAATCATTGAAAAAAGTTTTGAAATAAAGTAGAGTCCACGGATCAAGATACTATTGAGAAAGGTCCAATAGAGGGCAGGCAACCAAGCTGTACACAGCAAAAAAATAGGATACTAACTTCAAGGATCTAAACGTGGATATCGACAATAACCAGCGCTATGCAACCAAAGAAATTGATCATTGTATTCGTATACTCACGCATATGGTAAATAACGATGAAGCGTTTGTAACACTGCCAAGAGAAAAACAAATAGAACTAGTAAAAATCGCAGGCCAACTGTCCAGACCGGATTACCACCAGTTAAAACAACGCAATAAAGCCGTTCGTAAAATCAAAAGAGAAAAAACGGCTTCTGCGGAACGAAAGGCAAGGGCGGCAACCGGGATTCGCATAGCTAGGCAGGAGGCTGTATTTTCGGCGCCTTTACAACTCTCGGGTCACATCGATTCGAAAAAAGAAAAGTTGGTATTGCAATCGCCTCGAAATTGTTACGTCTGTAAAGCGGAGTTTACCCAACTGCATTTCTTTTATGACAGCATGTGTCCCAGCTGCGCAAAACTGAATTATCAGAAACGTTTCCAGACAGCGGATCTGAAGGGACAGGTCGCCCTGATAACCGGATCACGATTGAAAATTGGCTATCAGGCAACATTGATGATGCTAAATGCCGGTGCCACGGTTATTGCAACCACCCGCTTTCCTGTCGATGCAGCGTTAAGGTATTCCAAGGAAAAAGATTTTGACGAATGGGGGGACCGGTTACACATTTATGGACTGGATTTGCGACATACCCCCAGCGTGGAGCTTTTTTGCACCCATCTTGAACACACCTATGAACGACTAAACATTTTAATCAACAATGCCGCCCAGACCGTGCGCCGTCCGCCAGGGTTTTATGCCCACTTGATGGACAATGAGACCAAGGCGCTGCATGAGCTTCCCGAAAATGCCCAACGGCTGATGATGAGCCATCAACGATGTGCTGACCAGTTAACCGCTCTGGCTGTCCCCGATCTGGAATCGGAACCGGCCCCGCCTGTCTCCTGGCATGAGAATCTGCCGGGAATCGGATTGAGAGCGTCTGCACAACTATCTCAAATACCCTACGCTTATGATCACACCTTGCCTGCGGATACGGTTTTCCCCAAGGGAGAATTGGACGTGGACCTGCAGCAGGTTGATTTAAGGACCACCAACAGCTGGCGGCTTAAACTCGGCGAAATCCAGACCGCTGAAATGCTTGAAATACAGCTGATCAACGCGGTCGCACCCTTTGTGTTATGCAACAAGCTGGTACCGTTAATGAAAAAGGACAACACGGGCCAAAAACATATCGTGAATGTCTCGGCGATGGAAGGCAAGTTCATGCGTTTTAAAAAAGGAGAGCGTCACCCCCACACCAATATGGCCAAAGCGGCACTCAATATGTTGACCCATACGTCGGCCAGCGAGCTTGCCAAGCATGGTATTTTTATGAACGCCGTGGATACTGGCTGGGTAACCGATGAGGATCCGGCCCTACTATCCAGACGCAAACAGGATCTGCATGATTTTCAGCCGCCGCTGGATATCGTTGATGGTGCCGCGCGGGTATGTGATCCATTTTTTAATGGTATCAATACCGGTAAACACTGGTGTGGTAAATTTTTAAAGGACTATTTCCCGATTGACTGGTAAACCAAAAATGAAGAAATACATTTTCCTGGCGGTTATCGCGTTATTAGCTTACGGAACCCTTCACGAGCGGGGTGTTTCATTACCCGGACGGTCGTCATCGACACCAAACGTTGACCGCGTTCTGCAAAACGCCTATGAAAACAGGCAAAGCGCTCTTCAAGTGCAAGGAGATGGCGTGGTAATCAAGATATTGCCTGATGATAACAAGGGGTCGAGACATCAACGTTTCTTACTAAGGCTCAGCGGCGACCAGACATTGCTGATCGCGCATAACATTGATCTGGCCCCCCGGATCAACGGCCTGAGCGGAGGGGATAAAGTCGCGTTTTATGGTGTATATGAGTGGAATGAAAAAGGTGGCGTTCTCCACTGGACGCACCACGATCCCAGTGGAAGGCATATTGATGGCTGGCTGAGGCATGAGGGCAAAACGTACCAATAGCAATGTAAGCCGGTTGATTGTGCCAGTATGCGTGCGGTTTTAATCACGACACATGGATAAGAACGATGGCAATCAGTGAATTCGAAATTAAAAGAATCGAAAAGATAGTCGGGCGATTTGTTGAAAGCAGGCGTCCGGCCGGCGACATCAGAAGTCAATTGGACATTTCTTTCCGAGTGACCGGCCAGAGCTTTGAGATTTTTGAAATACGGCCGCAATGGAATGACCCGACGAAAAAGATCGAGGGTTCAATCGCCAAAGCGACTTTCGTAAAAAGCCGGAAAACCTGGAAATTGTATTGGATGCGAGCGGATGGGAAATGGCACGCTTATCAGCCCTTCCCTTCATCAGCCTCGCTGGAAAAGATCCTGGAGGTCATCGAACAGGATCCGCATGGTTGCTTTTGGGGATAATCGCCGCTGAGTATTGGACTTCGGTTGCCAGCAGGCTCGTGCCGGCAGGACCTCGCCCCAGGCACCGGGGGTGCCTCATCCGTCAAAAGATGAAGGTCGCTTGGCTATATTGCATCACAAGGTCTACTTGACCTGACATCCACAGATTATGGTATCTGTATTATGACCTAACTGGTTCTTATCTCAATACATCACCACTTAGATCCAAATAAAAATATGGTATTGAAAACACCACCTCTATAGCAACAATTCGTTCTACATCTTAATGAAATGATATCCTAAATTCTGATAAAAGGAGGACATGATGGCAATTACGGTTTTTATCCAACGCAAATTTAGCGACAAGGAAAAAGC
>NZ_JASJGN010000038.1:0-19050 GCF_033791525.1 Desulfosarcina sp.
GGAGATGGTGATGCCGGGCGACAACGTGGCGATCACGGCCGACCTGATCACGCCGATCGCCATGGAGAAGGAGCTTCGGTTCGCCATTCGTGAAGGCGGCCGTACGGTGGGTGCCGGTGTCGTCAGCGAGATAATTGAATAAAAAGAGAGCCTATAACGATGATAACGAACTCCAAGATCAGGATCCGGCTCAAAGCCTACGATCATAAGCTGCTGGACCAGTCGGCCAGCGATATTTTTGACACTGCGCGAAAAACCGGTGCCAAAGTGGTGGGGCCGATTCCCTTGCCGACAACGATAAACAAGTACTGCGTCCTTCGTTCGCCGCACGTGGACAAAAAATCAAGGGAACAGTTCGAGATGCGGACCCACAAGCGTCTGCTTGACATCCTTGAACCGACCCAGCAGACCGTAGACGCGCTCATGAAGCTTGATCTGTCTCCTGGCGTTGATGTGGAGATCAAACTTTAACACGGGATAAGAGAGATGTGTAAAGGACTGGTAGGAAAAAAACTGGGCATGACTTCTCTGTTCGCGCCCAATGGAAAATACATCCCTGTCACGGTTTTGCAGGTGGGGCCTTGTGTGGTCACCCAGGTCAAGAATGAGAAGACGGACGGATACAAGGCCCTTCAATTGGGCTTCGGCGCCAAAAAAGACTCAAAGACCACCAAACCGCTCAAAGGGCATTTTAAAAAGAGCGGTGACGCCTGCTTTGCCAAGTTGAAGGAAGTGCAGGTGGACAACCCGGAAGACTACACGGTGGGGCAGGCCATCGGGCCTGAAATCTTTGCCATCGGCGAAAAGGTCAATGTTACAGGAACCTCCAAAGGGCGCGGATTTTCCGGCGTAATCAAACGCCATGGTTTCAGCGGCGGACGGGAGACCCACGGCGGCCATTGTCACCGGAGGCCCGGATCTATCGGCTGCAGCGCCTGGCCGGCCAAGGTCACCAAGGGAAAGCGGATGCCCGGACAGTATGGCGGTGATACCACGACGGTCAGAAATCTGGAAGTCGTTGATATTCGCCCGGAAGAGAATCTCATTCTGCTGAAAGGCCCCCTCCCGGGGTGCCGTTCTGGAATCGTAACGATTAACAAGGTCCTGTTCGCATAACCATCAGGACTTCAGGCCACCGTCAACGATGCGTTTCGTCTTTTGAAACGACTGGGTTGCGGGAGCGCAGTGGACGAGGAACATTATGGCTGTTGTTGATGTAGTAAATATTACCGGAGACGTCGTCTCACAAACCGAGCTGAAAGATTCGATTTTCAATGTTCCGGTTAAAAAGAGCGTCCTGCACCAGGTTGTCGTCGCACAATTGGCTGCCAAACGGGCGGGTTCGGCATCTGTCAAACACCGGTCCGACGTCAAGGGCAGTCGCCACAAGCTCTACCGGCAAAAAGGAACGGGGCGGGCCCGAAAGGGAGATATCAAGTCCCCGATCCTTCGTGGTGGTGGCTCGATTTTCGGTCCGGATCCAAGGAATTACACACAAAAGGTGCTCAAAAAGGTCAGAAAGATGGCGCTGAAAATGGCGCTGACCTGCAGAGCTCAGGACCAGCAATTGGTCGTCGTGGACAAGTTCGATCTCGAGGAGATCAAAACCAAGGTCTTTGCCGGAATCATCAAAGCGCTCAAGGCCGAAAAGGCGCTGATCATCACTGGGGAAAAGAACGAACGACTGGCGCTTTCCTCCCGTAATGTGCCTGGTGTCAAGATTCTTCCGATGCAGGGGATGAATGTTTACGACATCCTTAAATACCCCAAGCTGATTCTTGTTCAGCCGGCTATTGAAGGGATAGAGGGGAGATTGGGCTGATGAATCAGTATGACATTATAAAGCGACCCGTGATCACCGAAAAAACAAATATTCAGAAAGAGGAAAATAATCAGCTCTCTTTCGAAGTGGATATGCGCGCCAACCGCGTCGAGATTGCCCAGGCCATCGAGAAGATCTTCAGCGTTAAAGTGGCCAAAACCCGCACGGCCCATGTCAAGGGAAAAACCAAGCGGCGGGGACGAATTCTGGGGAAACGCAAGGACTGGAAAAAGGCCGTCGTTACCCTGATGCCTGGTGAACGGATTGATTTTTTTGAAGGTGTATAGACGCTAGGAGTATAACGATGGCAGTTAAAAAAGTTAAACCGACCAGCCCGGGTCGACGTTTCCAGAGCTTCGCCGGTTTTGAAGAGGTCACCAAGACCACCCCCGAAAAAGGCCTGGTCAGAATTCTTAAAAAATCAGGCGGCAGGAACGTAAACGGCCGCATTACCAGCCGACGGCGGGGTGGCGGACACAAACGGTATTACCGGATCATCGATTTCAAGCGTGATAAGGAAGGTATCCGTGCAAAAGTTGCCGCAATCGAATACGATCCCAACCGGTCCGCCCGCATCGCCCTGTTGCACTATGCAGATGGCGAAAAACGTTACATTATCGCACCGCTTAAACTGTCCGTCGGTGATACGGTGATGTCGGGCCCCGATGCGGATATACAGCCGGGTAATGCATTGCCGCTGGCCAATATCCCGCTGGGTACACACATTCACAATATCGAGCTGCGGTTAGGCAAGGGTGGTCAGATCGTTCGCAGTGCCGGAACGTTTGCCCAGCTGATGGCCAAAGAAGACCGCTATGCGCTGGTAAAATTGCCGTCAAGTGAAGTCCGGATGGTGCTGCTCACCTGCAAGGCCACGGTCGGCCAGTTGGGTAACATCACCCATGAAAACGTATCCCTTGGCAAGGCGGGCCGAAATCGATGGAAAGGACGTCGACCCAAGGTCCGCGGCGTGGCGATGAACCCGGTAGACCATCCCATGGGCGGTGGTGAAGGCCGCTCCTCCGGTGGCAGGCATCCTTGTTCTCCCTGGGGCGTACCCTCCAAAGGCTACCGCACCCGAAAGAATAAACGCACCGATCGCTACATCGTCAAACGGCGAACGAAATAGCAAACATATTCTGAACCAACCTGCACCTGACAGCGGGATGTTCAGTTTGAAATGGACAATCAGCAGGAGACATCATGCCCCGTTCGTTAAAAAAAGGTCCTTTTATCGACCCGAAGCTTTTCAAAAAAGTGTCCGTAGCCCAAGGCACCCGGAGCAACCAGGTAATCAAAACGTGGTCGCGGCGTTCGACCATCCTGCCTGAAATGGTCGGTATTACCCTCGCCGTACACAACGGCAGGAAATTCCTTCCGGTGTTCGTCACTGAAAATATGGTTGGACATAAATTAGGTGAGTTTTCGCCGACGCGGACCTACTACGGGCATGCATCGGACCGGAAATCCAAGGTAAAAAGATAAGAAAAGGAAGGCCCTAAATGGAGGTCAGAGCTACACAGCGATATGCACGAATTTCTCCTCAGAAAGTGAGGATGCTTGTCGATGCCATCAAGGGAAAACCGGCTGAGACAGCCATTAATGCACTAAAATTCATGCCGCAAAAATCTGCCGGCATCGTCGAGAAAATTGTTCGTTCTGCCGTTGCCAATGCGGATCAGAACACGAGCATCGACGTGGACGAGTTGATTGTCAGAAACTTGATTGTCGATCAGGGTCCGTCCCTAAAAAGGTTCAAGGCGAGGGCCAGGGGAAGAGGGGCGCGCATACTAAAAAGAACCGCACACATTACCGTTGTGTTAGCAGAAGGTTCCGTACAGTAAGGAGGAAATAGCTTGGGCCAGAAAGTCAACCCTATCTCACTGAGGCTGGGGATCGTAAAAACCTGGGAATCCCGGTGGTTTGCCACCAAGAAATATGCGGACTACATCTTTGAGGACTATCAGATTCGTAAGTTTATCAAAGAGAAACTTCATCATGCCGGCGTTGCTAAAATTGAAATTGAACGATCCACCCGCCGGGTCAGACTTCGCATCTTTACGGCTCGTCCCGGTATTGTTATCGGTAAAAAGGGCTCGGAGATCGAAAAGCTCAAGAAACAACTCGAAAGTACCGTGAGCCAGGAAGTTCTGATCGACATTCAGGAAGTCAGAAAACCAGAAGTGGATGCCCAACTGGTTGCAGAAAATGTGGCCATGCAGATTGAGCGGCGGGTCGCCTTCAGACGGGCCATGAAGCGCGGGGTTTCGTCTGCCATGCGGTTCGGTGCTCAGGGTGTGAAGATCATCTGTTCGGGGCGGCTCGGCGGTGCTGAAATGGCCCGCACGGAATGGTACCGTGAAGGACGTGTGCCGCTGCACACCCTGCGGGCGGACATCGACTATGGTACCACCGAAGCCCGTACCACTTATGGAATCGTCGGAATCAAAGTCTTTGTGTTCCGTGGCGAAATTCTCAAAAAGGATCAAGCCGAAATTCGTGGTTAGGCTTGTGGGAGATACGAAATGCTGAGCCCTAAAAAGGTCAAATATCGTAAGAGTCAAAAGGGAAGAATGAGGGGGGTCGCCTACCGGGGCAGCGATCTAAGTTTTGGAGAATTTGGATTGCAGGCCACCGATTGCGGGAAAATTTCCTCCAAACAGATCGAAGCGGCACGTATTGCCATGACCCGTTACGTAAAAAGGGGGGGGAAAATCTGGATCCGAATATTTCCGGATAAACCTTTTACCAAGAAGCCTGCTGAAGTCCGTATGGGTAAAGGAAAAGGCGCACCTGAAGGTTGGGTGGCCATTATACGGCCTGGACGAGTACTCTATGAAATGACCGGTGTCAGCCGGGAAATGGCTCAGGAAGCGCTTCGACTCGCTGCTCACAAGCTTCCCATCAAAACCCGGTTTGTGGAGAGGAGCGAGCTATAATGAAAGCGACCGAAATCAGAGACCTCAATGCCGAAGAGATTCAGCACAATGTCCTCGACCTGAAGGAAGCCTTGTTCAATCTTCGGTTTCAGCATGAAATCGGGCAGCTTGAAAATCCCAAGAAGATTGGGGAAACCAAAAAGCACATTGCCCGGTTGAAAACCATTTTGAACGAAAAAATATTAACCCTTACAGAAGACTAAGATGCGGTCATGAAAAATCGTGGAATAAAAAGACAACTCGTTGGTACCGTGGTCAGCGACAAGATGGACAAAACTGCCGTCGTGCAAGTTGAACGGTTGGTTAAACATCCACTTTACAAAAAATACATCAGACGACGCAACAAATTCGCCGCTCACGATAATGACAATCGCTGCAACATCGGGGACAAGGTGCTGATTACGGAATCTCGGCCAATCAGCAAGCTCAAGCGGTGGCGCATTACCGACATTATCGAAAAAGCCGTATAGCGATAAAGGACGATAAACATGATTCAGGCCGAAACAAAACTGACGGTGGCGGACAATTCGGGCGCACGTGCGGTTTACTGCATCAAAGTTTTGGGAGGATCCAAAAGACGGTATGCGGGCGTCGGTGACATCATCGTGGTCACTGTGAAAGAAGCCATTCCCAACGCCAAGGTTAAAAAGGGTGATGTCCTCAAGGCAGTCGTGGTCAGGACCAAAAAGGAGATTCGGAGGCCCGATGGGTCTTACATCCGTTTTGACGACAACTCCGCCGTGTTGATCAACAACCAGCGTGAACCTTTAGGCACTCGTATCTTCGGGCCTGTTGCCCGAGAGCTTCGAGCCAAGCAGTTTATGAAAATCGTATCACTTGCACCCGAGGTGCTATAATTTCAGACCCCGCTTCGTGGAGAAATCGAAATGATCAGAGACGCAATAAAAATAAAAATAGATGACAAGGTTAAGGTCATCACCGGCAAAGATAAAGGCAAGGTCGGAAAGGTTCTCAAGGTCAACGGGAAAAAGCACCGTCTCCTCGTCGAGAACATCAATGTCGTCAAGCGGCACACGAAGCCTAGCGCTCAGAACAGACAGGGAGGGATCCTTGAGAGCGAAGCACTTATTCACTGGTCCAATGTGATGTTGATGTGCAACAAGTGCATTGAACCCGTGCGGGTGAAAACCAAAACCCTGGACGATGGCAAGAAGGTCCGCATCTGCAGAAAATGCAGTGAAATTATAGATGCATAGGGCCGGTTAAACGGGAGGCTCTCGGAGGAACAACATGTCACAACTCAAAACTTTCTATGATGAGACAGTGGTGCCGAAACTCAAGGAGAAGTTCAATTACACCAACCCCATGCAGGTTCCAAAAATTGAAAAGATTGTAATCAACATGGGTCTGGGAGAGGCAATCCACAACATCAAAATAATCGATTCGGCCGTCGAGGAAATGAAACAGATTTCCGGGCAGCAGCCGGTGGTCACGCGGGCCAAAAAGTCAATTGCCTCGTTCAAGCTGCGTGAAGGCATGCCTATCGGCTGTATGGTCACGCTTCGCAAGAAACGGATGTACGATTTTCTTAACAAGCTGGTTAATGTGGCCCTGCCCCGCGTCAGGGACTTCAGAGGTATCTCCGGCAAGGCCTTCGACGGTGCGGGTAATTATTCACTGGGTGTCAAAGAACAGCTGATATTTCCTGAAATCGAATACGACAAGATCGACAAAATTAAAGGCTTGAATGTCAGCATCGTGACGACGGCCAAAAGTAATGAAGAGGGAAAAGAACTCCTCAAGTTGATGGGGATGCCTTTCAAGAATTAACAAGCCTGGTAGGTACAAGGAGAGAGCATTGGCGAAGACATCACTCAGAGAAAAGGTAAAAAGGAAGCCGAAGTTCAGCGTAAGGGCATACAACCGATGCCCCATATGCGGAAGACCTCGGGCATTCATCAGAAAGTTCGGAATTTGTCGAATCTGCTTCCGCAACCTGGCTTCCCAGGGCAAACTCCCTGGTGTTGTTAAGTCCAGTTGGTAATCAACAATAGTGTATACAATAACTAATTAGAGTAGGAAACAGCGATGAGCGATCCGATAGCCGACATGTTAACCCGCATCAGAAACGCCGGGAGAGCGAAACACAATAGTGTTGATATTCCCGGATCAAAGATAAAAATAGAGATCGCCAGGGTTCTCAAAGAATCGGGCTATATCCGTAACTACAAGTTCATCAATGATGGAAAACAGGGCATCCTTCGTGTCCATCTCAAGTACACCGGTGCTCAGAAACATACCATCATCAACATCGAACGGATCAGCAAGCCCAGTCGACGGACCTATCTCAACGCCAAATCCGTGATTCCCATATACAACGGTTTGGGGATTGCCGTCATGTCCACCTCTCAGGGTGTGATGACCGACAAAGCGGCAAGAGAGAAAAACATAGGCGGCGAAGTGCTCTGCACTCTCTGGTAGAATGCAACATGAGAAGGACAAACACCGTCCCTGGTCCGGAACTAACCCTGGTTGTTACAGGATGTAAACAAGAGGTGCGATAAATGTCTCGAGTAGGCAAAAAGATCATCATACTCCCCGAAAAAACCAAAATCGACTTTAAAAACCGAGAACTGGTTGTCAAAGGGGAGAAGGGAACACTGACCCGAACCATCCACCCTGCAGTCGATCTGTCAATCAAGGACAACACCATCTCCGTGACCATCGAACAGGAAGACCGGAAAACCCGCTCTCTTCAGGGGCTGACCCGCAGCCTCGTGGCAAACATGGTTGATGGCGTCAGCAAGGGATTTGAGCGAACCCTGGAGATCAATGGTATTGGCTACCGGGCTGAAATGAAGGGAAAATCAATTGTTTTGAACCTGGGATATTCGCATCCCATCGATTTCCCCTTGCCTGAAGGCATTGATGCCACGGTCGATAAAAAAAATGTCATCAAACTCACCGGCATCGATAAGGAAAAGGTCGGACAGACCGCTGCTTCGATACGAAAACTGAGAAAGCCGGAGCCGTATAAGGGTAAGGGCGTCAAATACGCCGAAGAGTACATCCAGCGTAAGGCTGGGAAAACCGGTACCAAATAACATTTGACTGCGCAGCATTTTCTTGCCGTACAACTGATGAATGGCGGCCATTAAAGGAATGGAAAATGGGTTCAACAAACGAAAAAAAGAAAACGTGGCTGAAGCGTAAAAAAAGAATCAGCAAAAGAATAATAAGCACGGTGGAAAGGCCCCGGCTCTCCGTTTTTAGAAGTGCCAGGCACATATACTGCCAGATTGTCGATGACACCACCGGCAGAACCATCGCGGCTGCCAGCAGCAACGAAAAATCGGTGAACGATCAGCCCTCCTTCGAAAGCAAAGTCGCCAAGGCGGTTTTCACCGGAAAGCTGCTTGCCCAGCGGGCCATGGACAAAGGCGTCAAGAAGGTCGTTTTTGATCGTAACGGTTTTCTGTATCATGGACGCATCAAAGCCTTATCCGACGGAGCCCGAGAAGCGGGTTTGGACTTTTAGCGCACACCATTAAGGAGGCAGACCCTTGTTCAAGAAAGATACAGAAGAAAACCAACTGATCGATAAAGTTGTACACATCAACCGTGTGGCTAAAGTGGTCAAGGGCGGTCGTCGCTTCAGCTTCAGTGCCATTGTCGTCGTAGGCGACGGTGAGGGTAGTGTCGGCTATGGCCTCGGGAAAGCAGGCGAAGTTCCTGAAGCCATCCGAAAAGGCGTTGAAAAGGCCAAAAAGAGTATGGTCAAGGTCCCGCTGATCGAAGGAACGCTTCCTTTCAAGGTCGTGGGTCGATTCGGGGCAGGACGCGTGATGTTGAAACCTGCCTCGGAAGGCACCGGCGTCATCGCGGGTGGCGCGGTCCGGGCCGTGCTGGAAGCTGTGGGCGTGCAGAACATCTTAACGAAATGTATGGGTACCAACAATCCTCACAATGTCGTCAAGGCTACCGTCGACGGTCTCAAACAACTTGAAAGTATCGAGTCGGTGGCTGCCAGACGTGGACTCAAAGTCCAAGATTTAAAATAAGGAAAACGAACGATGAGTGGAATGCTGAAAATCACGTTGGTAAAAAGCATGATCGGACGGCCTGAAAAACACCGAAATGTTCTCCGGGGAATGGGTCTTACCAAGCTTAATCGCACCGTTGAACTGCAAAATACCCCTTCCGTGAGAGGAATGGTTGATAAGGTATCCCACCTGGTGGTTGCCGAGGAGAAATAATTAATGAGACTCAACGACTTGGCACCTGAAAAGGGTCAGCGAAAAAATAGAAAACGTGTCGGACGCGGCGTCGGCTCAGGTTCCGGGAAAACGGCCGGAAAAGGGAGCAAAGGTCAGAACTGCCGCTCAGGAGGCGGCGTAAGGCCCGGGTATGAAGGCGGTCAGATGCCGATTCATCGACGCCTGCCCAAACGAGGGTTTAAAAACCATTTTAAGAAAACCTTCGCCATCGTTAACGTCAAGGATTTAAACCGGTTTGAATCCCAGTCGGTGGTCGACGAAGTGGCCTTGATCAAAAGTGGCCTTGTAAAGGGCGATCGGGATGGCATCAAAATATTGGGGAATGGGAAGGTAACGATCCCCGTAACGGTTCGGATCAACAATATCAGCGACAGTGCCAGACAAAAAATTGAGGCCGTTGGCGGAAAGATAGAGGTTATCTGAACATGGTTGGCAGCGGATTCGGAAATATTTTCAAGATCCCCGAACTCAAAAAACGCATTCTATATACGTTGGCCCTGCTTTTCGTATACAGAATCGGCGTTCACGTGCCGACTCCTGGAATCGACACCGTCGCTCTGGCATCCTTCTTTGCTAGAATGGAAGGAACAATTTTCGGCATCTTTAACATGTTTTCCGGCGGTGCGCTGGAGCAGCTTTCCGTATTCGCCCTGGGCATCATGCCCTACATCAGCGCCTCGATTATCCTGCAACTGCTTACCGTGGTGATTCCCCACCTGGAGGAGCTGAAAAAAGAAGGCGAGCAGGGCAGAAAGAAAATTACGCAGTATACCCGCTACGGCACCGTGGTGCTGAGTATCATCCAGGGTCTCGGTATCAGCATCGGGCTGGAGAGTATGACATCCCCGGGCGGTGCCACCATCGTGATGGTTCCTGGATGGGGTTTCAGATTGATGACCGTGTTGACGCTGACCGCTGGAACGGCCTTCATCATGTGGCTCGGCGAACAAATTACCGAACGAGGGATCGGTAATGGCATATCGTTGATTATTTTTGCGGGCATTGTTGCCGGCATTCCTTCAGCGATCCTCAACACATTCCGGCTGATGTCCACTGGCGAAATGAACATTTTCGCCATTGTTATCCTTGTGGTTCTTATGGTCCTCGTCGTTGGTTTCATTATTTTCGTGGAGCAGGGACAGCGGCGTATACCGGTTCAGTACGCCAAGCGGGTGGTCGGCCGACGCATGTATGGTGGCCAGAGCACGCACCTACCGCTCAAGATTAACACGTCAGGGGTTATCCCACCAATTTTTGCATCGTCGATCATCATGTTTCCGGCTACCATAGCAAGCTTCGTTACGATTCCCTGGATGAAGGCCATTGCTGATGCGATGCGGCCAGGAAACTTCTTTTACGAACTGCTATATGTCGGATTTATATTCTTTTTCTGTTACTTCTACACGGCGGTGACGTTTAATCCTGTTGATGTGGCCGACAACATGAAAAAAAATGGGGGCTACATTCCGGGTATTCGGCCGGGAAAACGCACGGCTGACTACATTGACCGGGTACTAACGCGGATTACCCTCGGCGGTGCCATTTATGTATCGGCGGTATGTGTGCTTCCATCCATTTTGATTAGTCGTTTTAGCGTTCCCTTCTATTTTGGTGGAACGGCTCTATTGATTGTCGTCGGTGTGGCGATTGATACGGTAGCACAGATGGAATCGCATATGCTCACCCGTCATTACGAGGGATTCTTAAAAAAGGGCGGCATTCGGGGACGACGATGAACAAGTCTCTGCAGAGATCGTGATTCGAAATACTTTATCGATCCACAAATATACAACGAAAAATCCAGGAGATCGGAATGCCCAAGGAAGAGGCCATCAAAGTTGAAGGCGTTGTTTTAGAAACGTTGCCGAACGCGATGTTTAAGGTCGAGCTGGAAAACAAACATCAAGTCCTTGCGCATATCTCCGGCAAAATGAGAATGCATTTTATTAAGATCTTACCTGGAGACAAGGTCACAGTGGAGCTTTCTCCCTATGACCTGTCAAGGGGACGAATCACCTATCGCTCAAAATAACTGGCAAGGGTCCGCATTTCATGAACGGAAGACCGGCAACAGCGAGTAACCCATTTGCCCTGCGGTACGAAGGAGTAGACAATGAAGGTCAGAGCATCCGTTAGGAAGATTTGCAGCAAATGCAAAATCATCAAGCGAAAAGGAACCGTTCGGGTTATCTGCGAGAACAAGAGACACAAACAGAGGCAAGGTTAGAGGAGGTTGAACTTTGGCAAGAATCGCTGGTGTAGACTTACCTAGACGTAAGCGGATAGAAATCGGACTGACCTATATCTATGGTATTGGAAGAACCGTTTCCAATCGGATTCTCAGCAAGCTTAAAATCGATCCGAATACCAATACAGATGATCTTTCCGAAGCTGAGATAAACAACATTCGCAAGGTAATCGATAGTGAACTCAAAGTAGAAGGGGAGCTTCGAACAGAAGTTTCCATGAATATCAAACGGCTTATGGACCTGGGCTGTTACCGTGGCCTCAGGCACAGACGATCCCTGCCGGTGCGTGGCCAGCGGACCAGCACCAACGCCAGAACGCGAAAAGGACCAAAACGGTCCGCAATCAAGAAAAAAAGCGCCGCCAAAAAGTAATCCATCACCTGTCAGGAATAAATAAATGCCTAGAAAAGCCAAAGGGAAAAAAAAGGAAAGAAAGAACATCTCCAGTGGGGTTGTTCATATTCAGTCCACGTTCAACAACACTATCGTTACGATCACCGACGCCATGGGAAACGTGGTTTCATGGTCCAGCGCAGGTATTCACGGTTTTAAGGGATCGCGAAAAAGCACGCCTTTCGCCGCCCAGTTGACCGCGGAAGATGCCGCCAAAAAAGCCATGGAACATGGGATGAAGAGTGTTGAAGTGTATGTCAAGGGGCCGGGATCAGGCCGGGAATCTGCACTTCGAGCCCTTCAGGCCGCGGGTTTTAATGTCCTCATGATCAAGGACGTCACCCCTATTCCCCACAACGGCTGCCGACCTCCCAAGAGGAGAAGGGTGTAAGCGGCTTGCCGCCGATGTCTGATATACGAAACACGCCACACTAAGGTCTGGTTTAAAAGGAGGACGCATTGGCTCGATATAGAGGATCCGTCTGCAGGATATGCCGACGCGAAAATATGAAATTGTTTTTAAAGGGAGACCGCTGCTATTCGGATAAATGCGCATTTGACCGGAGAGGCTACGCCCCCGGACAGCATGGGCAGCGGCGTCGAGGCAAGCCCTCCGACTACGGCATCCAGCTTCGTGAGAAGCAGAAAGTGAAGAATACGTACGGCCTTTCCGAAAAACAGTTCAGGCTGTTTTTCCAAAAAGCCGACCGGAAAAAGGGTATCACCGGAACCAACTTGCTGGTCCTTCTCGAACGACGGCTAGATAACGTTGTATATCGTCTTGGCTTCGCCAACTCCAGAACACAAGGTCGCCATTTTGTCAGGCATAACCACTTTAGGGTCAACGGAAAACGGGTCAACATTCCTTCCTACCTGGTTAATGTCGGCGACACGGTTGAGGTTTCTGAAAAAAGCAGAAAGGTTCAGGCCATCATTGATTCTCTGGATGCGGTGATTCGAAGAGGACTGCCACAGTGGATCGCTGTTGAAAAAGAGAAGTTTAAAGGCGAAATCAAAAGCTTCCCAGTTCGCGAAGACCTTACTCTACCGATGCAGGAACAACTCATCGTCGAGCTCTACTCTAAATAAATAGGCCGTTTGATTGTTGAGCACGAAACTTTTTGAGAAAACATTACTGCATTGATATTAAATCCGCTTGGAGAAAATGTAATGGTTAAAAACGAACTTATGTACATGAACTGGCGTGAAATGATCAAATCTGATAAAATTCGCGTCAACAGCACCGAAGCATATGGTAAGTTTCTATGTGAACCGCTGGAAAGAGGGTTTGGTATAACCCTCGGGAATTCTTTGAGAAGAACTATCCTTTCGTCTCTTTACGGTGCTGCCATCGTATCCGTCCGGTTCGAATCAGTTGAGCATGAGTTCAGTGTTATTCCTGGTGTGAATGAAGACGTCTCCGAGATTATTTTGAATCTGAAAGAGGTTCGTCTTAAGATGGATGACGCTACCCCGCGAACCATTCGAATCGACGCTTCCGGTGAGGGGATTGTCACGGCGAAAGACATCACCAGCGATGACGGGCACGTGGAGATCTTGAACCCTGAACAGCACATTGCGACGCTTGCCGCGGACGGCAGTTTGAAAATGACCATGGTGGTCAAGGCGGGTAAGGGATATTCCCTTGCAGAGGCGAACAAAGATGAGGAAGCACCGATAGGAACGATTCCCATCGACGCCGTTTTTTCACCGGTCAAACGGGTCAATTACGTAGTGGGCAATGCGCGTGTCGGGCAGCGTACCGATTATGACAAACTCACACTGGAAGTGTGGACCGATGGCAGTGTGGCTCCGGAAGATGCCGTAGCTTTCAGTTCAAAAATTCTTAAGGAGCAGCTGAGCATTTTTATCAATTTTGACGAAGAGGCCGAACCGCAGCATGATGGAAGTGAAGATGAGTCGGAAAAGCCGGCATTCAATGACAATCTTTATCGAAGCGTCGAGGAACTCGAGCTGTCGGTGAGAAGTGCCAATTGCCTCAAGAATGCTGAGATCTTGAAAATTTACCAACTTGTTCAGAAAACCGAGAACGAGATGCTCAAAACAAAAAATTTCGGCCGAAAATCACTTAATGAGATTAAGGAAGTTCTGTCTGAAATGGGACTCTCGTTGGGAATGAAAATTGACAGCTTTGTCCCGCCTGAAGAATCCGTCGAAGAAGGGGAGTAAACGTTCCAATGAGACATAGAAAAAGCGGTGTAAAACTCAATCGAACCACGAGCCACAGACAGGCGATGTTTAGAAACATGGTCACCTCGCTGCTTAAGCACGATCGCATCAAAACCACCGACGCCAAAGCCAAGGAGCTTCGCAGGTGGGCCGATCATATCGTAACGCTGGCTAAACGAGGCGACCTTCACGCCAGACGGATGGCCATGTCAATCGTTCGAGAAAAAGACGTCGTCCACAAGATATTTGAAGAGGCCTCCGAGCGATTCGGATCAATCAACGGCGGCTATACGCGGATTGTAAAAATTGGCCGGCGGCCAGGTGATGCTGCTGCCATGACCTTAGTCGAATTGGTCAGTTCAGATGTCGCAAAGCCGGTCAAGACTAAAAAAACCAAGAAGAAAACCGCGGACAAACCGGCTGCCGCTGATACCCAGGCGACCAAGGCTGATGCGGCGACGGTCAGTGAAACGCAGGAAGTACGTGATGATGACAGTTCGGGAGTCACCGCTGATGTTAAAGCGGCGCCGTCCGACACTGAACCGGAGACCACCGTAGTGGATGACGGCCCTGAAAAGGATGCCAAGGCGTCTGCCGATTCTGACGGAACCGTTAAATAATTAAATAGGCAGATCTCTCGGTTTTTCAAAAGGCCCTGATTTATCAGGGTCTTTTTTTTCTCCAGTTTTTATTACTTTGACTTTTCCTCAATATTTCTATAAACGATAAACTCATGGCTTCAAAATGCCTTTATCGTTTTGTGCATGATTGAGCAGATGAACGGGTACCCCGCCTGCCTGTTCCCCGTTGGCTGAGGCAGGGCCAGCAATCGAACCCTAAGCCGATTGCATGCACATAATTCGAGATTCTCCGCAGGCAGATAGAGAGAGTTCTCAACGATAACAATTCGCTGTTCTGACGAGGGCGGATTGGATCCATTCTCCAGACATTATAAACCGGAATTCCATTTTTCGCGTTTTGCAATACCGGTCTTATTCGATAGCAGCTCGATTATTTTACGCTTTCGATCCAATGTTCCCAGTTGGCAATGGACCGGCACCTAAATTTATTTTGGAAATTCATTCGCGTTGCATCCGTTTCATTGCGTTCAATAAGTATTTTAGTAAAGCAACCCGAGGTAATTCAGCAATATTCAAATTACGTTCTGGTGCAGACAGGCAATATTGGATTTCATTTGATGAATCAGCTTTAAATATTTTGCTTGACTTAAAAAATTAGTAGCTGTTAAGTAGCTGGTATGTAGCTTGGCTTAGGTCGTTTTTTAAACAGCGGGAGAACAATAAGGAGGGGCCGGATGATTGGTAACAGAACCGTGAAGTTGGTATGTGTGATGGTGGTGGTTATTTGTTTGTGGATCAGCCCTGTTTTTGCCGGGCCGTCTCTGGATGCCTGGAAAGCAAATTTTGACCCATCTGGTGCAAAATACAAATGTATTGTTTCCAATGTGTCGCATCCGGTGATCAAGGGTGTGTATGCCGGGTTTGCCATCCGTGACGAACTCTGGAAGCGCACCAACGGTCAGATCTACCTGGACTACAAACCCTTCTCCATGCTCGGTGGTGAGGTGGAGGTCCTCAATCAGTTACAGATGGGTGCCATCCAGGGCATGGGCGTCAGTTCTGTCGCAGCGACAAACCTGGGACCGCGTTTCGGGGTGGTCAATCTGCCCTTTCTGATTAACTCGTTTGAAAAACTAGATAAATTTGCAGGGAGCGGGCAGCTGTTCGATCATTTCATGATGGCCATGGATCATCAGGGTATCATGGGACTGGACATCACCGGCTACGGCAATTATGGTTGGGCCACCACCACGCCGGTAAAATCGATTGCCGACGCCAAGAAAGTCAAATTCCGGATCGCCGAGGCGGCCGTCAACCAGCTCAACTATAAGAACTGGGGTTTCAATCCCGTGGTGATGCCGTGGCCCGATGTACCGGTGGCGTTGAAACAGGGGGTTATCGACGGACTGGATCACACGCCGATGGTCTGCAATATCACCAAAAAATTCGAAGTCGCCAAGTACTTTACCCAGTTGAATTATGCCCAGGGCCTCTTTATCTGGATTTTCAACAAGGCGTGGTTCAACAGCCTTCCGGCGGATCTCCAGAAAACATTCAAGGAAACGGTGCATGACGTTTGCGCCAAAATCCGAGCCGAAACGGTCCAGCAGGAAACGGATCAAATCGCAAAGGCCAAGGCAGCTGGCATAGAGTTTTTCAAGCTTTCGGACGCAGACATGGCAACCCTGCAATCGCAGGGTGACAAGACGCACAAGGCCTTCGCTGCGGAAATCAACAAACTCTATCCGGGAGACACCTATCGGCCGGTCAATTTTATAGAAGAGGTTCAGGGCTTTATCGGTTACAGCAAATAAGTTTTTCATGTAAATCACATCTTGACAAAAGGGGGTTTCCGATGATGAAACCCCCTTTTTGTCTATAACGCCATTGCAAAAGGACCGTTGATGATTGGCAAAACGCTTAAGGTGCTGGATAAGGCGTTATCCTTTTTCGAAGACTGGACCCTGTTCATCAGCGTCATGGTGGCGCTGATCGCCCTTTTTTTCAATGTGGTGCTCCGTTACGGGTTTAATTATACCCTGGCCTGGTCTGAAGAGCTGGTTCGTGAAGTGATCATCTACACCACCTTTATCGGTTGCTGCGCAGCGGTCAAAAACCGCTCCATGATTAAAATTGATGCGTCGGTGCAGCTGTTCCCAAAATTAAAAACACCGTTGACCTATTTCAGCAACCTGGTGGTCCTGATCTTTTCTGTAATGATGATGGTTTACGGATGGCAAATGGCCGCCATGCAGGCCAGAACGTTTCAAAAGACACTGATCCTTCAGATTCCGCTGGTCTATCTGTATGCCATTTTACCATTGACCGGTGTGCTGATGTTCATTCGGACGCTGCAGGTCATTTATCAGGATTTCAGGCAAGCGGAAGCGGAAACCGAAAGCACCTGAGCCAACCGGAACGGAAAGACAAGGAGATATCCTTATATGCAGTTCAGCGACGTGATCCTCCTACTGATTCTGTTGGGGGGTATGGCTACCTATATCCCCGTTTTCATGTGCCTTTTTTTTACAGCCGTCCTTGGGTTCCTCTTGTTTACCGATATCCCGTTGCTCTTGCTGTTTCAAACCATCTTTCGCAGCATGGACAATTTTGCCCTGGTCGTGGTGCTCTTTTTTATTTTGTGCGGAAACATCATGACCGCCGGGTCCATTGTCGAAAAACTGATCAAAGTGGCCAACGCGATGGTCAGTTGGCTGCCGGGAGGGTTGGGCATGGCGGGGGTCCTGGCCTGCGGGCTCTTCGGGGCCATATCGGGGTCTACCGTCGCCACCGTGGTGGCATTAGGCGGGTTCATGATCCCCGCACTCCTGGATAATGGCTATCCGGAAAAATATACGCTCGGGTTGATGACCACGTCGCCAAACCTTGGTGTCATCATTCCGCCGAGTATCGGCATGATCCTTTTCTCCATGATCAGCAACGTGTCCCTCGAGGGGCTGTTTCTTACCGGCTTTCTGCCCGGTGTTCTGATCATGCTTTTGACTTGCCTGTATTCTTACTTTTTTTTCCGCAATAAAAAAGAGATCGTGCGCATGCCGGTTCCCTCCTTCATGGACACCGTGGTCGTGTTCAAGGAGGGCTTTTGGTCTCTGATGCTGCCGGTGATCATTTTCGGTGGAATTTTTTCGGGTGTTTTTACCGCCAACGAAGCGGCGGTAGTGGCTTGTGTGTATGCCTTTATCGTCGAGCTGTTCATCCATAAATCCATGAAACTCAGCCAGGTGAAGCAGATAACCATTAATTCCGCGGTCACCTCGGCAACGCTTCTGATCATCGTCGCCGGTGCCACCTGTTTCGGGAGGCTGCTCACCCTTGAAAGCATTCCCGGTAGAATTACCGAAACGGTTCTTTCGGCCATCACATCCCCGGCGGTTTTTCTTATCGCAATGAATATCATGCTGCTGCTCGTGGGCATGTTCATGGACATCATCTCGGCCACCATGATCCTTGGCCCGGTGTTCCTGCCCATGCTGGATGCATTCAACGTCAATTGGATGCATTTCGGGCTGATCATGACGGTGAACCTTGCCATCGGCTACTGTACGCCACCCATGGGCGTCAGTTTGTATATCACCGGGGCTATCGCCAACCGAAATCTGATTTATGTATCCAAGGCGGTGTTGCCCTTTATCGCCATTCAGATCTTTGTTCTCCTGTTGATAACATTCCTTCCGGATGTGGTCTTGTGGTTCCCCAGAATGATGGGTTTCAATTAAAACCAATGACTTTCATCATGACGCAAGATAGCCTTCGTGAGTGAATCATCCGAAGGCTTTTTTGATTCTGGGGTGGGTGGCAGCTGTCGGTAAGCGCTGCAGACGGCGAGAGCGCATCGCGTCTTGTCGGAACCCTCAGAAAAAAAGATAGGCGTTGAGAGACTGGAGATGCCGTTGAACCCTTGCCGGACTGAATTCTCCATGCGAATTCTTGAATGCAAGGGCATTGTTTGTTATAAGACCAAACGCTGTTTTACATGATGAAACAACGTATTATTCCAAGTCAATTCCAATTCACCTATCGAATAATTGACAACCCCTAAAAGGTGACCGTCAGATGGCCACTGGCCCCCTGTCGGAGATAAAGGAGACCTGATGGATTTTCAGCTCACCAAGGAACTGGAGATGCTGCGCAAAGCAGTGCGCGAGTTTGCCACCAAACGGATCGCCCCCAACGCGGACCAGTGGGACAAGGACCACTACTTTCCCTACGAGGAGGCCATCAAGCCCATGGGCCAGCTGGGCTTTTTCGGCACGGTGATCCCCGAGGAATACGAGGGCGAGGACATGGGTTGGATGGCGGCCATGATCGTCACCGAGGAGATCGCCCGGGCGGCCAGTTCGCTGCGTGTGCAGGTGAACATGCAGGTGCTGGGCTGCGCCTTCACCATATTCACCTACGGTGCGGAAGCCCTGAAAAAGAAGTACATTCCGGGCCTGTGCACGGCCGACCTGATCGGGGGGTTCGGCATCACGGAGCCGGACGCCGGTTCGGACGTCATGGCCATGACCTCCACGGCCGTGGACAAGGGGGATCACTGGCTGATCAACGGTTCCAAGACCTGGATCTCCAATGCGGATGTGGCCGACGTGTTGATTTACTATGCTTACACTGACGTGG
>NZ_JASJGN010000039.1:0-2722 GCF_033791525.1 Desulfosarcina sp.
GATGGACAACAAGGCTTACAGCGAACACACCAAAAGTATTTCGACATTCAGCCACAAGAAGCACAATGAAGAGTATAAAATCGGCTGTGGCGACTGCCACCACGATGCCAAGGGCAAACCCTTAAAGGATCTGAAGAGTGATGATAATGTGCAGGGCTGCATCGAATGCCACAAGATCCCTGGAAAGATGCCCGGCGCTCTGAAAAAAGAGATGAAGGCCAACAAGGCTTCCAAGAAGGAGATCACCGCCAAGGAGATGGAGTACCACGCGGAGGCCATCCACGAAAATTGCATCAGCTGCCACAAAAAATTTAACAAAAAGAATAAGACCAAGGCTGCACCGCAAACGTGCACCAAATGTCATCCGAAAGAAAAATAATTCTCCTGATTCATCCTGTCGTTGATTAAGCCGGGGCAATGTCGCAAGCATCGACATTGCCCCGCTTCTTTTTAAAGGGCGATGCCGAACATGGATTGCGGTTCCCTCCTTTCGTGCGCAACCAGCCATTCTTCTGTTTGCGGAGACAGGTGCTTTTTATCGAGCCTGTGCCTGTTTCTCCTCAGGCGACGCGATAACCGATCATGGCATTGACAGAAAATGGCGATGGTGATAGAAATTTGTTCTATACGCTTGCTCCTGTCGCGGCTCCAGTATTCCTTATTCGATAATATTACGACAGCGCTCCTATACAGCGATTACTCCAAGTGGATGCATTCCTTTCTATCTGAAATGGATTGAGAAAAAGAACTCCCCCACGATTAATTAACGATCGATTAAACTGTTATAAACTTAAAGAGTTGCCAACCTAAATGATTGACGCAAAAGCGCCAAAAAGGGTGCCTTGAATGCGTGGTTATTGATACTCTTTACCATGCTGCGAATAGCAAGATACCAATAATCGAAAGCTATTTGCAGTGAAGGTTCCTGTTGACTCACAACGGCATTGGTCTTCGTTGAGCAGTTTCTCGGTAGTGTTGACCGGTTTCGGATTTAAATCCAACAGATTCAGGCATTGGCGATGTCTCGATCCATAAAAACATTGGGGATCAATTTTGGAGCAGGCTTGATAGGCATCCTCCTGTCCATTTCGCCATTCTCGCTGGGCCTTCAGGAGCATTTCGGGCTCAAACTGCTTTTTTACCTCCGAGGCTCGCGTCGCCCACCTCCGGAAGTGCTCATCGTTTCGCTGGATCGAGACTCGGCGGAGGCGCTCAATCTTCCCAGAAAAACGCAGAGGTGGCCGCGCACGTTGCATGCTCAACTGGTTCAAACGATTTCCCCGCAAGGGGCGACGGCCATCATATTCGACTTGCTGTTTGATGAAGCCCACGACGCCGATGCGGACAAGGCGTTTGGGGAGGCAGTGGCCGATGCGGAAAACATCGTTCTTTGTGAGTCCATCTGGCAGGAAAAAGTCCCTATTACCGATTCGAAAGGGAAGTATCTTGCCGATCTAAATATGGAGACCCTGGTTTCGCCGATTGCCCCCCTGGCCCTGTCAGCCTTGGCCCTGGCCCCTTTTCCTCTGCCCAAGGACTCAGTTCAACTCAGTCAATTCTGGATGTTCAAAGCCGGTGCTGGAAATGCACCGACACTTCCCGTGGTCGCCTTTTTCATCTACGCATCCAGCCACTACGGCGCCTTTTATCATCTTTTCAACAAGGTGCATTCCAATCGCGATCCGGCCATACACCCGCAATGGAATGAGATCGCGGTCCAGCGCCGGGTAGAAGAAACATTGATTACCTTCCGTGAAATTTTCCAGCGTGAACCGTCGATCGCCCACGAGATGCTTAACTTGCTTGATGCCAAAGAAAAGCCCCTTCGAAATCCCCTCGAGCGGAGAATGCTTAGCGGCCTCATTCGGATGTTCCAAGGCAAGAACAGCCGACACCTGGATTTTTACGGTCCGGCCGGAACTATTCATACCTTGAAGTATCACAAGGCGTTGAAAGGCACGAACCGTCCCGACAATGTGAAGGGTAATGCAACTGAAACGGCAACGGTATTTGAAGGTAAAGTCGTCTTCGTGGGACTGTCCGAAAACATGCGGCCCCAGCATCAGGATGGCTATCACACGGTTTTTTCGCAAAAAAACGGCATCGACCTCAGCGGTGTGGAGATAGCGGCAACGGCCTTTGCCAATCTGCTGGAGGACCGCCTGTTGACGCCTTTGGAATGGCCCATGCATCTGTTTATTGTCTTCTCGTTCGGTTTTTTTCTGGGGCTGATCTGTTTTTCTTTACCGATGGGCATCGCCACCCTGAGCGTCACCGGCGTCAGTGCCCTTTATCTGGCCACGGCGCTGATCTTATTCAACACACGGGCCCTCTGGATTCCCGTTTTCATTCCCCTCTTCATGCTGACGCCGTTGGCCCTTTTCGGAACGGTCGTCTGCCGCTACCGTATTGCCTCCAAGGAGCGTGAAGGAATTAGAAAAGCGTTCGGTTATTTTCTGCCAAATCCCGTTATCGATCAACTGGCTAAGAATATCGGAGACATCAATGCGACCAGCAAGGTCGTTTACGGCATTTGCCTGTATACCGATGCGCAGCAATATGCAGCGCTTTCCGAAACCATGGATCCCAGGGAATTGAGCCAGTTCATGAACAGATACTACGAGACGCTTTTTTTACCGGTTAAAAAAAACGGTGGCGTCATTTCTGACGTAGTGGGTGACTCCATGATGGCTATATGGGCAAAATCCAATCCGGATGCGTC
>NZ_JASJGN010000040.1:0-10332 GCF_033791525.1 Desulfosarcina sp.
TATCTGCGTTACGCTTCATCCCTCGTCATTGCGGCGTACCGTCAGTACGCTGCCTACGGCACCCGCGATAGCGGTATTCTCGGGATGGAACATGAATGTTCGCCGTAATGATGAAGATCGATATACTGTTCGCTCGCTAAAACTCGCTTTTGCGGCCCGCAAGCCTTGATTTCGAACTTTTTACGGAGCCTTTTGATCTGTGATGTTGGACAAAACCATCGAGGAGAATGGTTATGCGTAGAAGGATTTTTCTATTGCCGGCGGCAATCGTCTGGGCCTTGTGGAGCTTCTCATCATGCGCCACCCGTCACGAGATAGAGGTGAAGCCGGTGGAAATCAAACCCATCCACATCACCATTGACGTCAACGTCAAAGTGGATCGGGCCCTGGACGATTTTTTCGGGGATATTGACGAAACCGCCAAAGAAATCAAGACAACTGAATGATGCCGGCGTAAGCGGTGTTTGCTGGCCATGAAAGGACGATTCAAATGAATCAGAAACGATATCTATGGTTTGTGGCAACGGTTGTTGCCGGTGTGTTTCTTTTCTCGGGATCCGCCTTTTGCGCTGACATTAAAGCACGGATGAAAGACCGGCTGCCGAGAATTATCGAACTCAAGGCTGCCGGGATTGTCGGAGAGAACAATCAAGGCTTTCTTGCCTTCATCGGCGGCAACCAGTCGGAACAGGTGCTGATAGACGCGGAGAACCAGGATCGGCAGCTGGTTTACGGCGCCATCGCCAAGCAGCAGGGAACGACCGCCGGCGTGGTCGGTCGGCGTCGGGCGCTGCAGATTGCCGAAAATGCCAAGCCCGGAGAATGGCTCCAGGATGCCGGTGGAAAGTGGGTTCAGAAATAACCCGCCAGGTCCGATTCGACCTTCAATTAAGCGCCGCCGGGGACCGGCTGGAGGCCCAATGGATCGGCCCCTCGCCTGACGAAGCGCCCACCCTGGTATTTCTTCACGAAGGGCTGGGATGTGTGGCCCTGTGGCGGGACTTCCCGGCCCGACTGGCCGGGATCACCGGATGCGGGGCATTGGTCTACAGCCGCCTGGGATACGGTGGTTCCGCCCCCTGCCCGTTGCCGCGAAGGGTTGATTTCATGCACCACGAGGGATTGGTGGTGCTGCCCGAGGTCATTCGTCAAAGCGGGATACGCGATTACCTGCTTGTCGGCCACTCCGACGGCGGCTCCATCGCCCTGATCCACGCCGGCGGCGGTCCCTGTCCAGGCCTGAAGGGGATTGTCACCCTGGCCGCCCACGTTTATTGCGAAGGTCTCACCCGGCGATCCATCCAGGCCGCGCGGCAACGCTACCTCAACGGGGATCTTAAGGCACGACTGTCTCCTTACCATGAGGAAAATACCGATTGCGCCTTCTGGGGCTGGAACGATGTGTGGCTCCATGCGGATTTCAGGCAGTGGCGGATCGACGCCTTCCTGCCGGCCATTCATGTGCCGGTGCTGGCCATCCAGGGGGAAACGGATCTATACGGGTCACTGGGCCAGCTTGATGTCATCCAGGCAAAGACCGGTGACAGGGTGGCCACCGAGGTGATCGCCGACTGCGGTCATGCGCCGCACCTGGAAAAGTCCGATGCTGTGCTGGCTGCCATTTCAGCGTTTATGAAGGATCGGGTTGACACGATCGATTGAGCGCCCATCGGGTTCCGCTCCACCTTGGTCCGACCGGTTGGCAAGGCACCGGCGTCGTATATAAAGAAAAAGCCGGTTTTACGGGATGGCAGGAAGACGCTCCAACACCTTGCCCTCCTCATCCAGGACAAAAACGAGAAATCCGTTTTCAGAGGCATGGCGGGCAAGGTCTTCGAAGATCATGGCCTGTACTTCGTACTTCTGCTTTTTTTCCAGGTGCAGATGAAACATGGCCTGCTGAGCGGATTCCTTATCCAAAAAGGCTGGGATGAAAGAGATATCTTGTTCGGTGTCGGTCTGCCCGACAATCTGTTCGCTGGGCCCGGCTTTCAGAATGGCCACATAGAGCCAGGTGGTTGCTTCGACGGTCATGTTAATTTCTCCTTAGAATCCCATGTCTTCGTTGATCAGAACGACCTTTACCCGGTGTTTGGGAAAACTCTTTTCAGTAATTGTCCAGGTGTTGCAGATGCGATCGGGGCTGCTACAATTTTCACAGCGGCCGGTTTTCCCGCAGGGATTTTTTTTGTCCAGCCGCATGACGTTGACCGGTGCCGCGTAGTTTTTGATGCGGACAATGGCAGCCTCACGATCCGGCACGATCTTGTTCCGGCCGATTAAGATGAGCACGTGGCGAGGACCGAAGGTCAGGGCTGAAACCCGATTCCCGATCATGTCCAGGTTGACCAGTTGGCCGTTTTCAGTGACGGCATTGGTGCCGGTGATGAACAGATCCACCAGCAGGGATTCCCGCCGTCGCTGCATGCTCTGCTCCGGTGAGAGACTTTTGTCGTAGGTGTCCAATACCGTGTAGCGGGGATCATTTCTCAGCGCTTCGTAAAGCCGCGTGCCGACAAACGTGATGGATCCGCCCCATGAGACGGTTTTCGGGGCAATGGCCGGGATAATCGTGTCGTAGGCCATTTTTTTGGCCAGGTCCTTGTTGTCGGCTATATAGACATCGAAGTTGTTGGCCTCCAGGGCCTTTTTTAGTTTAAAAAGCCGAAGCTCCCAGTAGTGGTGGATGGGCTTGTCCATGAAGTGCTCCTCTGATACTGTCGCTTCGTGGTCGTGTTCATAAATACGATGGCATTCGATGACCGACGCATCCCGGTCTGCCTGCGTTGCTCGTCGCTTAAATACGACAGGTATTCTCGCTCCTCGCGCCTTGCGAACCAGGCGCCTCGGCCATCTCGGTGCGTCACCGTATTTATGAACACGACCACTTAGGATTGCTCTGTCCGCTCACGATGCCGGTTCTATCTTTCTTGTAAAACGATGTCAAGATGCACCGGACCATTAACCGGCATCATCCGGTGAACTGCCGCTGCATTCGATCCAGGTAGTCGTCCAGTTCCTCCATGGTTGAAAAGACCTGCTGGGAAGGCAGGGCTTTGATGATGTCGAATACTTTTTGAATTTGGGGTTGCAGGTTCAGTAGTATCACCCTGCCGTTGTAAGCCTTCATGGTCTTCTGGGCTTTGGCGATTACCCGCACGCCCATGCTGGAGATGTAGTCGAGCATTTCCATGTCAAAAACCAGGGTGTGGGGCTTTTCCTGGAGCACCACATCCACCCGGTCCTCCAATATGGGAAAGGTGTTGGTGTCCAGCCTCCCGGAAGGTGACAGCATATACACCCCGTCCATTTTCTGCTTCGATTTTACCGTTAGATTCATTTGTTTCTCCTTGTCAGGCAGTGTCCATATAGAAATAGGCAAATTGGCCATTTGTGGATCGACACTGGGCTATCGATATCGCTTCTCCATTCGTAAGATATTCTTTCCTCGCTCACGGCGGTATTCCATCTGATCCATGAGGTTTTTGGCCAGGGTAATTCCCATCCCCCCCTTGTCCCGTTCCTCTAAGGGCTTGTCGCGAGGGCCGATTTGAACATTCAGGGGGTTGAAGGGGATGCCTTCATCCTGAAGCGTCAGGATCAGTGCATCCCCTTCGATAACCAAATGGAGGGTGATGTGGTGATCCAGGTCGTCACCGAACCCGTAAAAGACGATATTGGAGAATATCTCTTCCATGGCCAGGGTGACGTCATGAACCACCACCGGCGGGCATGAAACCGAATCGGCAATATGGGTGATCGCGTCTATAATCCGGCTCATTTCACGAATGTCATTCATCAGCACAATTGTTTTATGGGTGTCGCCAATTCGGTTCGGAGAGAAATAGGTCAAGGCCAGCAGTGTCATGTCATCATCCAGCGGGCGACTTCCGGTAAATTCGCGGATTTGGGACAAGATGGCCATGACCCGTTCTTTGGGCGTAACATCGGCGGTCAGGGCGACGGTGTTCATGAGGGACTCCTGCGTAAAGAGGCGGTTCTTGTCATTTTGCGCCTCGGTAACACCGTCGGTGAACAGAAGCAGGCCATCTTTGTGCCGCAGATGCGCGGTGGCCTGCCGGTATTGAAAGGCGTCGTCCAGGCCGATGGCCGGACATTGTGCATCGCCAAGAAGCACCGTGTTTCCTCGTTGGCCAATAAATAGCTGCGGATTATGGCCGGCGCACGTATAGGTAAGGCCTCCGGAATTCAAGTCCAGAACGCCCAGAAAAACCGTCACGAAAGTGAGGGACGGATTGTTTCTGGCGATCTCCCGGTTGACATCGGCCAGAATGTATTCCGGCTCCACCAACAGTCGTGCCGCGGCTTTGATCATGGTTTTGGTCATGGCCATGAACAGGGCCGCGGGGACCCCCTTGCCGGATACATCACCGATGACGATACACAAGGAGTTGCGATCGATGAAAAAAAAGTCGTAAAAATCACCCCCCACCTCGCGGGCCGGCTCCAGGCTGGCGTAAATGTCGAACTCTTTTCTGTTGGGAACGGCCGGGAAAATGCCTGGTAACAGCTGCAGCTGGATCTCCCGGGCCACGGCCAGTTCGCTTTCGATCTTCTCTTTTTCTGCGATGGTGGTTTTCAACGCTTCAGTGCGCAGTTTGACCTGTTTTCTGAGGATTATATTCCCCACCACAATCAATCCCATAACGCCGGTGATGATACCCAGCACCCACAAGGGGCGCAGCCATAACGGGAGGGTCACTTTTCGGACCCCTTGGGTCCACAGGTCCAGCGATTGGTAGAAAATCGAATTGGGGTTCTCCTTCAACTGCTTCAGGTGACCGTCCAGCGAATTGACAATGGATGCGTTGCGGCCTTTGGCCACGGCGAACCGCAGCTCTGTCGGCCTGAAACTGATCGGGCTCTGGCGCACCCTGAAACGCTTTTCATAGTAAGCGCCGTAGAGCCGGGGAACGATGCCGGCGGACACGGTTTTCTCGTGGACCATGGACAACACCTTGCCATAGCTGTCCACCATAATAAATCGGGGGCGAATCTCGAATTTGTCCAGGATGGTTTCAAAGAATTGAAAATAGATGTCTGCCTCAACCACTGCCACATCCTTTTCGTGGAAATCAAGGATATCCGAGAAGGTCGCATCCGAACTGATATAGAGCTGCCCCCAGTTCGCAACGATGGTTTCCTTGCCGAAGGTGAATTTATCTTCCAACTGTGCGGACATGGCCATGCCCGGCAACAGATCGATGGCGCCGGTTTCCAAGCGCCGGGTGCACTGGGCGTAGGAACCTGGACGGTATTGGATATCCCACCCCTCTTTCCGCGCGATGTGGGTGAGAATATCGACAGCGATACCCTTGACCCGGCTGTCCGTATCGGTGAAGATCAGCGGTGTGTTGTCATGAAGGCCCACGATGATCCGCTGGTCGGCGGCAGATGCAGCAATCGCCGAGAGCAGGCATAGAATGAGGAGCAGAAAATAAGATCGGGTTCGTATTTCCACGGGGCTATTATTCTGTTTTTAAGTCTAAAAAAACAGTTTTGGGTCCAAACCGATGACGTCCGTGACTCACGGACGGACGATTTTACGCTTTTACATCTAAATGGGGATGAAGGTCAACCGAGGCTTGCTTTTAAGACTCCTTGTCAGAAGGCTATCGGCCAGTTATCAGGCAGGGTTCCATCATGGTCTCAAGCCGGACTCGCTGCTGTTCGAAAGCTTCCGGGTCGTTCGTAGATGCAAATCGAATCGGATCACCGAAGCGCAACGTGACCCGGGAAAATGGCAGGGGCAGCATAAACCGATCCCAACTGTTGAAATACAGGGCTTTGCTGGCTGAAACGGAAAAGGGGACGATGGTGGCTTGGGCGGCATGGGCCAGTCGGATTGCTCCGGCTTTGACCACCCCCATGGGACCGGTCGGTCCGTCGAGGATATGGCCGGCCAGATTAGAGCGTTCCAGGTGGCGGATCATGGAGCGAAGGGCGGGCTTCCCGCCCCTGGATGAAGACCCTCTGACTGTTTTCCATCCTGTTTGACGCGCTACGGCGGCAACGATGACCCCGTCCCTGCTTCGGCTGATCATCAGGGCCGGATGGTATTTTGCATAGCGCTTAAAAGGGCGGATGGCCGAAAAGAACTGCTGGTGCCAGGCGCACAGCAACACTGGTGTTCCCTTATCGGTCAGCTGCCGCCATCGGGCTTCATTTTCAATCCGAAACCGAAATGTTCCGCTGTAAATACGGATGAAATAATACAGGAAACGGTGAAAGGTCGGAGTGGCCAGAATCGATTTTACAAAAGGGCTCATGGATCTTTGCTATGTTGAAGACGGGTGATTCAGGCCAAAAGGCGGACATCCTCAATGGAAAGTCCGCCTTTTGTCATTGGCATTGGTTGACCGCCGAATTTCGCCTTGTTTTGCCAGGGCTCATGACATCTTTTCAAGGCCATGTCAGAAATTGACTGCTTTGCTTGGTTCCTGGTCAAATGGTTTCATCTCCTTTCCGCATTTGGGGCAAAAGATGGTGGCCATGTTGTTTTTGTCCATGATCGCTTCACCCGGCAAGTCGATGAAGAAAAGACTGTTTTTGTTGCTGTTGCAGGCATCGCTGTGGCAGTAAAAACGATTATTACTTTCGCTTTTTTGCAGATCCGTTGGCAATTGTTTCATGGGCTTGCTGCACCGAGGGCAGAAGATGGTGGCCAGGTTGTTACCGTCCATCACCGATTCCTGGGCCAGTTCGAGAACGAATGGTCCTTTGTCCGCATGGGTGCAAATCTCACTGTTACAGTAAAATTTTGTCGACATGATCAACACTCCTTTTATAGATCTTTGAAAACCGTCCAAATAGACGGTTTTGCATTCAATAAGCAAATAATTACGTTACCGGCTTTTTTCAGTGGCGGTCAGCGCTCATGGGAACATACCTGGCTATTCTATGGGCTCATTGTTAGCTTTAAATTAGACAACCTGTGTTATTTCCAGACCCTTAATAATGCGACCGATATGGTCAGATGTCAAAAAGGGTGCCCAACAAACAAAATGCCAAATCATCTATATCTACGGTCAGGATAAAAACGCAAGCCATTCCGGGGCGTCCTTGCGCACGATGCCCGCGTTTTTTCTCCGAATAGGCATAGGATGATCAGTTTGCCCCGCGATGGTGAGCGCATTCACCGTCGCTCGCGGCGGGTTTAGCGAGCCAGACGGGGAATCGATTTTCATCCTAATGGTGCTGCGCATTGCTGCCGTTCCCGGCAGAACATTCTCCGCGGCTTGTCGGAGCGAAGCAGAGATCCCGCTCATCGGGGCTGCGCGGGGGGGGGCAATCCCTGTGCGCCGTGTTGCTCTCTGTTACGGTGGACGTGTTCGGTGTCCAAAAAAGACCCTTTTAAATGTGGAAACTATTGAAGTCAAGAGCGATCGACGTTTTGAACCGCGAAAACGAGCGTATTCCCCGCGGCTTGTCGGCGCGAAGCAAAGATCCCGCTCATCGGGGCGGCGGCGTTAGCGAGCGAACGGGGAATCGATTTTTATCCTTAGGGTGCTGCGCAGCACTGCCGTTATAGGCAGAACATTCCCCACGGCTGGCCGTGGGGAGGGTTCAAATCAGATTGTTCTATCTTCAGTATTAAAAGAGAGTGTGATATGCAAAAAGGTAAACCCGAAACGGCAACCCTATAGAAAAAGGATGGCCGAAAAATGGCCTATTTTCGGACCCAAGACGGATGCAGCTTGTATTATGAAACCATTGGATTTGAGCTTGCCCGTCCGGTGGTGATTTTCTTGAACGGCACCCTGCAGACCACCATGTATTGGAAGGTGATCGCGGCGTCTTTAAAACCGGAGTTCCGCTCACTGCTCTATGATGCCAGGGGGCAGGGGGAAAGCGAATTGGGAGAATTGCCCCTATCCCTGGAATTACATATGGAAGATCTTTCCGCGTTGATTCGTCACCTTGAACTGGGACCGGTCTGTTTGGTTGGATTGAGTCACGGCGCGCTGTTGGCCTATGCCATGGCCCGGCGGACGCCTAAAGCGGTCAGCCGATTGGTAATTTGTTCCATTGGGGTTCGGGCACCGATTCGCGCTCGGCTGGTTGTCCGGTCATGGCTGAAAATCATTGAAAGCGGCGGGATCGAAACCTTGGTGGACGCTGCGTTGCCGCATGTTTTTGGCGAGGATTACCTGGTCCGGAACAGCAGGATCCTTGACCGAATCGCTAAAACCATCGCCCGGCGTAACCGGGCGTCGGCCCTGGTGGCGCACTTGTCGGCCCTTGCCGGTTACCCGAGCCTGAGATCCATGCTGAAGAAACTGGATGTGCCCGCGCTGGTGATGTGCGGTTCAGACGATCCCCTGGTAAGCATCAGCGGCGCGGCGGAGGTGGCCGAGAAAAGCGGCGGCAGGCATCTGGTTGTCAAAGGTGCCGGACACTCCATCCCAGTAGAAGCACCGGAGCTTTTCCTCAAGACCATTTCACAATTTCTGTCGAGCCGCTGGACAGATATGCCGGAGGCCATGTGATGGTCCATAAATTTCCTTGACAACCGCACTACGCGGACTTTATTGGAATAAGAACCGGGGCATCAAGGATAGGAGAGGATTTGGCGATTAACAGTGATCCCGGTGGGTTAATTATATACTTGGTAAAAGGAGTTGTGAAAAAATGGTCAGCGTAGGCATCGTCGGTTGGCGCGGAATGGTCGGGTCGGTCCTTATGGATCGGATGAAGGCTGAAAACGATTTTGAAGGCTTTAATCCGACTTTTTTTTCCACGTCACAGGCCGGAAAAACCGGTCCGGACATCGGTTCCGGGCCCCAGGCGGTTCTGGATGCGAATGATTTGGACAAGCTGGCCGATATGGCGGTGATTGTTTCGTGCCAGGGCGGCAGTTATACGGAACAGACGCACCCCATGCTGCGGCAGAAGGGGTGGTACGGATACTGGCTCGATGCCGCATCCACGTTGCGTATGAGAGACAACAGCATCATCGTCCTTGACCCGGTCAACCGCAACGTGATCGACAAAGCCCTTGACGACGGCATCAAAGACTACATCGGCGGAAACTGTACGGTTTCTTTGATGCTCATGGCCCTCGGTGGACTGTTTCAAAAAAACTGGGTTGAGTGGATGACCTGCATGACCTACCAGAGTGCCTCTGGCGCCGGGGCAAACAACATGCGGGAGCTGGTAATGCAGATGGGGCTGCTGGGCGACAGTGCCAAAGCCATATCACAAGACCCGGCATCCTCCATCCTGGACATTGACCGTAAGATTACCGAGACCCTGGCCGACCCGAATTTCCCAATCCAGTATTTCGGCGCGCCACTGGCGGGTAGCCTTATCCCCTGGATCGACCGCGCGATGGAAAATGGCCAGACCCGCGAAGAATGGAAGGGTCTGGTCGAGACGAACAAGATTCTCGGGCGTTCAGACAATCCCATTGCCATCGACGGGCAATGTGTCCGTGTGGGTGCCATGCGCTGCCACAGTCAGGCCCTGACCATCAAACTGACCCAGGACATTCCTTTGGGCGCCATTGAAAATGCCATTGCATCGGCTAACGATTGGGTGTCGGTGGTGCCCAATGACAAGGCTGCCACCCTGGCGCAACTCAGCCCGGCGGCAGTTTCCGGTACACTTTCGATCCCCGTGGGGCGTATTCGAAAAATGAACATGGGACGACACTACCTGACTGCCTTTACGGTGGGTGACCAGTTGCTTTGGGGGGCTGCCGAACCCTTGCGCCGGGTACTCAACATTATCCTTGACTGTATGAACGGTGTTGTCTGACCCTGAAACTGGCGCTGAAGGCAGCGCTGTCCGGGGAGCTGCTACGTCACTTAGTATACGTGTTTTGAATACGTATTATGTACCAAATTTTACAGTGTTGTGTTTTGTCTGTATAGATGTATTATATTATTTATGGGTGTGCTCCTTTTGTTCTGGCTCCTCTGATCCACCGGATTCGAGGAGCTTCTTTTTTAAGGCGTCACGATTTAAGATTTGATGAACGTGTAAAAAGTCGCATTCCCGACGGATTCGTAAAAAGCCCGAGATCAAGGCTTGCGGGCCGCGAAAGCGAGTTCCGGCGAGCGAATGGCAAATCGATAAAGATCCTTACGGCGAACATTCATGTTCCATCCTTAAGGAATGAGGCGTACTTACGGTACGCCGCAGTGACGAAGGATGAAGCGCAACGCAGATATTTATCCGCCTCAGGCGGATCGGGTTTTTTACGAATCCGTCAAGATTCAGTTCCCACCTGTCGGACCCTATCATCCGTTATGCACATACGGCTGCCTCGGCTTCTCCACCATTGCTGTGATCAGCCTACCGGAATGC
>NZ_JASJGN010000041.1:0-3684 GCF_033791525.1 Desulfosarcina sp.
CCCGTGGCGGTTGTTGATCTGCTTAACGTTGGTTGTCATTTGTGTTTCTCCTTTTCGTTTGACGATCATTTCTGTCAAATTTCTGCCCATTTTACTTCTCCTGTTTTGGCGTTTGTATGAAGATCAAACCAGATTCGTCGATCGGCTGTTCACTGCGGATAGGATAGAATTCGTATATTAAAAGAGCATTAATCGAGCATTAAAAAATGCTAATGAACCTGCCATCGAATTCTGCTCCCGAAAAACCCTATAACCACAGTCCAACTCACCCGTCGATGAAATCCGATCGCCTGTTCAAGGCATATTTGCGCATCTTTGCGATACTTTCTGCCTGGATCTGGCGGATGCGTTCAAGCGAGCGCCCGAAATCATTGGCGACCTGCTGGAGCGCGCATGCGGTCCGCTTGCCGATTCCAAACCGTCTCTTCAGGACTTCGGCTTCCCGAATATCGTTTCTAAACGCTGTAAGGGGAGTTCCATCTGCTGGGCAATTTTCTGCATGGTTGGGTACTGTCCGCTCTCTGCACTCAGCATCCGCATGGTCATGCGAATTCTGGCGGCCGCTTCCAACTTGTTGGTCGGAATGCGAACGGTCTGGCCATGGTCTTGCGTCGCTCGGATCATTGCCTGGCGAATCCACCAGGTTGCATAGGTAGGTCCCCAACATAAAAGCGAAATTAACTGAAGATGATCATTTCTTCATGGAAGACCGGTTGGGAAGATATGAAAAGGCTTGGACGTATTGTATCCACCCGTTTACCAACGGGCGTTTGTAAGCAAGCGGAGGATTTCGCTTGGGGGCAAGGGCTGGCGGTTGATGTTGCTGCTGAATTTCGTCGGTGTTTCTCGGGCTGTAAATAACCCCTCACGTAGATGCGGACACGGGAAGAAAAAGGGTGAATGTACTTCCATGGCCGGGTGGGCTTTCGGCCTCGATTCGCCCCCCGTGAGCCTTGGCGATAGACCGGACGATGCTCAGGCCTAAGCCAACGCCGCCGGCATCCCTGGAACGCGTATCGGTAGCACGGTGGAATCGGTCGAAAATCAGCTGGCGTTCATCTGCGGGAAAACCAATGCCCGTGTCGGTCACGCTCAGGGATGCCCATCTGTCATCGGCGGAAAGGGTTAGGGTGACCCGACCGCCTGCCGGTGTATATTTGATGGCGTTATCGACCAGGTTTAACAGAGTTCTTCGAAGATGCTCTCGGTCACCATCCACGACTACCGATTCCATGGGGCCTGAATGAAGGGCGATGGAATGCTCATCTGCAATTACCATCATCTGATTGCAGACATCACGGATAAGCATCTTCAGGTCTACCGGTTGTATGTCCATCCGCATTACGCCGGCATCGGCCCGGGCGAGTAAAAGCAGCCCCTCAACCAAATGATTAATCCGATCGATCTCCTCGAGTCCACTTTTTAAAACATCTTTATACTCCTCGGGGCTTCTGTGTGAACGAAGAGCGACTTCTATCTCCCCTTTCAGTATGGTGAGGGGGGTTTGAAGTTCATGGGAGGCATCGGCACTGAATTGACGCATTTGGTAAAATGCGTCATCCAGCCGATCCAGCATATCGTTGAGTGTTTTGGCCAGCCGATCCAATTCATCGCCATTGCCTGTCACTGGAAGGCGTTCGTCGATATGCTCCGCGCTGATGCGCCGTGCTGTTCGTGTCATATGATCGACCGGCCTGAGCGCCCGCCGGGCCAGCAGCCACCCTCCCCCGCCGGCAAACAAAAGGCCAAAGGGAAACACAGATGCCATGATCAGGAGGAATCGGCGCCGTGTTTTTACCATGTTCTCCAGTGACATCCCCACCCGGACCAGACTGGCGACACGACCGGCTTCAATCACCGGTATCGTCAGAACGCGCACTGGGTAGACACCCGTGGTTGTCATCGTTTCGATAGTGTGTAATCCCTGGGAGGCATTCTCAAGGGCTTCGGGGCTGATGTACAAATCGTTCCCGTATGTATGAGGCAGGCGTGGATCACGCCGGCCACGCGGATCAAACAAATCGACATAGCGATCGAGTGGCGAGAAGCCAAAGAAGCGACGGAAGAGTTCATCGACATCACCGGGCACTGGGGCGGCATCCCCCGTGCGGGTCCTTTGGACCATCACTTCAGCGACCCCTTTCAAGGCGGAATCGATGTCACGGGAGAGGCTGTATGCCAGGAGTCCATAAGCGATGCTGCCTAAAATAAAAAACGTCAGGGTCAATAGGGTGGTGTACCAGATGGTCAGCCCTGTTCCGATGGATTTAAGGTGCATATTCTACTCCACTTTCAGCACGTAGCCCACCCCACGGACCGTGTGAATCAATTTTTTCTGGCGATCGGTATCGATTTTCTTTCTCAGGTAGTTTACATAAACATCGATGACATTGGTCATCGAGTCAAAATCATAATCCCAGACATGTTCGGCGATCATTGTTCGGGTGAGGACGCGCTCGGAATTGCGCATGAAGTAGTCGAGCAGCGAAAATTCCTTGGTTGTCAACTCGATCTTTTTTTCTCCCCGGAATACGATGCGCCTTGCCGGATCCAATGTGAGATCGGCGACTTTAAGAAGCGGCCGTTCGGCTTCCGGCTGTCGTCTAAGCAAGGCCCTGACCCTGGCCAGGAGTTCTTGGAACGCGAACGGCTTGGTCAGATAATCGTCGGCGCCGGTATCCAAACCAATTACCTTATCCTCAATGGCAGCCCTGACCGTAAGGAGAAGAACGGGAGTTGAAACGTTCTTCTGACGAAGGTGGCTGAGAACTGCCAGTCCGTCTTTAACGGGAAGATTGATATCCAGAATAATCAGATCATGGATACCATCCAATCCCATTGCCAGTCCGGTTTCTCCATCGGAAGCCGAATCGACCGCGTAGCCCTCCTCCTCAAGCCCCTTTTTGATAAAACGGGACACTTTCATCTCGTCTTCCACCAAAAGGAGTCGCATCAGATAGCCCCCTTCGCGGCTGATGATACCGGTGTATTCACCACGGCAAACAAAGCCAGCGCCAGATGCAGACTGGCGGAATAGACCGCGTCTCCCCCGGTCATTTGGGGCCGTTGGTGGTGAGCGGTGCACCCGGTGCAGCGGCTAAAACCGACAGACCGGTCGCAATGGCGGTTGGCAAGTCGATCAGCCACAAAAAAAAGCCGACAATGCAAGAATCCAGCGGGTATGACGATCATCGGCAGAAACTGGGCCAGGACATAGGGCCTCAAATCGCCAACCCCGGTTTTCTCTGTAAAATACCAATACAACACAAACAGAATCCCGACAACAGAAAGGGGAACCCAAGGCATCGGGCCCAACCGTGGGGAAACAAACGCTACGGTGACAATAGAATCCGACGACATGGTGGCAATCACTATGGGGTTTCGGTCCTAAACCAGGGATTCATTGCTTGGCGCCAGGTGGCAATCTCCGGAACCCACGACGGCCAACGCCACACTGATGAACAAAACAGCATAGATTTAACGTTTTTAAAACAATAATATACAAATTTCAACTTAGGAGAGATGATGGGTGGGGTGCACGCTGGTGAAATATGCGGGGATCTTAGATGGCGGTTACCGTCTGAAAAGAAGCGCAGGCGACCTTTTTCGGCTTTTCTTGACCACGATTTTTTACTGTTACCCAAACTGAGCGATTCACCTTTCTCGAAGAAGGTCGATTGTTAA
>NZ_JASJGN010000042.1:0-6443 GCF_033791525.1 Desulfosarcina sp.
TGCTCATCAGGTTGTAGTCCACCCACAGGCCACCCATGGTGTAGTGGATGGCCGGATAGATCATCATGGGGGTCTGGTACGGGTTGTCCGCCGTGATCTTTTCGTACATCTGGAACAGATTACCGTATTTCTTTTCGATGACGTCCTTGCCGTCGCGATGGATGGCATCGGCGAAATCGAGATAGACCGCCTGGCCGGTTTCACCCACGCCCTTGCCCATGTCGCATTGCTCCTTGGCATTGCGGGAGGCGACGTCCCGGGGGACCAGGTTGCCGAAACTGGGGTATTTGTTTTCCAGATAGTAATCACGGTCCGACTCGGGAATCTGGTCCGGTGTGCGTTTGTCTCCCGGGTTTTTAGGCACCCACACCCGGCCGTCGTTTCTCAGACTTTCGCTCATGAGGGTCAGCTTGCTCTGGAAGGTACCGTGAACCGGGATGCAGGTCGGGTGGATCTGGGTGAAGCAGGGATTGGCGAAAAAAGCACCTTTTTTATAAGCCCTGAAGGCTGCGGTCACGTTGGAGGCCATGGCGTTGGTGGAGAGAAAAAACACATTGCCGTATCCGCCGGTGCAAAGCACCACGGCGTCGGCGGCATGGCGCTCGACTGCCCCGTTGATCATGTTCCGAACGACAATGCCCTTGGCGTGGCCGTCGACCAGCACCACATCCAGCATCTCACGCCGGGGGAACATCTGGACTTTGCCGGCGGCCACCTGGCGCATCAGTGCGCTGTAGGCCCCCAAGAGCAGCTGCTGGCCGGTTTGTCCCCTGGCATAGAAGGTACGGGAAACCTGGGCGCCGCCAAAGGATCGGTTGTCCAGCAGACCGCCGTAATCCCGGGCAAAGGGGATGCCCTGGGCCACACACTGGTCGATGATGTCGTTGCTCACCTGGGCCAGGCGATAGACGTTGGCCTCCCTGGCCCGAAAATCTCCGCCCTTGACCGTGTCGTAGAACAGCCGCCAAATGCTGTCACCGTCGTTGGGGTAGTTCTTGGCGGCGTTGATGCCACCCTGGGCCGCTATGCTGTGGGCCCGTCGGGGGCTGTCCTGGATACAAAACGTCTTTACGTTGTAGCCCAGTTCGGCCAGGGTCGCCGAAGCCGATCCGCCGGCCAAACCGGTGCCGACCACAATGATGTTGAATTTTCGTTTGTTGGCCGGATTGACCAGCTTTAGTTCAAACCGGTGCCGGTCCCATTTTTCTGTGATCGGTCCGCCGGGTATTTTTGCATCAAGCGCCATGGTATTTCCTTTCTGGACAGGTTGGGGGCGGGCAACCCCGTCGTGAGTGTTAATTGTGGCCGAAGCCTGGGCCCCGTAACGGTCGGCCCATCAGGCCAGCAGGAAAATATAAATGGGCAGAAAGCCGAATCCGATGCCCACCACCACCGCAAAGGCGATACCGACCGTCCGGACGGTCGGCATGTACTTGGGATGGTTGGCGCCGACCGTCTGAAAGGCGCTCCAGAATCCGTGGCTGACGTGGATGGCGGCGACCACCATGGCCACGATGTAGACGACCACATAGCCGGTATTGGAAAAGGCGCCGGAGACGATGTTAAAAATAGTGGTGTTCGTTTTGTCCACGAAATGAAAGTTCATCAGATGAAAAAGGATGAAGGCCAACAAAATAGCGCCGGTGTACGGCATGGTGGCGGATCCGAAGGTTCGGCCGCCGGCGGTCTTGTTGACCGCATAGCGTACCGGCCGGGCCTTCAGGTTCTGCAGAAAAAGAATCAGGCCGGTGATCACGTGAACCAGAAAAAAGGACAGCAGGACCAGCTCGGCCACCGTCAGCAGCGGTCCCAGAGCGTGAAGATGCTCGGCATAGCCGTTGAAGGCATCTTTTCCGCCATAAATGGTCAGGTTACCTGCCAGGTGGGCTGCCAGGAATCCGCAAAAACTAAACCCCGTGATGGCCATCAGCAGTTTTTTCGCGATGGATGACCCCAGTGTGCCGGTAATCCAGTTCATCGTTGCCTCCCGTTTAAGGTAATTGCCAGAATTTTTGAATAAGGGAACTAAACTATTTTTCTTTCCTATCCCTGTCAATAAATAATTTCAACCACCATGAATCCCATTCAGTTTTCGCTATGCTTTCCGAAAGCTTGATGCCTGCAGCCGTCTGTAGGCGTGCTTTTACATGCGCGGACCACTTGTCCGGGGCGGCGTAGCCCATATCCGACAGGGATTTCAGATCCAGCAGGAAGGCCAGTTGGTCAGCGTCGCGGGCCAGCCGGGATTCAAGCGTTTCACAGGCATTGAACTCGTCGAGCAGCGCGTGGATGTCCGGTCCGAAAGGCAGGCCCCGTGTCATGTGAGTCACAGCCTTTTTTTCATTGGCGGTTACATATTTTTTCTGAACCGAGTTCAGATCGCCCATCCTGGCTTCGGGGAGATCGTGAATCAGACACATGGCCAGCAACCGGCCCTCATCCGCTTCCGGTTCCATCCTTGCCAGCGTCCAGGCGATGCACATGACGCCAAAGGTGTGTTCGGCGACAGACTCTTTTCCCGGGCCAAGGAACTGATACCCGGTGCGGTGAACCCTTTTTAACAGCATGGTTTCAAACAAGAACTCGGCGATGCGTTCCATTATCTCTCCCCTATTTTAATGCCGATCTGACTAAATTTATGGATGCACATGCTCAGGTGGTAAGGGCGCCGGACGCAAAATCGTCGGCACCTCGCGAAAATGGCGGTCCCTGTGGCTGCAAAGCCTTGAACCGCGGCGCTTCAAACGTCAAACTGCTTGACACCATCAGGAGGCTTGTATAGTTATACAAAACCTTTTTCAAGGGGTTGCGATGGATTGAACATCCCATACCGGTTACCCGTGGACTCACCGGCAGCGCAAACCCCACGCATGCTTTAATTATTACATAGTGGAGAGACGGACATGGTGCCTATCCAGATGGATTATATTCACATTATCAGCAACGCCAGCCTGATGGTGAAATTTGTCCTGCTGCTGCTGCTTTTCTTCTCCGTGATGTCCTGGTCGATCATTATTATAAAGATCCGGTACATCCGCAAGGCGTTTAAGGAGTCGGATATTTTTATCGATTATTTCTGGAAAAGCCGGGATCTGGCCGGTGCCTTTACCAAGGCCAAACAACTGAGCGGAAGCCCGGTGGCCCGGATCTTCAGAATCGGATATGCCGAACTGCGCAAACTCAACCCCAGTGGCAAACCCGGCGACGAGGTTATTCCCGATGAAAGCAGTCCCTCCCTGCGCCAGGGCTTTTCTGGCACCGACAACGTGAAACGGTCCCTTCGACGGGCCATCAACACGGAGATGACACGAATCAATCAGATGGTTCCTTTTCTGGCAACCACCGGCAACACGACCCCATTTATCGGGTTGTTCGGCACCGTGTGGGGAATCATGAACTCCTTCCATGGCATCGGGCAGCGGGGATCGGCCAGCCTTGCCGTGGTGGCACCGGGTATTTCAGAGGCGCTGGTGGCCACGGCTGCCGGTCTGGCAGTCGCTATCCCCGCCGTGATCGCGTTCAACCATTTCATGCAGAAGATTCGCGTGATTGAGACGGAATTGCACAGTTTTTCGGCTGATTTTCTCAACATTCTCGACCGGGACATTCTACGTTAAAAGGGAGGCGGCATGGCAATCGGCAGCGGCAGTGATCGGCTCATGTCGGACATCAACGTGACCCCATTTGTGGACGTCATGCTGGTACTGCTTATCATATTCATGGTAACGGCACCCATGATGGTTCAAGGGGTCGATGTGGCCCTTCCCGAGGTGAGCGGCACCCCCATGGTGACTGAAAAGGAGAACCTCACCGTGACCATCGACCGGGAGGCCAACATTTATATCAACGATTTTCAGGTGCGGATGGATTTCCTCAAAGAGAAGCTGGAAAAAATCCTTGCGGGCAAAACGGATCGCGAGGTCTTTTTCCGGGCGGACAAAGACGTCCCCTATGGTGTTGTTGTCGGGGTGATGGCGGAAATCAAGGCTGCCGGTGTCGACAAGCTGGGCATGGTGACCGACCCCTTCGACGACCAGACCATCGGACAGTCCTCCGGTAAAAAAGGCTGATGAAAAAGAACATCCGCGTTCCGGTCTCTTCCAGCCAGGACCTGCGGGGCGATGGGCAGGCGCCTTTTTTTTATCCAGTGGCCCTTTCCTTCGTTTGTCACTTGGTGTTTCTGTTGCTTTTCGTGATCACGCCCAGTCTGCACTCTGAAAAAGTCCAGACCCAGTCGGTGATCAATGTCAGCATGGTATCTTTAAAAAATCCTGCTACGGAGGCCAGCCAAAAACCGGCTGTGGAAAATAAGGCTCCCAAAATTGAAAAGCCCGAGGTGGTGAAAAAACCGACGGTCACCCCGCCGGTTAAAAAAAGGGTCAAGGTGGCGGAAACGCCACCTAAACCCAAGACGTCGCTGAAAAAAAAGACCTTTAAATCCACGCAAGTGGTCAAGCAGGCCATCGAACAGTTGGAAGAGCAGGTCACCGCCAAACCAGACGAGCAGACGGAAGCGGAGCAGCCTGAACCACTGAAATCCGCTTTGGAGCGGCTGCGGCAGGAGGTGGGCAAGGCGGAAGCCAGCCGGTCGGCGCCATCCGGCGAAAGCACTGAGCGTTCAACCGGGAAAACGGGTGGAAAAGTTGGAAAGTTCAACGAAGACGGAAAAAAGACAGCCGAGTTGATCGATCTGTACCGCATCGAAATTGCTTACCAGATCCAGAAAAGCTGGGCGTTTAATGAGCAGATGGCCGGCGGTGACCAATCCCTGGTGGCGGCCATCGTTTTCAAGGTGATGCCCGATGGAGAAATCCGGGATATCTTTTTCACAGACCGCTCCGGCAACACCTATTTGGATGAGTCGGCATACAAGGCCATTGTGAAATCCAACCCGGTGGACAGCCACCCCAATGGACTGGCTCAACCCTATGTGGTCATGGCCATCCGGTTCACCCCACAAGGCATCCGTTAAGTGTTCAGGGGCTCAGAAACACTAACAGCCCTGCTAATCCCTGAACCGTTGAACGGTTACCCAAAAACCAAGGACACCATGCTACTATGATTCGACGCCGATTGATGTTCGTCCTACCTGTGTTGTTCGTTTTGCTGCTGCCCTGGCCGACAGCCGCTGCGCAATACAATTATATTGATATATCCAACCCCTTTCTTCGAAAAACCCCCATCGCCGTGCCGATGTTCAAAGCTGCCGCCCAGGATCCGACAGCCATGGAAGCGGCCAAAGCCGCATCGGCGCTGCTGGAATATTATCTCGATTTTACAGGATATTTTTCCATCAGCGACCCGGGTGCCTTCCTCGAAGATCCTCAGATAATGGATATTTCCGGAGCCGGTATCCGTTATCGGAACTGGACGGCCATCGGTGCTGAGCTGCTGGTGACCGGCGGTGTGGTGATTCGGGATGGTGATGCCGAATTCGAGCTTCGACTGTTCGACACGGTCAAAGAAAAAATGCTGGTGGGGAAACGCTATCGGGGCAGTCCTGACGATCACCGCCAGGTGGCCCGACGGTTCTGCAGCGAGGTGGTATTTGCCATCACCGGCAACCGCGGTTTCTTCGATTCGAAAATTGCCTTTGTTTCCAACGGGTCTGGCCACAAGGAAATTTACCTTTGTGAATTTGACGGCAGCAACATCACCCGGTTTACTCACCACAACAGTATCTCGCTTTTCCCCGACTGGTCCTCGGACGGCCGATGGATTGCCTATACTACCTATGCGGACAAATGGCCGCGGATCCGCATGCAGCATGTGAGGGAAAACCGGACTGCAAAAATCGACAAACCGGGTCTGCAGGCTGCGCCGGCATGGGTTCCTGGCAAGTTTGAACTGGCTGCCAGCCTTTCATTTTCCGGTGACCAGGAAATTTACCTGTTGACCGGAAATGGGAAAATGATTAAAAGATTGACAAGCAGCATGGGGATCGACGTGGAACCGACATGGTCTCCAGACGGCAGACGCATGGCGTTTGTGTCCAAACGGTCGGGCAATCCCCAGCTTTTCATTTACGACACCATTTCTAACCGGGTTCAGCGGTTGACTTTTGAGGGGCGCTACAACACACAGCCCAATTGGTCTCCCAAAGGAGACAGAATCGCTTACTCTGCCATGAAAAGTGGCGTCATTGATATCTTTACCATCAACCCCGACGGTGGCGAGCCCGTTCAACTCACTGAGAATCAAGGAAGCAATGAGGCACCGACATGGTCCCCGGACGGCAGCCTTATTGCCTTCAGCTCGACGCGGGAGGGCAAAAGCAGGCTTTACGTGATGACCGCTTACGGAACCGACCAGAGACGTCTACTCACCTTGCCCGGTGAGCAGACCAACCCAAAGTGGTCTCCAAATATGTTAAACCCATGAATCGTAGGTATACCCGAAAAAGGAGGAGAAAGTGATGAAAAGAAAGTGGATCATTCTGGCCA
>NZ_JASJGN010000043.1:0-6977 GCF_033791525.1 Desulfosarcina sp.
GCCAGGGCCGGCAGGAACAGGGCCTTCAGGGAGCCCCAGACGTCTTCATCCCAGCCGGGAAACCCGCCGGCACTGAAAATTCCCCAGTGAACGGAAAAGAGCAGCATAAGCAGAATGCCCAGCCAGAATTCGGGCACTGCCAGCCCAAGCTGGGTGCCGGCCATCACGGCGGCATCTGCGGGGCGGTTCTGATGACAGGCGGCAAAAACACCCAGGGGCAGGGCCAGGACCACGGCAATGGCCATGGCCATGAGCGCCAGGGGACCGGTGACCGCCAGGCGGGATCCGATAAGCTCGAACACCGCCATGTCATAGGTAATGGAGTGGCCGCCGGTGCCTTGCAGGAGGCTGCCGATCCAGCTGCCATACTGGGTCCAGAACGGTTGATCCAGCCCCAGCCGCGCCCGAAGAGCCGCCAGGGTTTCCGGCGAGGCATTGATCCCCAGGATGATCTGGGCCGGGTCGCCCGGCAGCACGAAGAGCACCGAAAAGACGGTTAGGGAGACCAGAAAAAGCACGGCCGCCAGGCTGACCATTTTTTTAATCAGATAGCTGGTCATGGGTGCCTGAACGCCATGATTACTGCTTCCACCACACCGCTGTGCAGTCCAGGGCGATGGTCGGGTAGTTCTCCCACCACCCCATGACATTGGCTTTCATCGCCGGCAGGCTGGGAGTGGAAAAAAGAAATCCGTTGACCGCATCATCGGCGATGATCTCCTGGCAGCGGCCAAACCATTTTGCCTTGCCGGCTTCGTCCGGGGCCTTAAGGGCATTGGCATAGGCATCCCGGAATTCCTGGGAGTCGTACTGGAAGTAGTAGTCCGGTTTGGCGTAGATGCCGATGTCCCATGCCTCAACGTGGCCGATCATGGTCAGCTGGTATTCTTTCTTCTTGAAAATTCGATCGATCCACTGGCCCCATTCCACGATTTCGATGGTCAGGTCGATGCCCACCTTGGTGAGCATGTCGGCGATCACTTCACCAGCCCGTCTGGAGTAGGAATAGATCGCCGGCAGTTTGATGGTGGCCGAAAAACCGTTGGGGTAGCCGGCTTCCTTCAGCAGGGCCCTGGCCTTTTCAGGATCGTACGGATATCGCCCGGTAAGATCCTTGTAGTAGGGGGTGGAGGGCGACCAGTGGGATCCGATGGGAGTGCCGTAGCCGAACATGACCAGGTCTATAACCGTCTGACGATCGATGGCATGGGCCATGGCCTGGCGGACCATCCGGTTGTCGAAGGGGGCGGCCTGGTTGTTGGTGGACATGATCACCTCGCCGGTGGTGGTGCCGGCATAGACCTTGAAACGCTTGTCTTTTTCCAGCATCATGGCCGACTCGGGCGCGGCGATATAGCCAATCACGTCGATGTCCCCGGCCTTGAGCGCGGCGATCTGGGCGGCCGGATCGCCGATGAAACGGAAGATCACCCGGTCCAGATAGGGCAAAAAGGGATTCCAGTAGCCGTTGAAGCGGGCCATTTCCACCCGGTCCCCCCTGATCCATTTGACGAAGTTGAAGGGGCCGGTGCCAATGGGATTGGATTTGGCCGTTTCAAAGCCCTTCAAGGGCAGCATGACCGCATCCCCTTCAGCCATGTGGGCGATGAACAGGGCATCTACGGATTTTAGCCGGATGGCCAGGGTGTGGCTGTCCGGCGTTTTGATGCTTTCGATACCGTTGAAATATTCGGGGTGGGGATTGCCGTTCTCAGGCAGGGCAGACCGATCCAGGTTCCATTTGGCCACCGCCGAATCGAAAGCCTCCCCGTTGTGAAAGCGCACCCCTTTTCTCAGGTTGAAGGTGTAGACCAGGCCGTCGGCCGAGATGTTCCAGCCATTTGCCAGGCCGGGCAGAAAGCCGCCTCCGCTGTCCACCTTGACCAGACCTTCGTAGATGTTGGCGTAAACGACCCGGTCGATGGCCGCTGCGGTATGGGTCGTGGGATCCAGCCCCGGCGGCTCAGCCGGTTGGCAGACCGTCAACGTGCCGCCCTTGATCGGCGCCTGAGAAAAAGCGGAACTTACGAGAACAAAGGAGAGGATCAGGAAAAGGGAACCCAAGGCAATTTTCATCTTTTCTCCTTTCAGTGATAAATGGGCGGAGAACTGCTTTTTCAATTACACGTGCTTAAGATCTCGGTAGGCCGTCAGGCCATAACTGCTTTGTGCGTCGAGAATCCCCCGGATAATAGCCCGCGCCAGGCAGTCGGCAGCGGCATGACCCAATTCGTTGATGGTCTGGGCGACCGGCGCCGTAAATAAACTGGACTTTTCCGGCAGGGGCTGCTTGGCTGTGGCCAGGCAATAGACGATATCCCCGTCAAACATGGTATGGGCCGGCCGGATGGCTCGGGCCATGCCGTCATGGGCCATCATGGCGATCTTTTTTGCCTGGGGTTTGGTGAGGACCGCGTCGGTGGCCACAACGGCCAGGGTGGTGTTCTCGCCCGTCGTACCGGTGGGCGTCGCGGGTAGCACCACCCGAGGGCGAATACGCCCGGCAAATTCTTTTCCGCTTTCAAGACGGGCCTCCCAGAACGTGCCCGTGGCCGGATCAACAGTCGATCCCAGGGAGTTGACTACCACCAGGGCGGCCACGATTATACCCATGTCCAGAACGAGACTGGCACTGCCCACTCCCCCCTTGATGCCGCCGGACATGGCGCCCGTACCGGCACCCACGCAACCGGTTTTCACGGGTCCCGGGCCGGCGGACCGGCAGGCCAATTCGCCCCAACTGCTGTCCACCGGCGGTCTGAATTCAAGGCCGCGTCCCAGGTCGAAGAGCACGGCCGCTGGAACGATGGGGGCCACGTGGATGTCATCTATCTGGAAGCCGATCGCCCTGGATTCCAGATGCCGCACGACCCCATCCGCCGCGGCCAACCCGTAAACCGACCCTCCCGAGAGACAGACCGCCTGGACTTTCTCCACCAGATTTTCAGGCGCCAGCAGGTCGGTTTCCCGGGTGCCCGGCGCAGCTCCCCGAACATCGACGCCGCCCACCGCCCCGTCGGCACAAATCACCACGGTCGTTCCGGAGGCAGCTGCCGTATCGGTATAATGCCCCACCCAAATGCCGGGAACATCGGTCAACCCATTGGTTTTTCCTGCTCGGTGCATGTTGTTTAAAGATCGATCGGCGTGGTGTGAGAAAACGTTTCTGCCCGGGCGGCACGATTGCCGCCCGTACCCCGGGGTATACCATTTCCAGGGTGATATGGCTACTGCGGATCGAGGAATCCGGATTCGAACAGATCGTCGGCCTGGGTGTCGATGACGCGGGAAAGGGCCACGTAGCGTTCCATGAGGGTGTGGGCATAGGGTGTGAGGGTGGAGCCGCCGCCGGCACTGCCGCCCTGGCTCTTTACCAGCAGGGGTTTGCCCAAGGCCTCTTCGGTTACCTTGATTTTGCCCCAGACCGCCCGATAGCTCATTTTGAGATCCTTGGCCGCCGCGTTGAGGGACCCGCATTTTTCAATGGCACTTAAAATTCGCATGCGGCCCAGGCCGAAAATGATCCGTCCTTGGCGATCCTCCAGCCAAACTTTTGATTTGACACTGACTTTTCTGGTTTTGGCGGCCATCTCACCTCCTGTCATCCGGGCACGGGTGCCGATAACGTAAAGAGGATAGCAGGCAAAAGAACCGTCAGCAAGGGGAAAAATGAGCAGTTGGCCGCACACCGGGGTGACCCTCGGGTTGTCGGAAAAGTGAGGCTTTTATTTGGGACACACGTTGTAGAAACGATATCCTCTGCTATATGTCGAAGACGAGTCCCTGGGCCAGGGGAAGGCTGCGGCCATAGTTGATGGTATTGGTCTGACGGCGCATATACCCCTTCCAGGCATCGGATCCGGACTCCCGGCCGCCGCCGGTCTCTTTCTCACCGCCGAAGGCGCCGCCGATTTCTGCGCCGGAGGTGCCGATGTTGACATTGGCAATGCCGCAGTCTGAACCGGTGGCGGAGAGGAACGCCTCGGCCTCGCGTAAATCGTTGGTGAAGATGGCCGATGAAAGACCCTGGGGGACATCGTTCTGGATGGCGATGGCGCTAGCGACATTGCCGCTGTAACGGATCAGGTAAAGTATCGGTGCAAAGGTCTCATTCTGAACGATGGCACAGTCGTTTTCCACCTCGCACAGCGTGGGCTGAACATAGCAACCCGATGCATACGCGGGGCCTTCGAGGACCTGGCCGCCAAAAATGATCTTTCCTCCCTGGGCTGACACCTGCGCCAGTGCCTGGCGGTAGTCCGCCACGGCTGCGGTGTCGATGAGCGGTCCCATATGGTTGAAGGAATTCAGGGGCGTGCCGATGCGCAGGCTTGCGTAGGCTTTGGTCAGGGCCGCGACCACCTGGTCGTAAATGGATTCGTGGATGATGACCCGACGGGTTGAGGTGCAACGCTGGCCGGCAGTGCCGACGGCGCCGAAGACGATGGCCGTGACCGCCATGGCCATGTCGACGGCCGGGGTAACGATAATAGCATTGTTGCCCCCCAGCTCAAGAATGGCCCGTCCGAAGCGGCTGGCCACGATTTGGGCGGCATGGCGGCCGACCCGGGTGGAGCCGGTGACCGACACTATCGGTACTCGCGTATCTTCAAGCAGTCGCTGGCCCACGGTGTGTCCGCTGCCCACCACCAGGGAGAAGAGTCCTTCGGGGATCACATCGGCATTGTCCCGCAGAACGTCGGCCAAGATATGCTGCACGGCGATGGCCGATAGCGGCGCCTTGGACGATGGCTTCCAGAGACTGGCATCACCGCAAACCGCCGCCAGCATGGCATTCCAGGCCCACACCGCTACCGGGAAGTTGAAGGCACTGACGATACCTACCACACCTAATGGGTGGTACTGGTCGTACATGCGGTGTTCCGGACGCTCCGAGTGCATGGTATACCCATAGAGCTGACGGGACTGACCCACGGCAAAATCGCAAATGTCGATCATTTCCTGGACTTCGCCCAGCCCCTCCTGGAGGGATTTGCCCATCTCGTAGGAGACCAGGGTGCCCAGTGGCTCCTTGTAAGCCCTGAGCTGACGGCCGATCCGGCGGACGACTTCTCCCCGCTTGGGTGCCGGTACCTGTCGCCACCTGAAGAAGGCCTGGTGGGCAGTGTGGGCCACCTGATCATATTCGGCCTCCGTGGCGGTGAAGACGCTGGCGATAACGTTGCCGTCCACTGGGGAGATTCCCTCGATCGTCGGTCCTTCACTGCCGCCCAGCCAGTTCAGGCCGGTAGACACGCCGCGGTTCTCTTTTTCAATGCCCAGCGTCTTTAAGAAATCCATGTTTTTCTCTTCTCCAGAACGTTTAATCCTTCAAATCCAATCCCAAGTTCAAAAGGCCAAGATGCCATTTGTAGACAGGCTACTCGGCATCCATGAACGGGTAACGATAATCCGTGGCCGGCAGGAAGTTCTCCTTTATGGTTCGCGGACTGACCCAGCGATAGAGGTTGAGAATACTGCCCGCCTTGTCGTTGGTGCCTGACATCCGACCACCGCCGAAGGGTTGGCGTCCCACCACGGCACCGGTGGGTTTGTCGTTGATGTAGAAGTTGCCGGCCGCATGGACCAGCCGACGCCGGGCCATTGCCACCGCTGTGCGATCCCGGGCCAAAATGGCGCCTGTGAGGGCGTAGGGCGAGGTTCGGTCGCACAGGTCCAGGGTCGCTTCGAAGTCATCGTCGGCATAGACATAAATCGTAAGCACGGGTCCGAAGATCTCTTCCTGCATGGTTTTAAAATGAGGGTCGGTAGTGAGAATCACCGTCGGGTCGATGAAATAGCCGGAACTGCTGTCATAGTCGCCGCCGGCGATAATTTTTGCCGCTACGTGATCCCTGGCATACTCAATATATCCGGTAATCGTGTCAAAGGCGGCTCGGTCGATAACGGCATTGACAAAAGTGGAGAAGTCCTCAGGCGACCCCACCTTGATGGTGCCCATGGCAGCTGTCAGTTTCTCTTTCAGATTCGCCCAGAGTGATTTGGGGAGATAGGCCCGGGAGACGGCCGAGCATTTCTGTCCCTGGTATTCAAAGGCGCCCCGGATCAGGGCGGTGGCCACGGAAGCGAGATCGGCACTGGGATGAACGAAGATAAAATCTTTTCCACCGGTCTCGCCGACGATACGCGGGTAGGTGCGGTAGCGGCTCAGGTTGTCGGCGACGGTTTTCCACATGCCCTGAAAAACCGTTGTGGATCCGGTGAAGTGAATGCCTGCCAGATCCGGGCTGGCCAGAACGGGATTGCCCACCTGGGCGCCCGACCCTGGGATGAAATTGATCACTCCCGGCGGCAGCCCGGCTTCCATGAACGTCTGCATGAGCATCCAGGCGGAATATACGGCCGAGGATGCCGGTTTCCACAACACGGTGTTGCCCAGCATGGCCGGTGCCGACGGCAGATTTCCGCCGATGGCGGTGAAGTTGAAGGGGGTGACGGCAAATACGAAGCCCTCTAAAGGGCGGTATTCCAGGTGATTCCATTCGGCCGGGCCGGACCGGGGCTGCTGCCGGTAAATCTGGGTGGCGTAGAAGGCGTTGAAACGAAGGAAATCGATGATTTCACATGCAGAATCGATTTCCGCCTGATTAATGTTCTTGCTCTGGCCGAGCATGGTGGCGGCATTGAGGGTCATGCGCCGGGGACCGGCGATGAGATCGGCCGCCCGGGAAAAAATGGCCAGCCGGTCGTCCCAGTCCATGGCCGCCCATTCCCCGGCGGCCGATGCGGCTGCCTCGATGGCCATTGACACCTCTTTCTTGCCGGCCTGGTGGAAAAGGGCCAGCTGGTGCCCATGGTCGTGGGGGACGATGCATCGACCGAGGTTGCCGGTTTTCACGGGCTTCCCGCCGATGATCAGCGGAATTTCTATCTCCGTGTTCCTGAGCCGCTGCAGTTCGTCTTTAATGCGGCCTCGCTCATCGCTGCCGGGCTGGTATTCAAGGACCGGTTCATTG
>NZ_JASJGN010000044.1:0-11183 GCF_033791525.1 Desulfosarcina sp.
TGTAAGCAAGAAAAATGAATGCCATTGTGGCACCATTAAGGGCCGCATAAAACATGAACATTCCGGTGGCGGTTGATGCCTGCATTTTGTGTACGCGGCTGGCAAGCATGAAAACCAGTGCCAATTCTCCGATAAAAAAGATCCAACGCGCCTGATAGACAAAGCGGAGAACCGGTTCGTTGTGTGCGACAAACCAGGCGACAGCGCCGGTCAATGCGAGCCCTATGGCCATCCAGTTGTACACGCTTCGAACAAACGCGTTAACCTGAACCTGAGCCTGGGTTCTTTCCATTGGAATCGACTGCATAGAATACCTCCGCAAATTTTTATTTTTTAAATCGTTATTAACCACTCTCGGACAGTGGCCAAAGATAACACAGGCTGCTTTATTTTCAAGCATAAAGCTGATATGAATGATGCGTTAGTTTTTAGGTGGTTAGGGCGATTATTCCATGAAACCTGAACAGATTTACCAGGAGCTGAAAGATTTAGCGGAAAAACTCGGGGTAACGGTCTCCGAGCAGAGCTTTCGTGCCAGCGGCATACCCGTGAAAAGCGGCTTTTGCCTGATCAAGGGGAAAATGCACTGCATTATCGATAAAAATATCACCCTGCATAACAAAACAACGATCCTGGCCCAATCGCTTTTTGAACTGCCTCACGAAAATCTGTTCGTGGTGCCTGCGGTGCGGGATCTCATTCAAAAATCCGGACGGAAGGACAACAGTGGCCATAAAACACATTAATCGTATTTGTAATTTTACATAATATATCTTATCGGACGTTACAACGCAATCACGATTCATCCAGATTCAAACCCCATCTCCACATCGAGGCCATGGCGATAAACAGCGCAGGTTCCAATCCTTCCCGGCAACATGTCTACGAAGTCACGGAACTGAACAAGATAATTAAGCGAATACTTGAAGATAAGTTTCCTTTCATCTGGATATCAGGGGAAATTTCTAACTTCAAAATTCCTTCATCCGGCCATTGCTATTTCACCTTGAAGGATCCGCATTCGCAAATCAGTGCGGTTATGTTCCGCGGTCAAGCCAGTGCCCTCAAATTCAGACCCGAAGATGGGTTGTCCATTATTGGCCTGGGTCGTATCAGCGTCTACGAACCGAGAGGCTCATATCAGATTATCTTCGAATATCTGGAACCAAAAGGTGTTGGCGGTCTCCAGGTTGCCTTTGAAAAACTGAAACAACGGCTGTCCGATGAAGGCTTGTTTGATGCAAAGCACAAGTTGCCGCTGCCCGCATTACCCAAAAAAATAAGTATCGTGACTTCTCCGACCGGCGCTGCCATTCGTGATTTCATCAAGGTGGCGCAGCGACGTTTTCCCAACCTGCCGTTGGAGATCGTTCCGGTGAATGTTCAAGGGGATCGCGCGCCTGGCGAAATTGTGCATGCCATCCGTTGGCTGAATAAAATAGGACCCACCGACGTCATTGTTCTGGCACGCGGTGGCGGATCCATCGAAGACCTGTGCGCGTTTAACGATGAACAGGTCGCCCGAACCATATTTTCATCCAGCATTCCGATCATCTCAGCCGTTGGCCATGAAACGGATTTTACGATCGCCGATTTCGTTGCCGATCTCCGGGCGCCCACGCCGTCCGCCGCTGCCGAGATCTCGGTTCCCTCTAAAAATGAACTTCAGAACGGGCTTTTCAAAACTAATCAGTTACTTTATAAAACAATCGATTCATATCTGAAATTATTAAATAAATATTTAATTGGAATCAGCCACCGAATTATTCATCCCCGGCAAAAGCTCCAGGACATGCGAATGCGACTCGATGATTATTCGATTCGACTGCTTTCATCGATCAATCGCGCCTTGACACACAGAAGCGAGGGTCTTGCCTTTCACCACAATATGCTGATGCATGTTTCACCAGCCAAGACGGTGGCGTCCATGCAAGAACAGGTCATCAGCCTTCAAGACGCGTCGATCACACATATCAACCATCTCGTCCGGGAGGGGCAAACCACCATTTCAAAAAATATCTCCATGTTAGATGCGCTCAACCCCATGGCCATATTACAGCGCGGATACAGCATCACTCGCACGCTTCCCGACCGATCCGTTGTTCGCAGCGCCAATCAGGCAGCCATTGATCAACACCTTGAAATACTTTTGGGCCGCGGGCAATTAACGGTCACGGTAGCCGAGAGAAAAAATGAAACGGACTGAGAATGAAAACTGAATCACCAATAATCACAAAATGTTAATTATCGTTTACGGCCAAACCAGTTTAAAAAAACAAAGGATGAAATAATCCCCATGGCAACAAAGGCAAAACCGAGTTTTGAAAAAGCGATCAATGATCTGGAAAAAATCGTCAAGGCGCTCGAATCCGGCGACCTGCCCTTGGAAAAAGCCTTGGAAAAGTTCGAAGCCGGCATTAAGTTGTCCCGATACTGCACCGAGACGCTGGATAAAGCCGAAAAACGGATAACCCTGCTAACGGCTGACGAAACAGGTGAACCCGTGGAAAAACCGTTTGACCTGGACGCCTGAATGGTTAAACACCTTACCGCTGAGCACGCGGAGGACGCTGAGAAATGAAAATGCTTTATCAAACCGATTATCTCTGCGGTCTCGGCGGTTAAACAAAACCCTCGGAGAACCCATCAATAATTATGTTCGATCTGAAATCATACCTCATAGATGTGCGGGCCCCGGTGGACCAAATGCTGCAGCACTATCTGAGCGCCCACTCACCAGCCACACGGGTCTCCCAGGCCATGACCTATTCAGTCATGGCCGGCGGTAAACGATTGCGGCCCGTGCTGTGTATCGCCGCTGCGGAAACGGTCGGCGGTAGTCGGGAATCGGTAATTCCCCTTGCCTGTGCCCTGGAGTTAATTCACACCTATTCGTTGATCCATGACGACTTGCCGGCAATGGACAACGACGATAAAAGACGCGGTAAACCGACCTGCCATGTCCAGTTCGATGAAGCAACGGCCATCCTTGCCGGCGATGCACTGCTGACGCTGGCCTTCGAAATCCTGGCGGCAGCCGGCAGCCGGTGCGCGTCTGACGATCAATCCCGCTGGTTGCTGGCGATTGCCCAGATCGCCTCCGCCGCCGGGTTCAAAGGTATGATCGAAGGGCAGATGCGCGATATGGCCTTTGAAGGAACGGTAATCTCCAAAGGTGAACTGGAATCTCTGCACTGCCTGAAAACAGGAAAAATGATCGAAATTTCAGTGGGCTCCGGTGCGCTGGTGTCAGGGGCGTCAACGCGCCAGCAGCAGTTGCTGCACACCTATGCCCAGAATATCGGATTGGCTTTTCAGGTGACCGACGACATCCTCAACGTTAAAGGTGACCCGGAGCGCCTGGGAAAAGCCACCGGTACCGACCGGATTCGCGGGAAAAACACCTACCCGTCGCTGTTGGGTCTGTCCGGCGCCGAGACGCTTGCCGGCCAACTGGTGAACAATGCCTTGAAGGTGCTTGACGCTTTTGATAATGAAGCAGACTGCCTTCGTGCCATCGCACGATATGTCATCGAACGGAACCGATAACTCAGGGAGCTGGAATCTTGCACCAATCCTCACATCTACTAAAAAAAATAAACTCGCCCCACGACCTGAAGAAACTGAAACGTTCAGAACTATCTGATCTGGCAAAAGAAATCCGTAAAACCATCGTAGACGTGGTGTCCACATCCGGTGGTCACCTGGCGTCCAGCTTAGGTGCCGTCGAACTGAGCATCGCCCTTCACTATGTCTTCGACACACCGACTGATAAAATTCTGTGGGATGTGGGCCATCAGGCATATGCCCACAAATTGCTTACCGGCCGGCGAGACCAATTCCCCACACTGCGCCGACAAGGCGGCCTCTCCGGATTTACCAAACGCAGCGAGAGCCCATATGACACCTTTACCACCGGTCACAGCAGCACCTCCATCTCCGCCGGTCTGGGTATTGCCTGTGCCAAACATCTGAAAAAAGAATCATCCAAGGTGGTGGCCGTTATCGGGGACGGTTCGCTGACTGCCGGGCTTGCTTATGAAGGACTGAACCAGACCGGAGACACACACAACGACAAGGATATGATCGTTATCCTGAACGACAATGAAATGTCCATTTCCCATAATGTCGGTGCTCTCTCCTCCCTGCTCAGCCGCACATTTTCCGCATCCAAGCTTCAGATGCTGCGCAAAGAGTTTGGCGAATTCCTCAAATCCCTGCCTCGTATCGGCGAAAATATGTACCAATTGGCCAAGCGCAGTGAAGAGTCTTTTAAGACCTTCGTTACTCCGGGAATGTTGTTTGAAGCCTTCAACTTTGAATATTTCGGCCCCATCGACGGGCACAATCTGGATCATTTAATCAATATTCTTAAAAATATTAAAACAATGAATGAACCGGTGCTCCTGCACGTAATTACTAAAAAAGGCAAGGGATACCCTCAGGCGGAACAGAATCCGGTTTATTTTCATGGCGTCAGTTCTTTCGACGTGGATACGGGGATCTGCCGCAAAAAGACCACCAATGTGCCCAGTTACACCGAAGTGTTCGGCCAAACCATGGTGGAACTGGCTAAAACAAATGACAAAATCATCGCCGTTACCGCCGCTATGCCGGAAGGTACCGGGCTGGTCCCCTTTTCCAAGGCGTACCCGGACCGATTTTTCGATGTGGGCATTGCTGAACAACATGGTGTCACTTTTGCCGCCGGTATGGCCACCGAAGGGTTTCGTCCGGTGGTGACCGTCTATTCGACCTTTCTCCAGCGAGCCTACGATCAGATCATCCACGATGTCTGCATCGAAAAACTGCCGGTGGTGTTTGCATTGGATCGCGGCGGTATTGTCGGAGAGGACGGGCCCACCCATCACGGTCTTTTCGACATCTCATTTCTACGGACCATCCCTAATATGGTGGTCATGGCTCCAAAGGACGAAAATGAGTTGCGCCACATGCTGGCCACTGCCATGGCACACGACGGACCCATCTCCCTGAGATACCCACGGGGTCGCGGAACCGGGGTGGACCAGGACGACACCTTGACGATGATTCCCATTGGCAAAGGTGAGATCCTGAGCCGCGGCGACGACCTGCTGATCGTTGCCGTGGGCAGCACAGTAAGCGAAGCGGTATGCGCCGCTGCCCTGTTAGCGGAAAACCATGGCGTTCGGGCAACCGTAGTCAATGCGCGATTCATCAAACCATTGGACCATGAACTGATCATTCCCCTGGCCCGGAACATCCACCGGATCATCACCATTGAAGAAAATACCATTCAAGGCGGATTCGGCAGCGCTGTTCTTGAATTGCTGAGCGACCATGAAATCAATGGCGCCATCGTCAAGCGAATGGGCATCAACGATCATTTTGTGGAGCACGGACCACAAGATGCCCTGCGCTGCAAATACCAGGTGGATGCGTCGGCCATCATCAACACAGCCCTTTCCATGATGAGCCAAGATAAGCCGATAGCCGATAGTCGATAAGCTGGTAAGAAAAAAAATTATCCGCAATTGGGCGTGAATGAGAAAAGACGTATCGCTGTGGTGTCTTCTCAGCTCAACAGCTAAACAGCTAAGCCCGGAAGGGTTGGTATGGCCGTCAAAAAGCGAATCGACACGCTGCTCGTTGAAAAACAATTCTGCCAGAGCCGGGAACGGGCCAAGGCCTTGATCATGGCCGGACGGGTGTTGGTGAACCACACACCCTGCGACAAACCCGGAACCCGTTTTGCCGAAGATATTGAAATCAAGATGAAAAGCGATGACCTGCGCTATGTCAGCCGTGGGGGACTGAAGCTTGAAGCAGCCCTGAAAGCAAACCGCATCGATTGTGCCGGCATGGTCTGTCTTGATGTGGGGGCTTCGACCGGTGGTTTTACCGACTGTCTGCTGAAACACGGGGCCGCCCGTGTATTTGCGGTGGATGTGGGATATGGCCAGCTGGCATGGTCGTTGAGGCAGGATGATCGGGTGGTCGTCATCGAGCGGACCAACATCCGCAAAATGGATCCAGCCTTGATCACCCGGCAGGTTGACCTCGTAACCATCGACACCTCTTTTATCTCCCTAAAAATCGTCGTTCCATGCATCCTTCAATTTCTAAATCCCGGCGGCATCATCCTGGCTTTGATCAAGCCTCAATTCGAAGCCGGTAAAGGCAGGGTGGGCAAGGGCGGTGTGGTCAGGGATCCGGCCCGTCACGCTGAAATCATCGACGATCTTCAGGTTTTCTTTTCCCGGCAGTCGCTTTTTTGCGGACCGGTAATCCCCTCCCCTGTATTGGGACCCAAGGGAAATCGGGAATTCATTATCCTGCTGCGGCCGTCAGATTTTGATTTATAATCAGGTTTTTAAACTTGATTTTTTTTAGTCGTCGATTTAATAATATCTGCTTAAACAAAAAGCTGCCAAAAGGGCAGAAAATACAATGGAGAGAGGAGCTTGAGTGGCCCAAATGAATGAAACCCTAAGAAATGTAGCACTGATTGCCCATGGGGGGGCTGGAAAAACCTCCCTCGCTGAAATCATGATTAACAACGCCGGCATGACCACCCGCGTCGGACGCGTGGAAGACGGCAACACGGTGATGGATTTCGAACCGGAAGAACTCAAGCGGCAGACCAGTCTTTCCAGTGGTTTTATTCAACTGCCATGGAAAAAGCACACCATCAGTCTGATTGATACGCCCGGCGATCAAAACTTTATCTCCGACGCCAAACAGTGCATGCAGGCAGCCGATACCGCTCTTATCCTCGTGGATGCCGTTGACGGCGTCAAGGTGCAGACTGAACAGGTGACTGATTTTGCATCCGAATACGAACTGCCCTGTGCGATTTTCATCAACAAGCTGGACCGCGAGCGTGCCGATTTTACCCGTACCCTCGAGGATGCGGTGCAGTGCCTGTCCCCCAAACCCATTATCGTTCAGCTTCCCATTGGGGCCGAAGCCGACTTTGATGGCATCGTAGACCTGATCAACCTCAAGGCTTACCGCTACGATGATAACGGCAAAGCAAAGGAGATAGAGATTCCCGCCGACATGCAGGACACGGTGGAGACAGAGCGGGAGACGCTCATCGAGAATGTGGCCGAGGCGGACGATGCAATCATCGAACGTTATCTGGAAGGAGAGACCATTACCAACCAGGAACTTCGCGATACATTGAAAAAAGGCGTCCTTTCACGAACCTTTGCACCGGTGCTCTGCGGGTCTGCTGCTCATAATATCGGCGTGGACCTCCTTATGGATTTCATTGCCACCTGCTTGCCGTCGCCTTTGGAAAAAGCGCCGAAACAAGGCGTGAATCCAGTCAATGATGAAGTCATTGAACGGGCATCGGACCCGGCGGCCCCCTTTTCCGCCTTTGTTTTCAAGACCGTAGCGGATCCCTATGCCGGCAGACTGACTATTTTCAAAGTGGTTTCCGGAAAGCTGGGCAGTGACGGCAATTTCTACAATTCGACCAAAGAGACCCGGGAGCGATTCAACCAGCTGCTCACCATTGCAGGCAAAGAGCAGAAACCGGCCTCGGAAGCCGGGCCTGGATCCATCGTGGCAGTGGCAAAACTCAAGGAAACCAAGACCGGTGACACGCTCTGTGATGAAAGCAACAAGATCCGCTTTGACTGTGCCCAGCCCATGCCCACGCTGATTTCGTTTGCTCTGGAATCCAAAGCCACCGGCGATGAGGATAAAATTTATATATCTTTGACCAAACTCCTGGAGGAAGACACAGCCTTGAGGTTGGAGCGCAACGCGGAAACCAAGGAAATTCTGCTTTCAGGCCTGGGTCAGGTTCACATCGAGAGCACCATCGAAAAGCTCAAGCGTAAATTTAATGTCGAAGTCCTGCTCAAAACCCCAAAAATTCCCTATCGCGAAACGATCAAAAAGAAAGTCCGCGTCCAGGGAAAACACAAGAAACAATCCGGCGGACACGGCCAGTACGGTGACTGCTGGATCGTTATGGAGCCCCTTCCCCGTGGAGCCGGTTTCGAATTTGTGGATGCCATCGTAGGCGGGGTAATCCCCAAAAATTACATTCCGGCCGTTGAAAAGGGCATTGTAGAGGCCTGCCAGAAAGGGACGATGATCGGTGCCCCCTGTGTGGATTTCCGCGCCACCGTGGACTTTGGCAGCTACCATGCCGTCGACTCCTCGGAAATGGCCTTCAAGGTCGCCGGCTCCCTGGCTTACAAAAAGGCCTGCGAAGAGGCCAAACCGGTTCTGCTCGAGCCGATCATGAAAGTGACCGTGATCACCCCGGACGATTATATGGGTGACATCATGGGCGATATGAACAGCCGGCGGGGGCGTGTTCTCGGAATGGATACGGCAGGCAAGAACCAGGTGATCAACGCAGAAGTTCCCTTGGCCGAATTCCAGACCTATGCGCCGGACCTGCGGTCCATGACCGGCGGCCGCGGCATGTATACCATGGAATTTTTGCGTTACGACGAAGTGCCGGCCCAGATTGCGACTAAGGTGATCGAACAGATCAAGGCCGAAAAAGAAGAGTAGTCGGCACCGCTATACCATGTGTCATCTGAAAAAGGAGGGCCCCCTGCCCTCCTTTTTTAGTGGTAAGGATAGAACCCCGTTAAGGTGGGGGGAAGTCAATGCATTCCCTGGCCGGTGCATAGCCGGACCAAAATCCAGCCCATCGATTTTTCAGCCGTATCCGATTCTTTTCAGAGATCCTTTTTCCCATGGGACAGTCGTGGGCATGAAATCGCCTTGATCGTCGGTTTCCCAGATAGGAATGGGGTTGCTGGTGATCCTTTTTCACGCGTTGCCAGATGCCCCTGCCATGCTCCATGGCAACGCGCTGGGCGGAAAGCAGAATCTTCTCTTTACTGATGTTGGGAATATGATACAGGACGTGGGCGTATCCCCGCTTAAGCAATTCGGCGTTTACGAAAAGTCCATCACCGCGATAAACATAAGCCAGTGTCCTGCCGTAGCGGTCGGTTTTCTCTCGGTCGTAAACCAGTTTGAGTTTCCACCCGTCGACCAGTTGGCGATTCATCGATTGCGCCTCATCGCCCATGGGTTCGGCCCGATGGTTTTTATGATCGATTTCAGGGGTGTCGATACCAATATAACGCACGTGTCGGCCGTCGTGCAAAATAATGGTATCCCCATCGGCCACCCACTTGGCCATGACCCATGGTTCAGCATCGCTGCAGCCAACCGAGGCGGCAAGGATCAGCGCAATTAGGCCAATGCGGCATCGGATGCTATTTGTCAGTAGGACAGCAATCGCATTCACGGGGTCAAATCACACATCTTGATGGCGCTCCTGTCCAGCATCTGACCTATTCCGCCATGCGGCGGGGGAACATATCCCATGGTTTTTTCCCACACTTCATCGTCTTCCATACAGAAATAGACGGTCACATTCGGCGCTAGGTTTCGAATCCAACCCACCATCTGCCGGTAAAGGGCGATGCGCAGCGGTTTGAAGTAACGCATTTTATTGTCCAAACCGGTGACAAATTCGCCGTAGGCAATTTTAGAGTCTGGAAAGCGCTGGGCGATGATCGGCTTGAGCGCCGGCATGAAGCGGAACGTGCCAAGGCTGATCCAGACGATATTTTCAGCAGAGATCCGCTGAAACAGCTGTTCGACCACCGTCTGGTAATCGGCTTCGCAGCCGTTGTAAATAAGCATGGGATCGAAATGAAATGCCAGCGGGTATCCCCATTCCTGGCAACGTGCCGCTGCCGTCAATCGTGCATCGAGTGAAGCGGTTCGCCGCTCTTCGCTTTTCATGACAGCCGGAGTGTTCAATGACCAGGAAAGAATGGTTTTTCGCCGGTGGTCCAGCCCCTTGAGCCCTTCAATGTTGACTGTTTTGGTTTTCAGCTCCAGCACGGCCCTATCCTGCATGGCAAAGCGGGAAACCAGGTAATCGGTCAGATCGGTCCATTTTTCCCAGATAAGGCTGTCCGTAAACTCCCCGGTACCCACTCGGCTGACTTCCTTTTTTTGAAAAAGCCCGTTCAGTTCCGCGTCCAGATCTTCACGATTAACGAAAAACTGCAACAGCGGTGGATGAAAATAGCTTTGCAGGATACAGTAGGAGCAGTCCATGGTGCAAAAGGATGCCACATGCAGGATCTGGTAGTCGCAGCAGGTATATTCACGGGTACCCGGACACGCTTTTAAAAAACCGCCTTTGTTGCGGGTCAGGTAGAGCACCTGCTTACCGCGGCTGACCGGATCATCAGCACGGTTGATCCATTGATAAATCGAAACGGGGTCATCCACCCATTCGCCAGGCAGGTCAAGCTGACGGCAAATCCTTTCGGTTTCAGGGTGCGAGGCGATACTGGCGTTGACGAATATTTTTTTTAGAATCACTGGGGTTCTTTTCTCTCAGGCGTTTATCGGTCACGGGTTCACGCCTCTATGGACCGGAAGTTGAACAACCAACGCAGAACCCTGAACCGTTGAACCGTGAACGGCCATCTCAGTATTTAAGCATGGCGTAATAGGTTCGTTGTGAGGCGGTCAGGGCATCGTGAAGGGTATATATCCCTTTTTCATTGAGCAGGGAAATCATTTTGAGAAATACCTCGCCGGTAGCAATGGCATCTCCAAGAGCATCGTGTCGCTTGATTATGGAGACCCCCAACCGGTTGGCGATGGTGTCCAGGGTATGGTCATTGTGGGCCGGGTGAAGGATGGCAGACAAATGCATGGTGTCGAGCACCGGGTTGACGAAACGGATGCCGGTGATTTTCTCCTTCATTTGCAGCATTCGCATGTCGAAGGCGGCATTGTGAGCCACCAGCACTGTATTCTGGGCGAACCGGTGAAAAAACGGCAGCACCTTTTCAATGGTCGGTTTGCCTTTGAGCATCCCATCTTTGATGCCATGATATTTGATGGACTCGGCCGGCACGGAACGGCAAGGATCCACCAGCTGATTGATGGTCTCCGTGTGCAGCAAGCGGCCGTTGACCACCCGGATGGCGCCAATGGATATAATTTCATCTCCGCCTCGCGGATCCAGTCCAGTGGTTTCCGTATCAAATACCGTAAAATTGAGTTCCCCGAGCATCCGTGGACCCATTTCCTGGGTTTGCCCAGCTTGATTAAACATGTAGAAGTCGTAGAATTCAGGCCGGCCTGTGGGTAGCAGCGTGTCGTGGCGGATATTGTCCGACACGGCC
>NZ_JASJGN010000045.1:0-24411 GCF_033791525.1 Desulfosarcina sp.
TCAACAGAGCGAGAACGTCGACCTGGGCCGAAAGATGCCGTTTCCGGATGAACACTATATCATAATGGAACCCACGGAAACAGAAACAATGGCAACCTGTGTGAACCATCCGGATAAACCCGCAGGACTGGTGTGCATGAAATATCAGATTCATGTTTGCGAGCAGTGCGCCAACTGCCGGGATCCGCAATTGTACTGCAAACACCGGACGGCCTGCTCCATCTGGTTTATCGCCAAGGACAGTGAGAATGGGTGGGGGCCTGAATTTGGGAATTCAGGGATTCAGGAATTAGGGGGTTGAAAGATCGGTGATGACGACAGGAGAATCCGTGGATAATTACGCGAAGCTTGCCAAGGATAATCTGGATCGGCTTTATGGGAATCTACCCGGGGATCTGGAGGATAGGCTTCCCGGTGAAAAAAATGGACTGGCGTATTCGTTTACGGCATTCGGGCAGCCGTGCATCCTTTCGCCCTCTGAAATCAAGCTGGGAGGCATTACGCCGCCCGGCGTGATCGGCATCCTGCTATCCCTGTACGCCTTGAACGCCACCACTGAAATTCCCCGCCTTGAACCGCTGCGAGCCTTCAAGGAATTCCCCGATTCAGCACCCTATGTGGGTGCTTTTGCTTCCCACACCGAACAGATCCTGGTGCCGACGGTTCAGCGGATCAAAACGAAAATCGACCTGATTGTGCAGCGGTTTTCCGGCGAGGCAGCCCCGTCTTCCGTAAGCGGCGATTTCGCCTTCGTGTTGCGGCCCCTGCCCAAAATTTTACTGTGCTATATTATCTACGAGGCCGACGAGGATTTCCCGCCCTCGGTAGTCTGCCTCTATTCAAGTAACGCCAATCGCTTCATGCCCATGGATGGATTGGCCGATGTGGGTGAGTACACCTCGAAAACGATTCTGGAAATGGTCTGTTGACGCAAACCCCGAGTGGGAAACTGGCTCAGGATTAACCTGGAAAGGCTACCGCATTGATGAAGATGATTGCACAAACGGCCTGTGAACTGCTGGATAAAGGCGAAGCATTCGTCCTTGCGACGATTATCAACCACTCCGGTTCCACCCCGCGTACGTCGGGCAGCAAGATGATCGTCACCGCCGGCGGACGCGGCATCGGCACCATCGGTGGTGGACGGTTGGAGGCCGGGGCGATGTCCCGGGCCGCAGAAATGATCCGGTTCGGGCAATCGGCCAGGATGTCTTTTGACCTGAGCCACGACACCGTCGACAGCATGGACATGATATGCGGGGGGCAGGCGGAGGTGCTGCTGGACTGCGTATCGCCCACGGAAATGAACAAGGCGGTCTTTAATCGATGGCGACGGATGCTGGACGAACGACAAAAAGGATCTCTGTTCATTATTGTCATGGGATCTGAGAACCAGGTCGGCACCACTGCCCACTGTCTGGCAACGGTCGACGGGGAGATCGTTGGTGATTTTCCCTTGCCCGACATGGAACGGGAAAAGGTGTTGGCGCTGGCAGCCGAATCATCAACGGTCCGGACACTGGCCTTCGACGGCGCCTTTGTGGTGATCGAGCCGACGCAACGGGTGTGCACCGCCTATCTTTTCGGGGCCGGCCACGTGGCCCGGGCCACGGCTGCCATGGCCGCTGTGGTGGGATTCCGGGTTTCGGTTGCCGACGACCGGGAGGAGTATGCCAACCGGAAACGCTTTCGCGACGCTTCCGAGATCCGGGTGCTGGAACGTTTTGATGATGCCTTTTCAGGTCTGTCCGTGAACAGGGATGATTTTATTGTCATTCTCACCCGGGGGCATCTTCACGACAAAACGGTTCTGGCTCAGGCATTGAAAACCGGTGCAGGCTATATCGGCATGATCGGCAGCCAAAGGAAAAGGGACGCCATTTATAGGGCGCTGTTTAAAGAAGGCTTTTCGAAGAGGAATATCGACCGGGTCCATTCGCCCATCGGCCTGTCCATCGGGGCCGAAACCCCGGAGGAGATCGCCGTGAGCATCGTGGCGGAAATGATTCAAATCAATAAAACACGCCCGGAGACATGACGTAGAACCCGGCGCCCACAAAGTAATCCGTATCCGGAACCCGGTAGATGAAGGTATGTTTGGGCTTGTTGATCTCCATGCCGGGGACCGGCCACATGTAATGGGTCCAGCCTTTTCCCTTTTCGGCCGCTTTGACGAAATCCTTGAAAAAGGCCTTGCCGTCAACATCCGTCGCTTCGATCAGGGTGGCCGGCTTGGTCAGTTCCGGTTTGTGCGGATGGGCCAGCATCTTGGATTTCATGTTCATCAGGAAAATATAGCTGACGCCGTCGTTCCAGACGAAGCGGCCGTTTTTGTTGCCGATCTCCTTGACGGCGGCATCGATTCCCTTTGTTTTAATGAAATCCCCGGCCTCCTTGCATTTGGTGATACAATCGTCGCGGGTTCCGGCCAGGCCGGGAACCGTCAGCGACATAACCATGAGCACGGTCAATATGCCTGCTAAAATTCTTTTCAAGAGAGCCTCCATTGGTTCCGGTCATCTGTATGACTCAGGTCCAGAATTGAAAAAACATAAAGATAACAGAACCTTTGTCAGAGCAAAAGTTGTTTTCTGCTTCACCCATCACCATGCGTCGGATTTGCGCCTGGTTTTGTGATCAACACAATCCTTGTTATCGGCATCTCCTCAGGAAACTTTTGTAAAAAAAAGGGCGCCTGCAAAGGCGCCCCTGGAATTGCGTCAGTTTCGCAACGGATTATTTTTTTAGCATCCGAAGCGCGGTTTCAACTATCCTATCGGGGGTGAAACCGAACTTTTCCAAGACCGTTCCCCCCGGCGCCGAGGCCCCGAACCTATCGATGCCGATGACGCTCCCGCCTGGGCCGACGTAACGCTCCCATCCCATGGAGATGCCGGCTTCCACGGCGATCCGGTTTTTGATGGCCGGTGGAAGAATCCGGTTTTTGAACTCTGTTGAATTCTCTTCAAAAATCTCCCAGGATGGCATGCTGACCACACGGGCAGGAATGCCTTGGCCAGCCAACAACTCCTGCGCCTTCAGGGTGATGTGGACCTCCGCCCCGGTGGCGATGAGGATGATGCGTGGTTTTCCCTTGCAGTCCGAAAGCACATAACCACCCTTTTCAACACCATGTGCCGTTTGTTTTGCGTCCAGGATGGGCAGCTTCTGGCGGCTGAGAATCATTGCGATCGGGCTGTCGTTCATGGCGATGGCTTTTTGCCAGGCTTGAGCGGTTTCCGTGGCGTCGGCCGGGCGGATCACAGTCAGGTTCGGGATGGCCCGCAGGACCGCCAGGTGTTCCACGGGCTGGTGGGTAGGGCCGTCCTCACCTAAGGCTACACTGTCGTGGGTGAAGACATAGACGACCGGCAGTTTCATCAGGGCTGCCAAGCGGATGGCCGGGCGCATGTAATCGGCAAACACCAGAAAGGTGCCGCCATAGGGGCGGACGCCGCCGTGCAGAAACATGCCGGACATGATGGCGCCCATGGCAAACTCGCGGACGCCGAATCGGATGTTGCGGCCGTCGTAATGCTTTTTCTGAAATTCAGGTGATCCGTCGATATAGGTTTTGTTCGAGGGCGCCAGATCGGCCGAACCGCCCACCAGGCTGGGGAAAATGGCCGCAGCGGCATTGAGCACCTTGCCCGAGGCGGCACGGGTGGCCATGGGGCCGTCTTCAGGCTTGAACCGGGGCAGGTTCGCTTCCCAGCCCTTGGGCATGAAGCGGGTCAGGGCGTTGACCCAGTCGTCGGCCAGTTCCGGATGCTTCCTGTTGTATGTCTGATAACCCTTTTTCCAGCGGGTTTCCGCTTTTTCACCCGCTTTGACGCATTTACGGAAGGCGGTCAGCGCTTTCTTCGGAATGGTGAAGGGCTTCTTTTCCTTCCAGCCCAATGCCGCTTTGGTCAACACGATCTCTTCTTCACCCAGTGGGGCGCCGTGGGCATCGGCCGTGTCCTGTTTGTTGGGGCTGCCGTGGGCGATGTGGGTCTTGAGCATGATGATCGAAGGCTTACCGGTTTCGGCTTTGGCCGCCAGGATGGCCTGTTCAATCGCATCGGGATCGCTGGCGTCTTTGACCTTGATCACCTGCCAGCGGTAGGCATCGAAGCGTTTGGCCACGTTTTCGGTAAAGGCGATGCCGGTGGAACCCTCGATGGAGATGCCGTTGTCGTCGTACAGGCAGATGAGCTTGGAAAGCCCAAGGTGGCCGGCAAGGGAGGCCGCTTCAGATGTCACGCCCTCCATCATATCACCGTCGCCGCACATGACGTACGTGTAGTGATCCACGACGTCGTGACCGGGGCGGTTGAAGCAGGCGGCCAGATGCCGTTCGGCCATACTCATGCCCACTGCGTTGGCAAAGCCCTGGCCCAAGGGGCCGGTGGTGGTCTCCACCCCCGGTGTGTGGCTGTATTCCGGATGGCCGGGAGTCTTGCTGCCCCACTGCCTGAAATTCTGGATCTCTTCGAGACTGAGGTCATAGCCGGTCAGGTGCAGCAGGCTATAGAGCAGCATGGAGGCGTGACCGCCAGAGAGCACGAATCGGTCCCGATCAGTCCAGTCCGGATTTTTTGGATTGTGCTTCATCACCCGTGTCCAGAGCACATAACCGGCCGGGGCCAGCCCCATGGGCGCGCCCGGATGGCCGGAGTTGGCCTTCTGCACCGCATCCATGGAGAGGGTGCGGATGGTGTTAATGCAAAGATCGTCGATTGTCGGCTGCTTTTTCTGGGGGCCCTTGCTCATTTAATGCTGCTCCTTTTGCGATGGATTCAATTAAGACCCAAGCTGAGCGATTGTCGAGCTTACCGCAGATTCAAGGCAGCTATCGTCGCGCTATAGTGGACTATGCGCGGCGATAGCTAACGCCGAAGATGGGGTGAGATCGGCAAACCCAATGGGTTTCACCTTTTGAATACAACCATCGATGGTACCCAACCGTGATCGTTACCCATCTACCTGCTTCGAGAAAGGTGAATCACTCAGTTTGGGTTACAGCTTTTCTGCATTGGCCGCAAGATAATCGGAAATCCCATCCGTCGTGGGACGCATGCCTTCATCACCTTTGTTCCAGCCTGCAGGGCAGACTTCGCCATGCTTTTCGGTGAACTGGAGGGCGTCGACCATGCGCAGCATCTCATCCACATTCCGGCCCAAGGGCAGGTTGTTGACGACCTGATGCTGAACCATGCCTTCCCGGTCGATTAGAAAGGAGGCCCTCAGGGCGACGCCGGCATCGGGATGTTCGATGCCAAAAGCGCGGGTGATGTCGTGTTTCACGTCAGCCACCATGGGAAACTGAACCGGTCCGATGCCGCCCTCTTTTACCGGCATGGTGCGCCATGCAAAATGGGTAAACTGGGAATCGATTGAAACACCGACTACATTTACGCCACGATGCTTAAAGGCTTCCATGCGCCGATTGTGGGCCAGGATTTCAGTGGGGCATACAAAGGTAAAATCCAGGGGCCAGAAAAAAATAACCGTATATTCTCCTTGTAGGTCGGAAAGTTTGAAATCTTCAACGATTTCGCCGCTGGGCAATACCGCTGGTGCGGTGAAATCCGGCGCAGTTTTTCCTACGAGTACGCTCATGTTGATCTCCTTATGATCTGAGCCGATGACGATCATCGGTGGTTGTCGAAAGGGGCTCCGCAGTCAATCCCAATATTCATTCCAGATGACGACATGTCAAGTCACATGGATCGCATGGGCTGCTAAGTGGTCGTTTTCATAAATACGATGTCATTCGATGACCGACGCATCCCGGTCCGTCTGCGTGGCTCGTCGCTTAAATACGACAGGTATTCTCGTTCCTCGCGCCTTGCATTCAAGGCGCCTCGGCCATCTCGGTGCGTCACCGTATTTATGAACACGACCACACAGGCGGCAATATCGATTTTAAGGACCGTGACCGTTATCGCTTGAACCGAGTTGATTGGTAGCCCTCTCTGCTGGCGCATGAAGTCATCATGGTTGGGAGGCTCGACTGATGTTGTCCTCTGATCGTTCGAAAATATTATTATTTCGCGTGGCGATGCGGAAGGTTTCAGTGGGTCGAGGCGGCCGTCGGTCGGAGGGGCAACGTCGGTTATCCGGACCTGCTGATAATCATCTTCATGGATTTTTTTTCACCCCCTGGTAGGGGCGATGAGGCCGGCGGAACGATGGTATCGTCGGTGCCATTCAGCCAGGGGACTCAGGGGCCATCATCGGGCTTGCTTTGAAAAAGATCAACTGCCAACTGTCCTGGTGGGGATCGTGACGAATGATATAAAGGCTGCCGTCATCACCGATAAGCTTGAAATATCGGTGATCCGGTGCCAGCCAGCGATCCTGGACCGCGACGACGTTGACGTGGCGTGCCCCCATTGTCAGTCGTCGCGGCGTTTCTTCGTCCCGGTAGCCGGCATAGCAATCGACCCGGATGTCCATCTACCTGCCGGGCATGATGATGCGAGAGTCATCTGGTTGTTTGTTCTGCTCCTGTTCCTGCATCTTCCTGATCTGTTCCACCACCCGGGCCATCTCCTGCTCCATGGCCTCGGGAAATGCCTGGATGGCTTCGGCAAGGTTGTTGGCCATTAATTTGGCCTGCAAGGGCAACGGCCCCTGTGGGGTTAGGATTTGCGTGTGGCCGAAAAAGACGGATGAACGGCTGGAATCATCCTGGCCGTCCGCGGTGACCGGGACCATCCGTCGAATGGAGGCCACTTTAAGATCGGTGATTGCGTCCTCGCGGTATAGGCTGGCGGTATCCACTTTAAAATCAATTTGTTCTTGTTCTGCCATGAAGGTTCTCCATTAGTTTAGGGTGATTGTGCCTCGGGAAAAATACGAGCCGATAAGATAGCTGATTTTGATCCAGGTGTCACGGAGTTTATAAATATGCGTACGAGCCGAGTGGCATGGTTCAAGTTGTTGAAGTTTACGGACGCCCGTCATATAATCGAGCGAACATGCAAACCGAAAAAAACGCATCGCCCCCCGACGGGCAATTTTTTAAGCTCCGCATGACAACCATCGGCATCTCTCTGTCTGTCTCCGTGGTGCTGATGGCTGTAAAATTCTATACCTTTCACCTGACCCGTTCATCGGCGGTGCTGTCCGACGCGTTGGAGTCCATTATCAACGTCGTGGCTGCCGCTTTTGCCGTGGTGAGCATCTGGATGGCCGCACAACCCCCAGATTCCGATCACCCTTACGGGCACGGTAAAATCGAATACTTCTCCGCCGGGTTCGAAGGGGCGCTGATTATCTTTGCCGCCATCGGGATATTCAAGACCGGTATCTCGCATCTGCTGATGCCCAAACCCCTTGTCAACCTTCAGGCGGGCCTGACCATCCTTGTCGCTGCCGCAGCCATCAACCTGTTGCTTGGCATCGGGCTGGTAAGGGTAGGGAAAAAAGCTGAATCGCTGACCCTGATCGCGGATGGCAAGCATGTGCTCACCGATGTATACACATCCGCAGGTGTGGTTGTTGGACTACTGCTTGTCCATATGACCGGCTGGCTCTGGATAGATGGCGGCATTGCCTGCCTGGTGGGCGTCAATATCCTCTTTACCGGCACTCGCTTGGTGCGCCAGAGCTTTTCGGCGCTGATGGACGCATCCGACCCCGACCTTCTCGACGAAATCTCCCGGCTGCTTGAAAAGCATCGCAAGGAAGTCTGGATCAATATCCATCAGTTGCGGGCATGGCGTTCGGGAAATTTTGTCCACATCGATCTGCACCTCGTGCTGCCCAGGGACTATCTGCTCGATGATGCCCACGACCAGGCCAAGTCACTGGAAAAGCTGCTCATCGATCATTTCGAGGGCAATGCAGGCGTTCTGGTGCACATGGACCCGTGTGGAACGGTGTTGTCAGAAGGAAAGGCTGTGGCATGCTGGGAAAACTGTTCTGAGCGCACAGCAGCAGGGCAGGGGATTGGTGAAACGTCTGACCATTTTGTGAAGCTCGGCGGCAACAAGTGAGTTCAGCCCCCTGTCCCTATTAGGACGCTGGAGCAGGTCATTGGGCCGGTATGGCTGAAATGGGTTTCAGGGGCATGGAAAAATAAAAAGTGGCCCCTTTTCCCGGTGTGCTCCCGACCTTCAGCTCACCATGGTGGTGCCGGATGATTTGGCGGGTGATGGAGAGCCCCAGGCCGGTTCCCGGTGGGCGCCCGCGGGTCGGATCCATCACCTGCTGAAACTTGTTGAAAATCTGTTTCTGGTCAGCCTCGCTGATGCCGATGCCGTTGTCCTTGACCGACACCCTCAGTCGGTCGGCGACATATTCCAGTCGAATTTCAATCTGCCCCCGGTCCGGGTCGCAGAATTTTACGGCATTGGAAATCAGATTCACCATAGCCTGGATCAACTGGTCACGATCCCCTAGTATGGGCCGCGATGCGTCTGGCAGGTTTACCTGCATCCGTATTCGCTTGTCTGCCACCAGCTGGCCGGTGGCGCTGACCGCCTCCTCCACCACATCCCTGAGATCCACCGTTGTGATTGCCCAGCGCATGCGACCCGATTCCAGCTTCTGAAAATCGAGAACCTGGGTGATGAGTCGGGTCAGCCGCTGGGTTTCACGGATGATAATGCTGGAAAATTCCCGTTGACGGTCGGGGGTCGTGTCCGGGTAGTCGTGGAGAATCTCAGCCAGGGAGCGGATGGCCGTCAGCGGAGTCCGAAGCTCGTGGGAGACCGTTGAAATAAATTCGTCTTTCAACCGATCCAACTCTTGAAGGCGCTGGTTGGCTGCCCGCAATTCCGCTGAGGCCCGCTCTAATTCACGGCTGTAGACAATCGCCTGGCGGGTTTCGTTAAGGATGTCCATCACCTCTTCGATGCCAAGGGGCTCCTCTTTGACCACGGAGGCGACCATGACCCTCGCCGATGCCGACCCGATGGCGCCGGCCAGCAGTTTTTCGATGTGATTGACCAGTCCGGGATCCCGGGTGAGGGACTGGTCCCAATTGATGCCGTAGTCCATAGCATAATTATCCAGCGCCGCTTCGGTTCGCTCTCTTCCTAAAAATCGTTCCAGCATGGAGACAAGATCAGGCAGGTAGGCGGTCCCCCGCCAGACGGAAGAATCATGAACCCTGCCCACATAACGATAGACATCCACGAACATGGCCGCCTGGGTGTGTTCCATGGCCGATGGCCGGCTAAACAGGGATCCGGCCACGTAGCACCCCAGGTTGGCCAGCATGCTCCAAAACACCGCATGGGTGATGCGGTCGAACGCATCCAGGCCGAACAGTTCGAAGGGCTTTAGGAAATCGATGCCAAAGGGGCCGTGTTCCAAGAAGTCCTGGGGAATCAGTCCCGCCCCGGCAAGGGAAGGCAGAAACAGGGTATAAAACCAAACGGAGAAACCAGCCACCAGCCCCAGCAGGGCGCCGGTTCGGGTGCCGCCTTTCCAGAAAATCCCGATCAGCAGGGCCGGTGCAAATTGGGCCACTGCGGCAAATGAGGTCAGACCAATAGAAACCAGCGTGTAATACTCTCCGGCATAGTGAAAATAGGCATACCCCATGAGCAGCACCAGGATAATACCCAGCCGTCGGATGGATAACAAAATGCTGCTCAAATCCTCGCGCTGGGCCAGTTTCAGCGATGGCATGTGAAGCAGCACCGGCATTACCAGATCGTTGCAGATCATGGTGGACAGGGCCACGGTTTCCACGATGACCATGCCAGTTGCCGCCGACATCCCGCCGATAAACACCAGCAGCGTCAGAAAGACCTGTTTGTTGGCCATGGGAAGCGTCAGTACGAACATATCTGCATCAAGGCCGCTGGAGCCGAAGGAGAGCATGCCGGCAAACGCTACCGGCAGGACGAATATGTTAATGGCCACCAGGTAAAGAGGGAAAAGCCAGATGGCTTTGTTCAGGTGGGCTTCGTTGACATTTTCTACGACCATGACCTGGAACTGGCGGGGAAGAAAGACGATGGCCATCATGGAGAGGAAAATGTGGGCGAACCAGCTGGAGAATGCACCGGCATCCTTTGGCAGGGTCATTAAAAGGCGAAGTTCGGGTGATGATAGGGCTTTCTGGCTGAGATCGGCAAACCCGTTATAAATGAAAAAGGTGATAAACGTCCCAACCGCCAGGAAGGCCACCAGCTTCACGATGGATTCAAAGGCAATAGCCGCCACCAGGCCTTCGTGGCGTTCGGTCGCCTCGAGGTTCCTGGTACCGAATAGTATGGCGAAAACCGCCAGAAACAGGGCCACGTAAAATGTGGTGTCGCTCCACAGTCCGATGCTGCTTTGAGAGGACAACGGTTTTAGCGACGGGTATTGATGAATCAAAAGAAAACTGGAGGATATGGCCTTGAGCTGGAGCGAGATGTACGGAATGATGCCCAGCACAGCGATGACGGTGACCACGCCTCCCAGGGTCATGCTTTTTCCGTAACGGGAACCGATGAAGTCGGCAATGGAGGTAATCCGGTGAATTTTTGAAATGCGGACAATTTTTTTCAATACCAGCCAGCCCAGCGTGACCATCAAGGTGGGGCCCAGATAAATGGTCAAAAAGGCCGGTCCGGCTGACGCCGCTCGCCCAACGCTGCCATAAAACGTCCACGCGGTGCAGTAAACAGCAAGGGACAGTGCGTAAATATAGGGATTGCTGATAATGCTTCGGCCGATGTCGGCACGCTTGTCCCCATAATAGGCGATGCCGAACAGGACACCGATGTAGCAAAGGGAGACGAAGATGACGGTTTCCGTTGCCAGCATGGAAACTTCCTTTACTCGTGATCCGGAAACGGTGCGTCCAGCTTGGATCGGCTGATCATCAGTATCAGAAATATGATCAGCGACCAAGCAGTGAACAGGTAAAGATATAAAACGGGAATGCCTAACGCCAGCATGGGTCGGTTAAACAGATAGAGCAAAGGGAAGTTGAACAGCAGCATGCCCAGCAAAAAAAGGCCCACCAGTCGTCTGCCGTTGATCTTGTCACGGGTCATGGGACCGCCCCTTTCGTCGGGAAAAGCCGTTTTAGTTGCAATGCAATATTAACAGCCTGTTAAGCGTCTCTTTTAAATTGAGATCGGGAAGGTGAGGTCATCCTACCACCGGGATTGTGGAATGTCCAGCCAGTCAGCGACGGGGATGCAAGCGTTAGCTAAACAGGACCGTTGACGTGGGTCCACTTTCATCCATCTTCCAGGATCAGACCGGCAGGCAAGGCTTCGCCGAAAATGGCATTCTGTTCTTTCTGTTTTCGCGAAGCGGGTTGGGTCAGGCGTTCCAACGGTTCGGGAAAATCACCGGCAGACGCGATCCATTGAACAACTGTATCGCTTGTCTCCAGAGCGATATCGCGCAGCGGGTCGCCGGTTTTTCGGCATAGCTGGGACAGCATCTCAACCACGGGTTTGGGATTCTTCCACGTCAGGGAAAGAATCGCCTCGATCCAGCCAACGATTTCAGCGGGCGGCGTCACCCGGTCGACGGAACCGTAGAGCAGATCGCGGGCGCCGATTCGGGATAGTGCCCACAACATCTGGGGCTGGGGCTTCCGGGCGGTAAACTGGCTGATCAATTGGCGACCCAGGGTGATTTTATCCTTGACATGCAGGCGCTCCATGTTGGCCGTTGCCATCCACATTTCGGTGAACTCCTGCCGGGGAATACGCGGTCCTTTTTTCAGCACCAGGACGGGGGAGATGTCCTGGAAAAATTGGCGCTGTTGTCCGGGGTTGAGACCGGCGGCCACCCGCCGCCACATGATCCACCATTCGGCGCGCACTTGGGGGGCATTGGCATGGACCGGCCCTTTTTTATAAATTTTCCAAAGCTTTTTGACGCGATGGGGATCAAAACCTTCTCCCATGCCCGGTCTCAGGCAGTATCCAAGCAGGTTCATCCAGCGGCTTTCACCCTCGGCAGAACCCTTTCTTGCCGCCATGCTCTCGAGCAGGGTGTCAACCAGATCCCGCAGCAGGCTCAGCGGCCACCTGTCCCGGGAGCAGCCAAGGGCGTCGGTGATGTCCGCCATCAGGCGGGGCAGCCGTGATCGGTCACCGCCGGATGCAAACGCCGATTCAACGACCTGTTGCGCCTGGCCGATCAGAGATGCCTCGAAAATTTCCCCTTCGGCCACCTCATCGGGAGTAACCGACCCCCGCAGCTGAAATCGCAGTTGCCACCGGTGAGGCGAGGTCATGGACTGGCACCAGATCTCAAGTGTGCCCACCTCGGTATAACTCGCTTCCAGGCGAACGGGAATCTCAGACTGAATGCCCTTATCGCCATACTGGATGACGGTATTCAACGACGGGAGAGCCGTAAGGGTTTCGTCGATGTCAACCCGATCTCCGCTGCGGTCACCGGAGCGAAAACTGGAACTGAACAGATCGATGGCCACCGGCTGATTGGCCAGAACCTTGAATACGCGATCGGGGAGTGTGATGGCGCTGCCTTCTTCCAGTCCACGTTCCACCAGGCATACGGCCTGTTTGGCACCGCCGGTATGTTGTGAGTCGCCGGTGGCCACGCCCACGTAGAAACTGCGAGGGCTGCCGCTGCCGACCCGGACGCCGATGCCTGCCTTGACCATGCCGTAGTATGCTGCACCCAGGGATACGGCGAGGTCCATCTCCCGGTTTTCCAGGCAGACGGGGTCGGTATCGCGGGAAAAACGAAGGCGAACGGCCTCCTGGATGCGATTCTGAAGTACCTGCGCCTTCAACGACCCGCCATTAAAAAGGATCAGGTCGGGGCAGGGGTCAATGGCTCCGATGGCAGTTTTTACATCTGCCCGATGCCGGTCCAGAAAACGATCCAGATGGCCGGTGATGGCGGTATCCGCTTCATAGGGAAGCCCCCATGAGGCGTTTCCTTCCAGTGAATCCGAATGGCTACAGGATCCGGAAAGCGGGAAAAATTGTTCCAGAACGATCGTTTCGATCTCCTGGCGGTTAATCTGGGCGGTCAGGGTGCCGGCAATCAGGCTTGAACCTGCGCCCATCAGGGTGACCCGGCCACTGTCCGAAATGCCGTCCAGAATATTCTCCTTGATCGAGCGGCACTGGTGGCAGAGGGTTTTCCAGGCATCCCTGTCCATGGTGCCCGGCGATTTTCCCAAACGGCGGGCCACGTTGCGGGCGATGGCAAAATCCATGTTGTCACCGCCCAGGATGAGATGATCACCAACGGCAATACGCTCGAATCGAGGGCTGCCGTCGACCATGCGCAGGGAGATGAGGGTGAAGTCCGTGGTGCCGCCCCCCACGTCGCACACCAGGATCAGTTGGTTGGTGGATACACGGTCGGACCAGTCTTTCTCGTGCCGGATCAGCCAGCTGTAGAATGCGGCCAGCGGTTCTTCCAGCAGAATGACATCTGGAAGGCCTGCCAAGCGGGCTGCTTCCAGGGTCATGTCCCTGGCAACCTCGTCAAAGGAGGCGGGTATGGTGACGACCACCATCTGGTTCTCCAGATAGTTTTCCTCATCATCCCCCATGGACACGTTCCATGCCTTGCGGATGTGTTTGAGATAGGCGGCCGAAGCCTGGACCGGCGAAACCTTGAACACCTCGTCCTCGGCTCCCCAGGGCAAAATTCTGGCTTGGGTATCCACGCTTTTGTTGCACAACCAACTTTTGGCTGAAGAGACCAGTCGCGCCGGCACCTTGCCGCCATGGTCGCGGGCAAACGCGCCCACAAAATTTCGGTCATCCCGGCTGCGTTGATCGATGGTCCATGGGGCGGCCATGTCCTGATCAACGATGTCGTATTCACCCGGAATGTATAAGAATGATGGCAGAACAAAATGGGGGGCGAACTCACCGGGGCCGGTCAACTGATGGATCGGGAATTTTTGAATGGCGGGGTGGTCCTTCTCGACATCCCCCAGTTCCACATAGGCAACCGAATTGTTGGTGGTTCCCAGATCGATGCCGACGACAAAACGATTTTCCGAAGTCACACATATCCCCCTTCAGGTTGAACAATGGCGATGGGCGTCATACCGACCCAACCGACATGATCATTTTGGACGGCCACGGGATGCAGGTGGCTTGACGGTGTCGGGTTAAAAGTGATTACTGGATCTCGACTTCTGCGGGAGCGATGAGGTTCGGATTTTCCGCCTCTGACAATTTCGGCAGTGAAATAGACCGCAGCTGCCATCCCCGGTGGCGTAAAATACCCGAAAAGGGCGGCTGTCCAACCACGTTGCCCACCAGTTTAACCGCATGCGGATCGAAACCGGCGTCGATCTCGACCGTCTCGCCTTCGGCATGCTTCATGACCGGTTCCGGTGAGAGATAGCGGTCCACGGTTTTTCGGCAGTTTTCATGGATGCTGCGCACGGCGGCACCAATCTGGCTGTCTTCATAAAGGGAAAGATCCTCTTGGAGAAAATCCATCAACCTTCCCTCACGCTGGAGCACCGAAAAAAGATGCACAAAAAGCCGTTGATCATGTTTGTGGCGTTTATTTCGATCCGCATCGGATTCCCGGGGAATCGTGGCGTCCGGTTTATGGGTTCGCGGTGCGTCGGGTTGGCGGTCCGTCAGTTTGGCCAGGATGTTTTTCTGAAACAGCCACTGCAGAATTCCGAAAAAGATCACGAAAACGAACAGCGGCGCATACTCCATAACCTTAAACGGTGTGCCCACATCCTGTGCTCGCCAGTAGAAACAAGCAAGGACGCCAAACAGGAGGGTTGAAAAAAAAAGCGACTGAAAGAAGGAGCGCAAAGAAAAGGATCTCATCACTGTATCATGTTTCATGGGTCGGCCGCCTGTCAGGTTCCTAATTATTGGGGACTATCTCGGCCACGCAAATGAATACCGGCGGCCGTGTAAAGATAAACACATAGCGGGTTTTACCTTGTGCAGGTCAATCCGTTATGCTAATCATGAAGACATATAGATCAAGTGACGCATTCCGGTTTGAATGGGCCCCAACAAAGGCGCTGCCGGCAAATGACACACCGAATCGTATCAATGATAACCATGGCAAATAAATACAGACATCGCTTTGATTTTGATATTGGCTATCTGGTGAAAAGCCCATGCCGGGAATGCATCGACCGTTATCTCTTCCCCGATTGTATGGACAACTGCATTGCCCTTGACAAGATCCGTACGGTGCTCGCCAACAGCGTTTCCTGCTCACGGTCTTATTCGTCCGCAGAGTCCCACGCCATCTTTCAGGAATCGAGAGATGAAAATTAGAGGGATCTCCCCGTCGCCTTGCCCCGCCTCATCCCCCCACCAGCACTGAAACCATCGGTCCAGTTGCGAAATAAACATCGATCCGTGAATATAAATAGTGCCCATCCATAAATGACCAATTTGCCCGATATCTGCGTTATTCGAAAAATTTTATCCTCGGAATATCAAACATATGCACCCCAAGGGCACTTCTTTCAGGGCGCCTCCGGTAAAATTTTTCGAAAGCCTTGATCTCGACCCAATTTGCCTATTTCTGGACGGACACTAAATAATATTTTTCGACTTCCGGCTTTTTAATCGGCAAATTGATAAAGCACTGCTCCCCAGGTGACACCAGCACCCAGCCCTAAAAACATGACGGTGCTGCCGTGGCCTACAAGGCCCTTTTCGATGGCCTCATCCAGTGCCAGGGGAATGCTGGCTGCCGTGGTGTTTCCATATCGCTGAATGTTGTTATAGACCTTTGATTCCGGAAGATCCAGGGCCTTGGCGAATGCCTGATTGATCCGCAGGTTCGCCTGATGGGGGATGAACAGGTCGACTGCAGCCAAAGGAATGCCCGCTTTTTTAAGAGCCTCTCCGACTACCTCGGGAAGCCGCCGAACGGCGGTCTTAAAAATATTCCTGCCGTCCATGGTGGGAAAATGTTTACCTTCCTTCAACATGTTTTCATCCAGCCGTGGGTTTTCGCGCGACGCAGGCGCGAAGGTCATCAGGCTTTCAGCCAGAGAACCGTCGGCATGCAAACACGAGGCGAGAACACCCACCTTGGTGTCGGTTTCCATGCGCTCCAGACAGACTGCCGCGGCGCCGTCTCCGAAAATAACGGTCACATCCCGGCCTCTGGTTGAAATATCAAGCCCGGTACTATGCACCTCGGCACCCACTAGAAGTACACGCTTGGCCAGGCTGCTGCGTATGTAGGCGTCGGCGGTGGCCATGCCATATAAAAAACCGGTACACTGTTGGCGAATGTCCAGAGCCGGTGTGGACGTAAGGCCCAGTTTATGGGCCAGCAGGCAACCGGAACCAGGAAAAAAAAGATCCGGACTTAACGTGGCAAAAATGATCAGATCGATGTCTTCAGGCTCCCATCCGGAACGGTCCATGGCGATTCTTGAAGCTTCCAATCCCAGGTCGGAGGCGCCGACGCCACCCGCTTCGGGGACCCAGTAACGCTGTTCAATCCCAGTGCGCTGAATAATCCACTCGCTGGATGTGTCCATCCACAGTGCTAAATCGTCATTGGTGACAAGACGGGGGGGCACATAACGACCGGTTCCTTTTATGATGGTTTTTTTCATGGTTACTCACTCCTTGATGCAATCCCACTCGGTGTAACATCGGCCTTTATTTCTGCTCCATATGAGACTGAAATATAAACCCGGTTAGAATAATGATCAAGAAATTTATCATGTTATGTCGGTTTGACTGATTTTCCGACCCCTTTGGATTCGATCGACGAAACAGACCTGTCAAATGCAGAGAAGCCAAGGTACCGGTAAAACGATAACCAGAAGCAACAGAAAACAGATAAAATCCTTAAGTTTGGTTGACTTTCGACGATATCATACCTGAGATCCAAGAACCACACGCATCCAATGAAAAATCAAAACAAGCCGACCTGTACGGACTATTGCTGGGTTTGATCATTTATAGCACGAAGCGAGTGGTGGCGAATGATACGACATACAAAAGATCCGTCACTCAAGAAAGACGAATCAGCAACTACGGGTATCCGTTTGGCAGAAAACGATAATCCTGAAAAAAGCAGCCACGACACGTCAAAGGACCTGAATGAAGGCGAATTGGCTGCATTCAGAAAAATAATGGATGACATTGACGGCCAGGAAGAAGAAGAATCAAACGGCACCCCCAAAGAAACCGGGACTGGAGAAAAAGTCCAACAGGCATTGACCGAAGATGAACCGGCAGCACGCCATCAAGAGATCGAAACCAGCAGCGGCCAAACCCCGACCGGTGTTAACCCCGATTCGACCCAACCAGCGGTGAACGATTCTGAAGACGTCGGTGAAGAATGCTTAGACGAGGATCAGCAGCGAGCATTTGAGAGTATCATGGGTCAGATTGAGAACGATGGTCGGGTTGACGCTGATTCGGGAAAAGAAACGGACGATGCGTCTGAATCGGAAACAACCGATGAGTCTCCTGCCGGGTTGGAAAAGAGTAATCAGGAAACCATCCCCGCCGAAGTCGATGAAGTACATGAAGCTGAAGACACTGAATCTGATGATGCGCTCACGGGAGATCAGCAACACGCCGTTGAAAGTGTCATGGCCCAGATTGAAGTTGATGACACCGAAACAATCGAAGAGAATTCACATAATATCGATGATATATTGACAGAGATCGCAATAAGCGACGATGAATCCCATTGTGCGGAAGCCGCTTCGGATGATTCGGATTCAAAACCGCCTACCGTGGAAGCGCCAGAAAAAAGCATGGTTAACGATGATATCGTTGCCCATAAAAAAACGGATGGAGGCCTTGAGCAAACAGACATCACCAGGACCCCAATACCGTCCGTGGAAACCGGAAAAACCGCCGAACCGGATGAAAGTCCCTTGGTAAAAGGCCCATCAGGCGACCCTGGATCCTCAAAAAAGCCGATACCCGCCCGCTTGATAGACCGGCAGAGACCCGAACCCCTGCGTGAAGCCGCGAACCCTGCGGTCGGCAGGTCAAAGAAAGCCATCCTGGCATCGTTAGTCGCTATCCTTTTTCTCGCTTTGGCGGGATTTTTTTATGGGATCCCAGAGAACATTGTCGCGTCAAAGCCCTTTACCCCGGACACGGACACCAGTCGTCGGGATACGGTCGTCGAGGCACAGGCGGCACTTCAGGTGCATAAGCCGGTGGGCGTCGTCCAGGATGGGTCCGATGTATCACGTCTTAAAGCGGCTGCCGAAAACCTGGACCAGTTGCGAAACGAACTCATCGACAAGCAGGCGGAGATTGGGGAACTGCGCGTCTATTACCAGGCTGGAATCGATGCGGAAATCCAACGAATCGCTGACCGGGTCAGGAGCGCAGGCAAAGGCACAATCCCATTTGAATCGGCGATGGCGGACCCGAGCATCACTCTGGGGCTTTCGGCTATTCAACGGCGAGATTTCTATGTTAAAAAACTGGAAACCCCGGTCAATATCCTTGTTGCGAGCAGCGAAGAGCTGCTGTTTTATTCCCGCAAAGCTTCATTGCTGGCCCTGATGGCCGGCAAAACCAGCGATATTGACATCGATGGTTTCATTCAGCAGGCGGATGAAGTCAGAAAATTGCACCGCAGCGGACTGGCCCAATTAGACATCGATCTGGTTCCGGCAAATCCACGGGCGCTGGAGACCATCTGGCAGGATATCGAAACGCGCCGGACAACGACGACGGTAGACACCGAAAACGATAATCGGGTCACCGACACAGATAACACCACCATCTGGAAAAATATCTGCGGAGGTGATTTTTCCCAGAAACATCAGATGACCAAGCTGTCAGCGGCGGCCGCCCGTTGCCTGACCACATGGAAAGGCAAAGATTTGTTCCTCAACGGGTTGACCGACCTGTCACCGGATGCAGCCCGTCATCTATCTGCCTGGGAAGGCGACTGGCTGGGTTTGAACGGGCTCAGGGAACTGTCTCCTGAGGCGGCGGTATACCTGTCCCGGTGGAAAGGTAGAGGACTATCCCTGAACAGCCTGTCCCGCCTTTCACCCCGGGTGGTGGCCATTCTGTCGGACTGGCAGGGGGACCAGATCGAACTGGTCAATGTGATACACATGGCCGACTGGAAAAATCCCAAAACCCGGCTGTTTCTTTCCGAGGATTTGAAACGCAAGCTCAGCGCCACAAGGAAATAGACCGTGAAACCATTTATGACCATGTATCGATTGCTCATATCTGTTATTGTTCTGGCACTGCTGGTATGGCCGTCGACCGTGACGGCCAATAATAAAGCGGAACTGTTGCGTCAGACCATGGCGGACATCGCTTTGCTCAACAGTCAGATGGCCCAGAGAAAGACGGATGCTGGTGGAATCCGGGATGCATTGTCGGCGCAATTGGAAGCAATAAAAACAGAGGCACGGCGAGAATGGCGGGAAAAAGAAATCGACACCGAAGCTGAAGCTTTGAAAAACCCGAGACTTTTATACGATTTGATGCTGATGGCCGAAATTCAGGCATACATCCAGCGATATACACAAAAGATAGGCGACTACCGTGCAGCCTGTGACCGACTCAGTTATCTGTATCAGCAGGCTGACGATGACCTGAAAATCGTCAGCACCCTGTCCGGTATGAAAATCGACGCACTTATTTCCACGGCCGAAAAAATCCTCGACGGTTACCGTCCCGAGGCTCAGACCATCGTCATCCAACCCAATAAACTGACCATCGAAGCGTCGGAAAAAATGTGGCAAGCCCTAAAAACAGACAAATAATCGCGCTTATTTAGGGTCAAAAAAAAATAATTTTGCCGAGCTTTCTCCCTCTCCTAATCCGGATAAACCGGAAACAGAACATTCCAAGCGCCAATTCTTAAGTAAATAACAAACTACAAGTACCAAATCTCAAATAAATTCCAAATTTCAATATCCAAAAAAAAGCTGCGAACCAACAGTTGACGGATTCGTAAAAAGTCACCTGTCATGTCATTCCCGCGAAGGCGGGAATCTATAACTACCTGTTAATACTGGATCCCCGCCTTCGCGGGGACGACAACAAAACCGAAATTTCGACTTTTTACGAGTTCATCAACAGTTGATTGGAATCTCGTTTCCAGCCTAACCGACGGTCGGCATCAAAGCCCAACGGATGACCGGGTGGTTTACTTCCGCAACGCGGTCAAGGCAGACAATGCCGCTGTTTTGCAGTTTAAACACCGTCTGGTCGGGATTGCCGCAAACCAGCAGCCCGATCAGCCTTTCTAAAAAGGGCAGATGCCCGACCAGCATGATGTCATCAGCCAAACGAAGTCGGCCCGCAAAGGCGCGGACGTCGTCTAATGGATTCATGCCGTCGTACGGTTCGCTTCCGCTCGCCGGAGATAATCGCATGGAGAATATTTCAGCTGTTTCCCGAGCCCGTTTTTTCCCGCTGTGAAGGATGCGTGAGACGCGCACCTGATATCCGCGGGCCACGTCGGCAATACGTTCAGTTTCCATCTTTCCTTCGGCCGAGAGGCCTTTCTCAGGATCCTCGGATTTGTTCAGGCATTTTCCATGTTGAACCAAATAAAGCGCCATTATGCTACCTCACGTTTTTATGGGGCACAGGTGAATAGATCCATAACCGATAATCCAACCCGACCAATTAAACCAACAAACGGATTGAACCAATTCAACCAACCCTTCTACACCATCAAATTCATCAATTTTTCGTGAAGCACCTCGTAGGAATAGAATTTTTCGGCGAGCGCATAGTTGGTCTCCACCATTTTTTTTCGCAGGGTTTCATCCTCGATCAACGAGCGGGTGCGCGCGACGGCTTCATCGGTCACATATCCGTCTATTTCAACGGCCGTGAATCCTTTGGGTTTGATATCGAAGGTGTAAATGGAGTAGCAGTTAACCATGATCGGTTTGCGAAAATAGACTGCTTCTAAAAAAGCGTTGCCGAAGCCCTCGATAGTTGAGGGATAGGTGATAAAATCAGCGTGGTGATAGATGTCGTCAAGGGTGTAAATTTTACGACCGTCCGCGGTTGTCCCGCGGCGGTCATTGATGATATCCGAAACGAAAAGGGTATCGACCTGCATGCCCCGGGAGTAGTCGATAAGCCGTTGTTCATAGTCGTGCCCCTCGTCTCCGGAGGCATGTGAGATGACCAGACGGGCTTTTAACCCCAGCCGACTGACCAGTTCGATGGCATTTTCGATGCCTTTTCGCTTAACCACTCGGGTGGGCTGGAGAATTAAGCGTTCATCCGGATCGAGACCCAGTGCCTGACGGACGTCGCTGGCATAGTCATCCGGCGCTGGCGGTGGATTCTTGAAATCCATGACATTGGGGATGAGGGTCGCGGAAATACCCGTCCTGAGACCGAGCTGGTTGCCGGCTGATGAACCGATGACCACATGGCGGATGGGCGGCAGATGGGGTGGGAAAGCCATGTTGAGATAATCCCACACCGAATTGGTTTTGAACTGTTGCCGTTCCCAGAAAAAATCGTGGTGATGGGCAATCGTCGGCAGGCCGGTCTCCGCAATGACCTCGGTAATGGCCAGACCTAAAGGGATGTTGAGGGGGATGGTCAGTGCATTTTCGGAGATCAGCAGATCGATGTTGAATTTTGCAATGAATTCGTATAGCTGATCTTTCAGGTGTTCCTTGATTGCATGGATCTTCGTGGTCAGTTTACGATCCCTCACCCGGTTAGCCGTAGAACCAAATGCGGTGTTAAAAATCGTGCGGATTTCCGGATCCATAAAATGGGCCTGGGGAACCAGGAATGCCTGTGCCGGGTCGCGGTCCAGCTCACCGGCAAAATAGAAACAATGGAACCGCTCTTTTTCGAACACCCCGGCCCATTTTTCCGTTTCCAGGGACACGCCGTCGGTTCCGGCGAATCGGGTGGAGATGAATCCGATGTTATGAATCTTGTCAAAGGGGATATACATCGCGACACCTTTCATACGAAAAGGAGAGGGCATTGCATTCCATGAGCAAACGGTCCGCTACCCCGTGGCTGTTTCTTTAAAATTCATCAATAAACCGTAGATGTCAACGGCTTAAAACGGCAACCAGGCAAACCGCCTGTTTTCGCCAAAGGTAAACGGAATGAAAGCGATTCTAAACCGGATATATGGGCGACAAAAGGGCGATGCCGCCTTTGCACGGCTTTCGGCGGTGCTGGATGCCGTTTCATCCGAGCCATCGGCCGCGGAAAGGGGCTTTTTCACCGAGGCCGATATTATCCTTATTACCTACGGCGACACGCTTTCACGAAACGGGGAACGGCCGCTGCAGACCCTGCATCGCTTCTCCGGCGATCATTTCAAGGGGGTGTTTTCCGGTATTCACATCCTGCCTTTTTTCCCCTATTCCAGCGACGACGGGTTTTCGGTCACGGATTTCCAAGCGGTGAGCGCCGACCTGGGCAGTTGGAAGGATATTCAGGCCATCGGCGGGGAGTTCAAGCTGATGGTCGATCTCGTGGCCAATCATGTGTCCGCCAAAAGCCGGTGGTTTCAGGCCTATCTGGCCAATGAGAAAGGCTTCCGACAATTGGCCATCGAGGTCGATCCGACGGCAGACCTGTCCGGCGTGGTCCGGCCCCGGGCCCTGCCCCTGTTGACTGCCTGCGAGAAACGATCCGGTCGGCGGGTTCATTTGTGGACGACCTTCAGTGCCGATCAGATCGACCTCAATTATCAGAGCCTGGACGTGCTGGAGAAAATGGTGCGGACACTGCTCTACTACGTTGCCAGAAGTGCGCGCATCATCCGGCTGGACGCCATCGCCTACCTGTGGAAACAGATTGGCACACCCTGCATCCATCTGCCGCAGACCCACGACATGGTCCGGTTGTTTCGCAGGATCCTGGATCTGACGGCACCCGGTGTGACGATCGTCACCGAACCCAACGTGCCCCACGCTGAAAATCTCAGCAATTTCGGCAACGGTGCCGATGAGGCCCAGATGGTCTATAATTTTTCCTTGCCGCCACTGCTGCTTTATTCGCTGGCCACCGGCAACGCCCGTGTTTTTTCCGATTGGGCCCGGAACCTGGCACCCCCCACGGAACGAACGGCTTTTTTCAATTTCACCGCCTCCCATGACGGCATCGGTGTGCGTCCCCTGGAAGGGATATTGCCTTCATCGCAGATTGCATGGCTGGCCAATCATGTCCGTCTGAACGGCGGGCAGGTTTCCGAAAAGGTCAATCCGGACGGATCCAAGAGTCCCTATGAGTTGAATATTACCTATCTGGACGCGCTGAAAGACCCGGCATCTCCGGCAGATCCACTTCACATTCCCCGATTCCTGGCTTCCCAGGCGGTGGCCCTGGCCCTTGCCGGGGTTCCTGCCGTATACATCCACAGCATATTGGGATCGCAAAATTGGACGGAGGGGGTGCGCTTGACAGGGCGGGCCCGGACGATCAACCGGGCGAGATTGTCGGCAGACGCCGTCTGTGCCGAACTGGCCGATTCAAAGCAGGTTCGGGCACGGATATTTTATCCCTATATGAAAATGATCCGCATCCGCACCGGCCAGCCTTCCTTCCATCCCGCCGCCACCATGCAGGTCCTGACCCTGGATGATCGGGTATTCGCGGTAAAACGCGTTTGTCCGCAGCAGACAGTCTTCGCTGTAACTAACTTTTCCGCCGTCACCCTGACAGTGAATCTTCCGATCGATAACACGACTGACTCTTTGATTGATCTCCTCGGTGGTGAGCGGTACGATGATGGCTCCATTCCTCTCAACGCATACCAAACCATGTGGTTGAACCCACAACCATCTAACCATTGACGCCAAAGAAGTTGGCCATCATGTTGTCCAACTGCCGCCTGAGCATGGCGTATGAGTAATGACGCGCGGCCACGGTGTAGTTGTGGGCCGTCATCCGTTCCCGCAGGTCCGGGTTTTCGAGCAATTCACGGACTTTCAGGACATTTTTCTTGGTCAGATAACCGTCCATGACGATCAGGTCGAAGCTTTTGGGTTCGATATCCCGCACGAAGATGGCATAGCGGTTGATAAGAAGGGGTTTCTTGAAATAAACCGCCTCGAGGAAGGCGTTGCCGAAGCCTTCGTATAGGCTGGGGTAGGTGATGAAATCGGCGTGAGCATAAAGATCCCAGAGTGAAGGCCGGTCAGGGGCATCCGGAACGCTGGTAGTGATCAAACGAAGATCCACCCCCCGCTCCCGGGCATGATCCTTGAGCCAATCGGCGTACTCGACTCCCTCGTCTCCGGCTTCGTGGGAGATCAGCAGCTTGAAATGCCGATTCCCGAGTTGGTGGACCAGGTCGATGGCATGCTCGATCCCTTTGCGCTGTACGATTCGTGTCGGCTGGAGAATCAGAAAGTCCTCCGGGACGAGGCCGATCCGACGCCTGAATGCGCGGGTATCCTTTTCGTCGGACTGCGGCGGGTTTTCAAAATCCAGCACATTGGGAATGATCACCGACGAGAGACCTGTTCGCAGGGCCAATTCCTCCTGGGCCGCCGAGTTG
>NZ_JASJGN010000046.1:0-29177 GCF_033791525.1 Desulfosarcina sp.
ATGGGATGTTCTTGCCCACCGTAATGCTGGCCTCCTGATTGTCGGTGGTGAGCAGCTGGGGCGTCGACAGAAGATTGACATCGCGGTCTTTTTTATAGGCCTGCACGATGGCCGCGATGCTGGGAAATGAGACCCCGGCAACTTCGATCGCTTCACCGAAAAGGCCCAATGAAAACCCTGAGGCGAGCGCTGGAACCAGACCGCCTGTGGGGCTAAATTGTAGATTCGAGGCGTCGGTGGTGAAGCCGCCGCCGACGATCCCCTGGCGGTCATTATTCAAGTTGACATCATCGCCCACGACCCATTCGGTGCCCATATCGAAGCTTTTTTCTGCATTGACCTCCATAATCAGGGCCTCGATAAAGACCATGGCGCGGGGAATGTCGATCTGGCGGATGATCTCCACCAGTGTGGCATAGTCATCCCGGTCGGCGGTAATGATCAGGCTGTTGGTGGCCTTATCGGCCGTAATGGTCACTTTGTCTGATACCACCGGCGCTACCTTGGCACCACCCGCTTTGGTTTTGTCCTCCGAGGGGAGATCCTTGAGCACCGAAACGATCTCTTCCGCTACCGCATACTCCAGGTAGTAGACATGAATCTTCTCCTTGCCCTTGGGGGTCTCCAGGTCCAGCCTGTCGATCAGGCTGCGGATCCGGTTGGTGTCAACTTCGCTGGCCACCATGATGATGCTGTTGGTTCGTTCGTCGGCCACAAAGGCGGCGCCGCGATCCGAGGGTGCCGCCCCTTTTTTGACCGGGCGCTGGGAGGTTTTGAATACGGTTTCCAGCAGAGACACCAGTTTGGCCGCATCGGCGTTGTGGATGGGAAATATGGTGATTTCTCGGCCCACCCCGGGAATGTCGATGGTTTTCAATATCTTCATCAAGCGGGCAATATTGGAATAATTGTCAGTGATGATCAGGGTGTTGGTGGGCGCGTACGAGAGAATGACGCTGCTTTTGGAGACCATGGGGGTGAACAGCCGCTTGACTGTGTCAGGGTCGGCATAGCGCAGCGGCATCAGTTGGGTGACCACCTGGTCATTGTCCGAATCGCCTTTGGCTTGGGTTCGGGTTTCGATGCTTTTGGTGCGTGCATCCGGAGCCGGTATGATCTTGATCAACTTACCGGTCTCCACTGTGGCGAAACCGTGAACATCGAGCACCGATTCGAACACCTTGAAGGCTTCATCGACAGAGATCTTGGACGGGGAGATGATAGTCACCTTGCCCTTGACGCGCTGGTCGATCACGAAGTTTTTACCGGTGAGTTCACTGATGAATTTGATGAACACGCTGATATCCACATTATTGAAATCAATGGAGACAAAGCGCTGTGAGCCATTTGCTGCCGCGCTGCCGCTGGTCGCCAGACCCGGATTCAGACCCTGATCCTGATTTTGGGCGGCGGTGCTGGCGGCAAGGAGAAAAAACGTCAGCACGGCGATCAGTGCGCCGACCATGCATTTTCTGGTTGCATCCATTGTGTTTTCAATAGCCATTTCTTCTTTTTCCTGTTTCCACCGGCTAACGGGATCGGGGCGCCTGGCCGGCTATCTGATGCTATATTCGATGTTCTTGTCCCGTCCCCTGCGTTTTAACTGCACGGAGAGGGTGGAGGCGGATTTAAGGCTGTCTACCAACTTCAACGCATCATCTACCGAGGTGATTTCAGTACCGTCCACGCCGGCAATGATGTCTCCGTTCCTCAGGCCCATTCTCCGGAAAATGGAATTGGGTTTGATGCTGGACAGGGCCAGGCCCGCCGGTACCCCGTTTTCCATGTGTGGCTGGATCTGCACCTGGGTCATCAGCGACGCCACGTCCGTCATGGACTGCTCGATGTATGACCGCCTCAGGGAAATTCGCTGGGCACGCACGGCACCGGAGGATGGCGCCGCCGCGCGAACGGGAAGCCCGCCGGGCCGGTAGGCGGCTTTGCCGGACACCAATTCCTGCATCTGGAGCACTTCGTCCTTTCCGTTTACGGTGAGGACGACCTTCTCCCTGTATATTTCCTTGACTGTGGCCGTCTGGATGGAGTCCCCGGCACGGTACAGGTTCTGCTCGCGTGCCTTGACATCTTCGATGACCGCATAGTCACCGTCGTCGCTGCCGGAAACCGTTCCCCATAGCTTCAATTTCAGTTTGGTCTCTTCCAGTGACTCGACATCCACTTTACCCGGCTGGGGTTCGCTGTTTGAACGGGTATTGAACAGGTTCCGCTCCAATATCGCCTTGTATGCGGTCAAGGGGCGGCTGGTCGTCTCCGTTTCACCCACGCGGTACACATTCTGTTGGGTTGATGAAGGGGACTGGGCCAGCCCAGCGGAGAGGGTTTCGTAAAAACCGCCCACGACCACATATGTTGAAACAGTGATGCAGAGCAGATTGACGAATGTGAAAATGGCTGTTGGTATCATCGCCTATCTCATGGACATATCAGGGTTGTCAATGGAGCCGCGAACCCGGAAGGTCAGTCCCCGGTTTCCCAGTGTCCGTGTGTTGACGATCCCCTGGGGGATGGTCTCTTGAAGCCGGGCGACCAATTCCGGCCGGGGTTTGGCATTTCCAGTGAGGTTCAGGCGGCTCTGCTCGAAGGGATGTCTCAGTTCAATGGTTCCGGTAATTTTACCTTCTAGCATGGGACCATCGAAAGTGAGGGATTTGAGCCGCAGGCTACCTCTGCTTACCGTAAACTCCGCCTCCGTCTTATCCATCACCAGATCGGTGATGCCGAAAAAGGGTGCTTTCAGGGTGATGTGCAGATCCGGTACAGTCAACAACCCGCTGGTCATACCCATCGGGGCACGCGCCCCGTCGTGGGTCATCCGGCCTTTTAGGGCGCCGGAAAGGGTGAAAGGCACCTTGGTTTTGATTGCATCGAGCTTTTCCAGGCGGATCTCAGAGATGTCCGCTTCCACCCGCAAGGGGCCGGATGGGCCGACGCCTTGCATGGTTGCTCGGCCATTTATCGTCCCATCGGCGATATGTGCCTGAAACCGAAACTGTTTCTTGTCCTGCAGCAGGGTCGCCAGATCGGGTGAGACGCGGGCATCTTCAAAGTGAGCCAGCCGAACGCCGTCGCGGTTCAGGTCTACATCGATCATTTTAAGTCCCGGCGGAAGGGCCGGTCGAATCGTCTTGGCCACCATGTTCAGCGAAGGGTCGATGGCAGCCAGTCGACCGTCCACGTATGCTTTAATTGCCTGGTCGGGAAACCGCAGGATCAAAAAGAGCGTTGTCGCCAGCAGGGCGAACAACAGATATGCGAAAATGGCCTTAACGGAAATCATTAGAAGCGCTACATCTCCAGTGTTTCGACTTGAAATACCGTATTGATCAGATCGGCCTTCTGCTCCCCTTTGGAAATAGAGAGCCGTTTAATGGAAATCATATCCGTGGATGTTTCAATGCCGTGCAAATAGGCCAAAAGCTGCGTCATGGTAACTTCCTGTAGCTTCATTTCCACCATGGAAAGCCGGTAAGGGCTGTCCTTCTGGTTCGTCGTGGTCGGCCTCATATAGGCAATATGGCTCTTGACACCCGTCTGTCCCGCCAGGGTTTCCAGAAAAGAAAATAGGGTGAAGCCCTGTTTGCGTCTTTTCAAATGACGTTGCGCCTGCTTGGCCTTGTCGGCCGTTTTGAGGTATTCGGCCTGCAGCAGCTGAATCTGTTCCTGCTCTTGTTGCCGGGTGGTGAGCGTTCGCGATAATTGGGCGTTTTTATCGAACAGGGGGAACACCAGAACCTGCAATACCAGAAAGATGACGACGGCTGCCGTTGCCGCGGCCACGCCGATTTTTTCCCGTTTGTCGAGTTTGATGGCCATGGTTCGCTAAAAATCCAGCTTTAGTTTGAATCTCACCCGGTTTCCCGATTTCTCGAGGTCGGCCGAGCTGATGGTCACGCTTTTAAACAGGTCCGCTTCTTCCAACCGCCCTTTGATGTCGTCCACCGTGTTGAAGGTGTCCGTATTGCCGGACAGCACGACGTTGTCGGTTCCGGCAACCATGCGTTTGACCTTAACGTCTGCAGACGATGGGATCTGCTGGCTCAGGGCGTTGAGGATGTCGATGACCCGGACACGGGCGCCCGTCAGATTGAAGCCGATACTGCCGTCACCGGCCTCCTTGATCTTAATTTGCATCTGCTGAAGGGGGTTCACCACACGGGTAACCTCGGGAAAGGTACTCCTGAAAACCGATTCAATCTGTCGGTCCAGTTCGGCCAGGCGTTGTTGTTTGGCATTCACCGCGAGGATCTGCACCCCCAAGGCGGTCACCAGGGCAAGGGCGATCAGGGCCGCGGTCAGGATGATATTTTTGCGGTATTCGCTCCAGTAGTGCTGGATCGTTGACCGCTCCGTGGAAAAATTGACGCCGGCGACGGTCTCGGTTTCCATCAGGGCCAGGGCCAGGGCGATGTCCAGATGTCCGGATTGCCAATCCTGTGTATCCAACGAACCCTTCAACCGGGGAAACGTCCGTAAGCCGTCAATGGACTTAACCGGCACATCCAATAATGTGGATGACCCGTTCCCGGTGGTGAGCAGCGGGGCCTGGGGGCCCGCGGAAAAAACAGCCGACGGGTTGAAACCAATCCCCAGGTTTTCCTGAAGGGCGATGAATGTCCGTTTCAGGGTTGTTTCCAGGTTGCGGGTGACCGGATTGCCGTCACTGGCCACCGGGAGGGTGCGAACCATGCGAACGTGTCCTGAACAGACGGCGTAGATCGTGTGGTTGCCTTCGCCGGTGTCGATGAAGAGAAAATCACCACTGTCGTTTGTCATCGTGGAGATGAACCGGGCTGCGGCATACCCGCCGGGCATGATCACAGCCGGCCTCAAATGAACTGCTTCGAGAAGATCCAGATACCGCTGGATCTCCGTTTTTTCAACGGAAAAGGTCAACAGGTTCTGCTGCTTGTCATGTTTCACGGCCTCGAAATCGAAAATCAGATCCTCCACCGGAATCGGCAGGGTAGGCTCCAATTCAAAGGGAAGGATCTGTCGGATTTTCTTGATGTCATGAAAAGGAACAGAAAGATTTCTGACGGAGACAATGGTTGCGGGGATGCCAAGTACACAGGTGGCGCCGGAGGGTTTGAACGTTTCCACAATGGCTTGAAGGGCTTTTTTTACGCCTTCGTTGCCCTCCTTACCCGCCGGGATGGGAAAATATCCCTGCATCTCCAGCAGGCTGCCCTTGAAACTGCTGTCCAGCAGTACGGCTGCAATCGACTCCTCTCGGATTTCCAGACTGAGGATCTTTCTGCTCATGGTTGTTCGTCTGTTTGGGGTTTCGTGGCTATCGATCCACAACGCTGCGATCAGCTTTTTGGTGCTGATTTTTTGGTGATGCGTATTGAGATTCCGACTTCCTAAAACCTGGCTACATCCGGCTCGTTTCACCTAATAGATTGAGGTACGCCTGCGCAAAATTTTTTAATAAATCCTTAATTGTTCATGCACGGATAAATTTTTGGCGCTTTGTTAAAACAAAAAACTATCTTCATCGTTTTTTGAAAACCGTTAACGATCGAAAATAATATGAATTTTTATCATTACGCAGAACGCACCACGGTCTTGCCTAAAAGATACACGCAAATTTTATACCGTATCAATTAAAATTATCGTATTTTGTCGAAAACGTAAACCAATATGACGCGGACAAAAGTTATAAACAAACATTTTTTATATCTTATTCTACCTGCCACATCAAGGCTTTACAGATCCATCTGCCGGTGTCTTGTTCTTTTACCCGCTGGACAACCACATTGACGGTGGTGGTTCTTTCATTGCGCGTGGCGGTTGAGACGATCCGGAACAGGTCGCTGGACACGGTGACCAGATCGGGACTGATGGCAATGCCCCCAGCCCCCGGCACATTTTTATACCAACCGGCATTGCTGATGGTGTGGGTATACGCCTCATCTGCTTTGGCCACCCGATAGTCCGCCAGGGCTTCTGAAAGGTCCGAATTTTCGGCGGGCAGCAGCGCGGCGAGCACGGCAACGTCGGCCGTTGAGATGTTGATTTTGCCGTCATAGGTGAAGCGGCCGTCACCGACCGCCGACACACCGTGGACCGTCAACAGGGACGAGAGCCCAGCAGCACCGCCTGCGCCGGTAAACAGTTCCGGGGTAATCCCTTGAACGAGGGCGACTTCTCCCAGGTGATCGAAAGGTCCGTTTTTACACTGGTATGGCGGTTCCAGGCCTTCGTAGTAGTCGGATTCGGCGCCGCTCAAGCCGGTAATGGCCTCGTCATCGCCGCTATCCATCCAGTCTTTTAGCGAATTGATGATCATATTGGGGTCGCTGTCCGGCACCGCCTCAAACAGCGAGAACACCTGATCGAGCAGCCGCTCCCAGAGGAATCGCTGACTGGCGGAAAACTGTTGGCCTTCGGGAAACTTGACCAGGGCATTCACCTGGATTTTGCCGCGTTCATCGGTGATGCGGACATCGACACGGCCTTCATCATAGGGGATCAACCCCATCACTTCGGCCACTTTTTCCGGGTTGGCCCAGTCCTCCTGCAGCGTGTCCGTGTCGTTCTCCTTGCGGTCATTGATCAGCATCACCATGGCGGCATGGACCCCGGAGACGGCCATCTCGGAAAGCACCACCCGCTCCCTGGCAAGCAAGGCGCCCGTGACCGAACTGCGGATACGGCGATTCAAGGCCAATCCGGCGGTGAGCAGCACAGCCACCACGCCGATGGCGACCAGGATCGCCACCCCCCTGCGGTTGCCCAGAACCGTTTTCCCCGTGGGGCTATTCAGCTGCTTCACGATACACATGCAGGGAAATCCGCGTGGTGAATGGTTTTGGCCGGGACGGCGTTCCCACCGTCAACCGGATCTCAACCGACCGCGGTGTGGCGTAATCGGTGTCGGCTGATTCCGAATCCCAACGGTCGCTCATTTCATCTTCGGCACCCAGGTATCCGAACTCGAGGGCCAATATGTTGTCGCATAAGATGGGATCATCCTCGCTCTCCTCAAAATCGGGAAAGGGATAGAGGTCGTCGGCACGGCGCAGGACCAGCGACTCGTCGGGCCGCTGATGAACATAGTAGACGATGCGGCAGACCCCCTGCCGTGAGTCCCGGTTCACGGACAGGTGGGCCAGTGATGCGAATTGCAGGCGGCCGAAGCTGCTGCCGGCCACGTCGGTCGTGTCACCCACCAGACGATAGGGATCCTTCGGGTCATTAAAGGCTGGTTTGGCGTATCGCGGATAGTCAGAGACGACCAGGCCTCCCAGATCGGTGGCCATGCGTCCCAGACCGGTGCGGGCCGTCTCGAAGATGGCCACGTCGCCGCCGACGGCGTCGGCGCTGGAAAAAACAGCCCGGAACGAGCCAAAAACAGTGGTGATCACCACGGCGAAGATAAAGATCGCCACCATGATCTCCAACAGGGTGAACCCGCTGCCGTGGACGGCTGCCGTCGATGGCCGCCGGTGTTCGCTATTCATACAAGAGCCTGTAAGTATCCAGGTTAAATACGGATGCTTCCCCGTTGAGGCTGATGGTGATGGTAATCCGCTTGAGTGTCGGCCCGTCTTCTTTGAGCAGATCGGACGAGACTTCCTCCGTTTGAATCCGCCACGCGTAACCGGGGTGGGCGTTGCCGAAATCTCCGCTGTTGCCGGAAAAATCCTCAAGTTCTATCGTGGCGATGTCGGCCAGCTTCTGACCCATCAGCAGGGTCGCCACCGTGTCGAAACGCCCCCTGGCATCCATGAACAGGGTCTGGGAATGCATTCGATAAATGGCCATCAGCGCGATGGCCACCACGGACAGGGCCACCATCACTTCCATGAGGGTGAAGCCGTTTTCAAGGTGGCCATTTCGGGTGAGCCTGGTTCGGCGGCGGTGAGGGTTGCCAGACGCCATGGTTACCATCCTTCCGGACCCCGGACCAGATTGACCCCGGCCAGAAAAGGTTCGATGAAAAAGGCCAGGCGATCACCGTCATTGGTTCGCACACGGATGACGGCTTTGTCGGAATAGCCCTTGGGATAAAAGGCGATGGGGATGGTCCCACTGGAGACACGCTCGGTCTGTGAAAAGGCCACATGGTCGATGTTCACCCCGCGTGGCAGGGCATAGCCTGCCTCGCGGGCGGCCTCTGCTTCGGTATCCGCCATGCCGGCTTCGGTGATCCAGAGCCGCTGGACGTCGGGCGATACGTGGAGCAGATAGGTTTTGTTCTCTACAACCGCCTTTTCCTTTAGACCGCGGACATTGGCGATAATCCAGCGTGCGGTTTCGTCGCTGCCGTCGGAAAAGAGTCCGCCTTCCAGGCGTGGGATGGCTATCACCAGCATGATGCTGATCAGAGCGGTAACCACGATCATTTCAATCAGTGTGAATCCACGGCTGCCCAAAAGGATGGTTCCTGTCTGGTTTTTCGGGGGTGCCTGTGTGCCCAGGGCGTGTTGAAGGGCGGACTGGCTTGATGTCATGGCATGAGAGACGGGCGCAAGCGCCTCAGGAGAACGCCGGCGCCGAGTTATTCGGACTCCCAGCTGTTGATATCTGCATTTTTATCCTCACCGCCTGCCGCCCCGTCGGCGCCGTAGGCGATGATGTCAAAATCATCATGGATGCCGGGGCTCAGGTAGATGAACTCATTTCCCCAGGGGTCTTTGGGAACCCTGCCCTTTTCCAGATAGCCGCCCTTGCGCCAGTTTTTGGGTATGCTGCCGGAGGCGGGTGGTTCCACCAGGGCCTGTATTCCCTGCTCGGTAGATGGGTACATGCCACTGTCCAGGTTGTAGAGCTTGAGGGCCGTGCCAATGCTTTCGATCTGCATTTTGGCTTTGAGTTGCTTGGCCTGCTCCGGACGGCCCATAATGCGGGGGACGATCAGGCCGGCCAGAATGCCGAGGATCACGATGACCACCATCAGCTCGATCAGGGTGAAACCGCGGCAGTTGCCCATTTTTTGCGGGTAAGACAGATTCATAATTCCTCCATGGTTCCTTACCCGGCGCTTAACCGGCGCCGTTGAACCCCTAATATTTCTCTAAAGCGGATACTAACCCAATGCGATCCAACAATCAAGCGCGCAGGGCTATCAATTAAAGATCAAAGCTGAAAGCTCAAAGCTCAGTGCCATCAGCCAATTAAACCAACCACAAACCAGAGACCACTAACCACAAACCGTGGTACTACCCCACCAGTTGGTTCATTTCGAAAATGGGCAGACAGATGGAAAGAACAATAAACAGAACGACCACGGCCATGACCAGGATCATCACCGGCTCCAGCATGGCCATCATGCTCATGATCGAGGACTGGACTTCGTTTTCATACACCTCCGCGATTTTGTAGAGCATGGATTCCAATTCACCGCTTTGCTCACCCACCTGAACCATCTGCACGGCCAGATCGGGGAAGACCTCGTCGGCCGCCAGCGACAATCCCAGTCCCTGGCCTTTTTCGACTTCATTGGATGCCTTTTCGATGAGGCTGGAGATTACGACATTGCCGGTGACATTTCTGACGATCTCCAGGGCTGGCAGCATGGTCACGCCGTTTTCAAGCAGTGATGCGAGGGTTCGGGCAAAACGGGCCACAGCGATTTTTTTCAGCATCAGGCCCATGATGGGCATGGAAAGCATTATCCGATCCGTGGAAACAAGCCCGCGTTCCGTCTTTCTGAAGGCTTTTAACGCCACCAGGGCGGCGACGATCATGATCACCAGCAGCCACCAGAAGCTTTTGAATAAATCGCTGGCCGCGATGAGAAACCGGGTCGGGGTGGGCAGCGCCTGATTCATGTCCACGAAGATGATGGTGATGTTGGGGATGACGAAGGTCATCAGAAAAAAAAGCACCAGGGTGCCGATGGCGGTCATGAGGATGGGATAGGCCATGGCGGTTTGGATCCGGGACTTGAGCTCCTGCTGCTTTTCCATAATGTCCGCCAGGCGCTGGAGAACGATTTCCAGCGTTCCCGAGGTCTCTCCGGCGCGCACCATGTTGATGTAAATTTGAGAAAAAACCGACGGGTAGAGCGTCAGGGACGATGCAAAGCTGTTGCCCTCGACAATCGAGTCCTTGATCCGGGCGACGATCTTGGTAAACCCATGGGCTTTGGTCTGGGAAACCAGGGTGGTCAGTGCGGTAACCAGCGGAAATCCGGCACCAGTCAAAGTCGCCAGCTGGCGGGTCCACAGGCTGACGTGGGCCGGCGAGATGCGGCTGAACAGGCCTCGGAAGCTGAAGTTCCGTGTCTCTTTGCTGGTTTCGCCTTCCGTGACCTCTTTAACGGTGACGGGAAAACTGCCCATGGCGCGGATTTTCTGCCGTGCCGCCTGGGCGCCGTCGGCATCGATGATTCCGGTGATGGTTTTCCCCTTGGTGTCAAGGGCCTCGTAATCGTAAACGGGCATGGTGAGTTATCCTGTCAGCGTGTGCGTTGAAGCCGTGCTGCGAAAAAGCCGTCCAAGTGATCGATGTGGGGAGCGGTCCTGAAAAAGCCGTCGTCACCCAAAAAAGGAAGCACGGTCTTCTCTTCCATAGAATGCGCACTGATTATAGCAAAGTTTACATGATTTTTCAAAAAAGTGTTGATTACGCCTTCATTTTCTTCCGGTTCCATGCTGCAGACGGCAAAAACCAGGACCCCGTTTTTTTTGACCAACGGGGCGAGGTGGTCGAGAAAGCGCGCCTGCAGATTGGCCAATCGGGCAATATCAGCTTGTCGGGAAGACCATTTGGTGTCGGGATTTCGCCGCAGCACGCCCAGACCGGAACAGGGTGCATCCAGAAGGATCCGGTCAAACCGGGGCTGTGTTTCCAAGGGGAGCGACCGATTCAGGTCTGCACGTCGGGTGCGAATAATCGACACGCCCAGACGCTGTGCCTCGTTCTCCAGACGTGCCAGTTTGGCATCCACGTTGTCCATGGCCACGATGGTGCCCTGGTTGCCCATGAGCTGGGCCAAATGGGTCGCCTTTCCACCCAGACCGGCGCAGGCGTCCAGAACGGTTTCTCCCGGCCGGGGGCCCACCAGCAGGGAAACCAGCTGGGCCGCCCCGTCCTGAACGGCAAAGCGGCCGTCGACGAAGGCCTTCATCTCCGGGATGGGGACACGGGGACGGATCAGGTTGACCCCTCCGGGAACGGTGTCCACGATCTCTATGGTTTCCGCCTGGTTCGATAAGGCTTTCATCAGTTCCGCCAGGTTGTTTTTCAGCCTGTTGCAGCGCAAGGTGATGGGCGGGGTGGTGTTGATTGCCGCACACAGCCGGTCGGTTTCGGCAACGCCCATCCGGTCGATCCAGCGCGAGGCCAGCCAATGGGGAAAGGCGTGGGTGATGGCAATGTGATCCACCGGCGACTCCAGGGCGTCGGGAATGTGAAACCGGTGGGGTTCCCGCAGGGCATTTCGCAGCAGGGCATTGACAAATCCTGCCGCTTTTGAGGCCTTGCGGGTCCGCACCAGACTGACCGCTGTGTTCACTGCTGCCGAGGCCGGGATCCGGTCCATGAACAGGATTTGGAACAGGCCGATTCTCAGGATGTTCAGGATGAGCGGGGATATTTTTTCGAGAGACCGATTGGCGTAGGCCGCGACAACGGCATCCAAGCGCAGTCGCCGGCGCAGCACACCGTATACCAGCTGGTTGAACAGGGCCCGGTCCCGACGGGAGAGCGCGGTCAGCATGGGCGCGGCATCATCGAGGACCGCGTCCAGGGTCGCCTTGCTCCTTTCTACACGATCCAGCACGATCAGGGCAGCGGCCCGGGGGTCGGTGATGGGCCGGTTCGGCCGAGTTGGTGTGCGGGTGGGGAGTCTTGTGGCCATGGTTACCCTAATGTTGCATCGACAACACATTTAAAATGTCTAAGGTCGTTTTACGAACCTAAAAACTTGTTTTTTCCTAATTTGGAACTATCGACCAACAGCGCTATTGAATGGATCGGGTCTAATTGGCCATGACCTTTACGAGGCCATCTCAATAATAGGATTCTGATTAAAGGTCAAGGCAGGCTCGAGGTTCATTTCGCGGTCATACCGGCCTATGTCGAGGGCTTTAAACGCGATAGCGAGCGCATTCCCCGTCGTTTGCGGCGGGGAGGGTTCAATCCGTAAGAAGGTGCATTTCAGTCGGTTTCGTATAAGGTCTGAGATCAAGGCTTGCGAGGCCGGAGGAATGAGGCGTACTTATGGTACGCTGCAGTGACGAGAAATGAAGCGTAACGCAGATATCGGGCTTTTCACGAATCTGTCACAACCTGTCCGTCTTTCAAACCGATAACCGGGTCCGCGGTATCGGCGATGTCCCTGTCGTGGGTGGCCATGATGATCGTACAGCCGTAATCCTTTCCCAGGTCCCGCATGAGCTGAACGACCCGCTGCCCGGTTGCCGTATCCAGGCTGGCGGTGGGTTCGTCGGCTAATAGAAGCTTCGGGTGATGCGCAATGGCCCGGGCCACGCTCACCCGCTGGATTTCGCCGCCCGACAGTTCATGGGGGAGGGCCATCGCCGCCGGTTTGAGATCGATATCGGCCAGTAGTGCCTCGATCCTTTTGGCACGGGCCGTCCCTGCAATGCCGTTCAAGGTCAATGGCAAACCGATATTCTCGGCCACCGTGAGGTATGAGAGCAGATTGCCCCGCTGGAAAATGAAGCCCAGGTGGCGACGCTGGAAAAGGCTTAGCTTTGCGGCTGTCAGCCGGTAAATCGACGTACCGAAACAGAACACCTCCCCCCGATCCGGCGTTTCGAGCCCGCCGATGCAGTGAAGCAGCGTGGACTTGCCGGAGCCGGAAACGCCCTCGATCGCGGCGAACCGGCCAGTGTCTACCGACAGGGTGACATCGGCGATGGCTTTCACCTGGCCACGCCCGGATCGAAAGGATTTGGTGATGTGGGAGAGTTGGATCATGGGCTTAAATCAGTCTCAAAATATCCGCGGCGTTTTTCCGGGCGACCATTGCCGCCGGCCAGACGGCCGCAAGCAGGCTGAACAGCACCGACGTCGCCGGTGGCGCCCACAGCGAAAAAGCTGTCAACCGCGGAACGATCACACCGGATACGGCAAAATAGCGGTTGTGGGAAGTATACGCGGAAATGTCGATGCCACCCGAATGGGTCACCGCCATGACGGACAAGACACCGATGAAAAGACCCGCAACGCAGGCGATGAGATTCATCAGGGCCACCTTGGCCACGATGAGCGTCGACATTTCAGCGGTAGTTACCCCCATGGCCTTCATGATGCCGTATTCACTCATGTTGCGGATGATGAAGATCACGAAAGAGCAGGCAATTCCAATGGCGACGACACCGAAGACGAGGAGGATAACGATCAGCATGGAAATCACCTCCAGGTCGATGAGCTGCCGCAGGTCGGGCATCTGAGTCTCCCAGGATTCGAAGCGAACCGGGTCCGGCCAATCCTTCCGGTAGATCTCCAGGATGGTGTCGGCCGTGACACCGGTTACCAGGAATACGGCGGCGGACCATGGAACGCCTCTGGTGGGCATCATTTCCAATGGACTGAAAGCGATGCCGCGATCCAACGCGCCAAGGCCGGTATGGTAAAGCCCCGACACTGAATAATCAAAGAGACTGCCCCCGGGTTGAAAAGAGAACTGCAGCCGATCACCGACCCGGACGTCCAGTGCCTGTGCGACATCTCGGCTGATCAGGATTTCTGCCTGGCCGGGTAAAGGATATCGCCCCTTCCTGATTTTGTTTTTCAAGGCAGTCTGACCGGCTTCCCGGACAGGATCGATCCCGCAAAGCACCAGCGGTTGGGCCAGATCGCCCCCCGAAAGAACACCCGGCAGATAAACCCGTTTCAGGACCGTTTCGACACCCTGGACCATGAGGTCTTCCGTTCGTATCGATTCAGGCACCTCGTAGCCGGTGACATGCCCGGAAAACAACCCCACAGTGTTGCGCAGCATGGCATCTTTAACGCCTACAGCCAGGGCTGAAAGAAAGATCAGCGCCGCCACCGCCGTAACCACCATGACGGACAGCGTGACCGTAGCGCGGCCGGAACGGACGAGGAAGTAATAAGCGATCCGGGTCCAATAGGTGGGACCGCAGGGCTTCATTTCTCCACCTCCTTGATCAGGTGACACACACCGATGCTCTCTTCCAGAAAGCGGATGGCCGGCAAAACCAGTGCTTGGTGTTCGATTGAAAAAAGCGCTCCGAGACCGTCTTTCAACAACCGATGGGATATTTTCGCTGCCTGTCTGATCGCCTCTGGAAAGCGGTTGCCGTACAATGGTCCCCCGTCCTCGATGTTTTTCAGGTTCATCATCTTGCTAAGCCGGTCTTTTTCAACCGGGTTTGGCCCGTGGTGAATCAGGGAGACCACGTAATTGTGCCGGCGAGCCTGAATATCGCCGACCATATCCACGATGTCGTCCATGATCTGGCAGCCGATGCCAATCCGGTAAAGCCCCTCCAGCAGCGGTGCCTGATCTTTATTGTCAGCCGTTTCGATGGTCAGGGGAATGTCCCATGGGCATTGAAACAGGATGCCGGTTTTAAGATGGTGAATTGATTGAAGGATTTCCTCAGGTTTCAAGATGGCCGTAATGCCCGCTTCCTCCGCGGCCTCCTCCACACCGCTGCGGGTCATCGTCTTCATGGATGCCGTCGCAGCCGCCAGAACCCGATCGTTGGCGATCTCCTGCCGTGTGGCCGCATCCATGAGAATCTGGAAGAGCACCCGGTCGGAAACCATAATGTCCATGACCGAACGGAAGCGATACCCGGTGGCGGGGATATCGGTGTCGAGGGTTTGTTTATATTCGTCATCCAGCAGATTGTCGCAGCCGGTGACCATTCCCCTCAGGCACTGAAGGGTGGCGGCATATAGAATACGTCGGGATCGGACGATTCCCGCCCGCTGATAGGAGTAGAGAAACAACAGCGAAAAGAAGTTTTTCTGTAATGAAAAGGTGGCTTCCGTGGGTGCTTTGAGCGATACGCCACACTGCCTAAGGATCTGGTCCGCAGCCTCCCAGAAAAGCAGAATCCCGGATTTCAACTCGGCCATCAAGGCCGCTAACAGCGGGACTCGCTCCATCTGGGCGATGGGATCGGACAGGTTATCGTCGATGCTCATTTTCACGCTTCTGGTTTGCGGGTGTTGAACAGCGCGATGTACCCGAAATAGGTGGCAACGATCTCCGGGTGAAGAAATCCGGCGCCGGCAATGACATCGGGCAGGATCCCGCGGATGTTTTCACCAATCTGGGGCTGCATGAAGAACCATCGGGAAACGTGGGACACCAGGGCGCCCATCCAGGTGGTGGGGACGTGCATGTCCGCGATGACCAGTCGCCCCCCCGGTTTCAGCACTCGGAAGGCTTCGGCCAGCGCTTTTTCTTTGAGGTCCACCTGCACGTGGTGAAAAAAAAGACTGGAGACCACCGCATCGAAAGAGTGCTCCTCGAAGGCAAGGCTTTCGGCCGCCATCACCTCAAACCGGCAGTTGTCCGATGCACGCTTTTTACGGGCAACAGCGATCATCTTGGCCGCCGCATCGATACCGACGCTCTCCCCACCCGCAGCGGCGGCCAGCCGGTCGCCGATCATCCGGGTGAGCACGCCGGTACCGCAGCCCAGATCCAGAACACGATCCGAACCGGTCAGTTTCAACAGGGAAAGGAGATGTCGGTCGTATTCTGCCTGTTTTCCCAGCAGCAGTATCGGTTCGAGGGTGTCATATACAACCGCGGCATGATCCAGTGTTCGACCCCGGGTGGGGGCTGATTTAAGTTTCATTGTCGTTCACCGTTTCCGATGATGAAAAGATCTGCATGGGCAACGATCACCTGGTCCGACCAGGCCAGCCAGCGTCACGCGACGGGGGTTAAAGGAAGGCCTTGCGGCGATTCGACTGGGTAAGCGCGTATGCCCGACGCTCCGCGATTCGTGAAAACATTATCAATAACCTGGCCATGATGCAAGATGCGATCGGCATGACCGCTCATGTCATTACTATTGACAGGTGTTTGGTATCGACTCAATATTAAAGGACGTCACAAGCGTCCGGCAAGCGTCTCTTATCAGGCAGCCCTTGATGCCATTCTGCCGGCGGATTCTTGTCAGCCGAATTGCCGGACGCGCAAGATGACGCCTTCCATACTCATCCACGTCCAAGGAAAGGAACTTGCGCATGGCCCACGAAGATGCCGACACCATTGCCCGGGAGATCGCCTTGGAAAACCGAGAGTGGATCGAAAGCCTGGACTATGTATACGAAAATCAGGGACCCGCACGCATTTTAGAGCTGCTGCGTCACCTTCAGGTGCGGGCTCAGCAGCGCGGCGTTCATATCCATTTTTCCGCCAACACCCCCTACATCAACACCATACCGGCGATCAGCCAGCCCGCCTTTCCGGGCAGTCGGGAGATCGAGCGCCGCATCAAGAGCATCATCCGCTGGAATGCCATGGCCATGGTGGTGCGTGCCAACCGTCAGCACTCGGGCATTGGCGGCCACATCTCCACGTTTGCCTCCAGCGCCACGCTCTACGAAGTGGCTTTCAATCATTTCTTTCGGGCCAAGAGTGCCGGGCATCCCGGAGACATCGTCTTCTTCCAGGGCCACGCAGCGCCGGGCATCTACGCCCGTGCCTTCCTAGAAGGCCGCATCAGCGAGACGCAGATGGAAAATTTCCGCCGTGAGATGGCCGAAGGCGGCGGCCTGTGCTCCTATCCCCACCCGTACCTGATGCCCAACTTCTGGCAGTTTCCCACCGTGTCCATGGGCCTGTCACCGATCATGGCCATCTACCAGGCCCGCTTCAACCGCTACATGGAAGACCGGGGCATCCAACCGCCTGACGACCGGCGGGTATGGGCCTTTTTAGGCGACGGTGAGACCGACGAACCAGAAACCCTGGGAGCCATCACGCTGGCATCGCGGGAGCGGTTGGACAACCTGATTTTCGTCATCAACTGCAACCTGCAGCGCCTTGACGGACCGGTGCGCGGCAACGGCAAGATTATCCAGGAACTGGAGGCGGCCTTTCGCGGGGCCGGCTGGAATGCCATCAAGGTGATCTGGGGAAACGACTGGGATCCGCTGCTGGCGCAGGACGATCAGGGCTTGCTGGCCAGGCGCATGGAAGAGGTCCCCGACGGCCAGTACCAGATGTATTCAGTGGCAGGGGGAGAATATATCCGCAAAGATTTCTTCGGGCGCTATCCGGAATTGGCCCGCATGGTGGATGGCTACACCGACGAACAGTTGCAGAAGCTGCGCCGCGGCGGCCACGACCCCCAAAAGGTATACGCGGCCTATCAGGCGGCAGTGGCGCACAAGGGTGCCCCCACGGTGATTTTGGCCAAGACCATCAAGGGCTATGGCTTGGGAGAAGCGGGCGAGGGACGCAATGTCACCCACCAGCAGAAAAAACTCAACGAACAGGAACTGCGGCATTTCAGGAGCCGCTTCGGCATCCCCATCCCCGATGACCAGATCCAGGACGCGCCCTTTTACCGGCCTGACGAAGAGAGCGAAGAGATCCGCTACCTGAAGGAACGACGGCGGGCCCTGGGTGGCTACCTGCCGGCACGCAGCGTGTCGGTACCCATCTTCCGACCGCCTGAAAAAACCCTGTACGCCGAATTCATGAAAGGGTCGGGTGACCGGGAGGTGGCCACCACCATGGTCATGGTAACCCTGCTGGCCAAGCTGTTGTCGGACAAGAAAATCGGTCAATATATCGTACCCATCGTACCCGACGAGGCTCGCACCTTTGGTATGGAGAGCCTGTTTCGCAAGATCGGCATTTACTCCCATGTGGGCCAAAACTACGAACCGGTGGACAAGAGCAGCCTACTCTATTACAAAGAGGCCACCGATGGTCAGATATTGGAAGAGGGCATCACCGAAGCCGGATCCATGGCCTCGTTCATCGCCGCCGGCACGGCCTACTCCACCTTCGACATCAACATGGTGCCCTTCTTTTTCTTCTACTCCATGTTCGGGTTCCAGCGTATCGGCGACATGATCTGGGCCGCCGGCGACATCCAGGCCCGGGGCTTTTTGCTGGGTGCCACGGCTGGGCGCACGACCCTGGCCGGAGAAGGGCTGCAGCACCAAGACGGACACAGCCACATCCTGGCCCTGCCCAACCCATCGCTGTTGGCCTACGATCCGGCATTTGCCTTTGAAATCGCCGTCATCGTGCGCGAAGGCCTTCGCCGGATGCTGGAGGAGGGTGAGAACCTGGTCTACTACCTCACCATCACCAACGAATTCTACCCCATGCCCGAAATGCCCACCGGCGTGGAAGAAGGTATTCTCAAGGGCCTCTACAAGTTTTCATCATCTTCTCTCAAAAAGCCCAAAGCCAAGGCCCACCTGCTTGGCAGCGGGGCCATTTTCAACGAATGCCTAAAGGCTCGGAGCATATTGGAATCGGACTATGGCGTCGCTGCCGATTTGTGGAGCGTCACCAGCTACAAAAATCTCTACTGGGATGCTCAAGACACCGACCGCTGGAACCGCCTCAACCCGGAGAAAAAACACCGCCCATCTTTTCTGCAGCAGCAGACCGCGGGTGCGTCCGGGGTATTCGTTGCAGCCAGCGACTACCTGAAAGCCCTGCCGGAAACGATTGCCCGCCACCTGCCCGGTCCCGTGGTTATGTTGGGCACCGACGGATATGGCCGCAGCGAAACCCGCGAGGCCCTGCGCGACTTTTTCGAGGTGGACGCCCGGCACATTGCCTTTGCGGCCCTGTCCGCCCTGGCCCGGGAGAAGGCCATACCCATGGCCACGGTAAAAAAAGCCCGAACGGCGTTGAAGATCGACCCTGATCGCACCAATCCCTTGTTCGCATAGAAGAAGGAGACCCCATGATACAGGCAATCAAAGTTCCGGAAATTGGCGAAAATGTTGAATCGGGAGTCGTAGTGGCCGTCCACATCAAGGTCGGAGACACGGTGGCGGTGGACGACACCTTGATCGAACTGGAGACGGACAAAGCCTTGGTAGAGATTCCATCTCCATTTGCCGGCCGGGTGACGGAAGTGCTTGCCGACACCGGTGCCCAGATTAACGTGGGTGATGTGATCGCCCGGGTGGAAACCGAAGGTGAGGCGGCCAAAGCGGAGGACGATGCGCCGGTGCAACATAAGATGACGGAAAACTCTGCATCCATGACTGAGAGCCGCGCGGAAGAAACTTCTCCGGCATCGCCACAACCGGCATCTGATACGGCGACGGAAGACCTTGCATCTGTGTCCGAGAGCAGCACCATGGAATCTTCCTTTGCACCGGCGCCACCACCATCACGCTCCGACACACTGCCGGACCGTCCTCCGGCACCGGCGGCGCCCTCTATCCGGCGCCTGGCACGGGAGCTGGGGGTGGACATTGTCGACGTCAGCGGAAGTGGCCCCGGCGGCCGAATCACCGAAACAGACGTCAAAGCCCATGTGCGGAACCGGCAGCCAAGTGCTCCAGGGGTTTCTGGTGCGCCCGCTGAAACCGGCACCTCGGCGATGCCCGATTTCAGCCGCTGGGGGAAGGTCGACATTGAGGAGATGGACACGGTCCGGCGGCTGACGGCCCGGAGCACGACGGCCTCCTGGGCGACCATCCCCCATGTCACCCAATTTGATGAGGCGGACATCACCAGTGTGATGGGGTTCATCGAAAAAAATGCCCCGAAGGTAGAAAAGGCCGGCGCCAAGCTTACCGTAACGGCCATCATCACCCGCGTGTGCGCCGAAGCCCTGAAACGGTTTCCGCGATTCAACGCCAGTATCGACATGGCCAATCGCCGCATCATCCTCAAGCGATACGTGCATATCGGCATCGCTGCCGATACCCCGAGGGGTTTGCTGGTACCGGTGATCCGCGATGCCGATCAGAGAAGCATCGTCGACCTGGCCAAAACTGTCGGGGACCTGGCCCAGCGTGCCCGCGACAAAAAGATCAAGCCCGACGAATTGGAAGGCGGCACCTTCAGCATCTCCAACCAGGGTGGCATCGGCGGGGTGGGGTTTACCCCCATCGTCCTGTGGCCCCAGGTGGCCATCCTGGGCGTGAGCCGATCCGCCGTCAAACCTGTTTTTGTTCAGGACCGCTTCGAACCGAGAACCGTGCTGCCCCTTTCGCTCTCCTATGACCACCGCATCATCGACGGGGCCGACGCGGCGCGGTTCCTGCGCTGGATCTGCGATGGCCTGGAACAACCCATGACCCTTTTTCTCGATTAGCGTTAAGAAAGTGAGTATTATCCATGGCTGAAATTAACACGCAACTGGCTGTCATCGGTGCCGGCCCCGGCGGCTACGCGGCTGCCTTTCTGGCCGCAGATATGGGCCTGACCGTCACACTTATCGATCCGGCGGAAAACCCCGGCGGTGTCTGCCTGTACCGCGGGTGCATTCCCTCCAAGGCACTGCTGCATATCGCCCGGCTCATCCACGAAACGGCCGATTCCGAGGCCTGGGGCGTCTCTTTCGGTAAACCTAAAATCGACATCGACCGGATGCGGCAATGGAAAATGGATGTGGTCAACGGGCTCACCAACGGTCTGGGACGATTGGTCACCCAGCGGAAAATTACCCACATCCGCTCCTCTGCCGTTTTTTCGGATGACCAAACCCTGTCGCTGACGGATGCTGACGGAAAAATAAGCACCCTGGGTTTCGAGAACGCCATCCTGGCCACGGGCTCCCGTTCGTCAGAAATAGCGATGTTCCCAACAGACGGCGACCGCATCTGGAACTCGAAAAGAGCCCTCGACCTGGAAACCGTTCCCACGACGCTGCTGGTGGTGGGCGGCGGCTATATCGGATTAGAGTTGGGCAGCGTCTATGCGGCGTTGGGGTCGGAAGTAACCGTCGTGGAGATGCTGCCCCACCTGCTGGACGGTGCCGACCGGGATTTGGTGCGCTTCCTTAGCAAGACCCTGACGGACCGGTTCAAAGCGATCTTGCTGAACACCACGGTGGCAACAGCCAAAATCCAGAAAAACGGCGTCAAGGTCACCTTCCAGGGGAAGGATGAAAAGCCACAAACCCAACTGTTCCAGCGGGTGCTCGTGGCCGTGGGCCGCCGGCCCAATGCCACCGGTCTGGCCCTGGAAAAAGCCGGGGTGTCACTGGATGAAAACGGGTTTGTCCAGACGGACAACCGGTGCCGGACCACAGCGGCAACGGTCTTTGCCATCGGCGACGTGGCCGGCCAGCCCATGCTGGCCCACAAGGCCGCCTACGAAGCACGCATTGCCGTGGAAAACATCGCCGGAAAAAATGTGATCGCTGACCCCGCAGCCATCCCGGCAGTGGTCTTCACCGACCCGGAGGTCGCCTGGACAGGCCTCACCGAAGGCGCTGCCAAATCAAAGGGGACGGCTGTCGCAGTGACCCGGTTTCCCTGGGCGGCATCTGGCCGCGCCGTCACCCTGGGCCGCAGTGACGGGCTCACCAAACTGATAATCGATCCGGAAACCGAGCGCCTGCTGGGTGCAGGTATCGTGGGACCCGGTGCCGGGGAGCTGATCGCCGAGGCGACCTTGGCCCTGGAGATGGGTGCCAATGCCACCGATGTGGGTTTGACCATCCATCCCCATCCGACCCTGTCCGAAACGTTCAAGGAAGCTGCCGACATCTTTCACGGCACGGCCACCCATTATTACCGGCCGAAGCGAACCATGAAGTAGGGCTGAATGTAGACTTTTGACGAATTCGTAATATTTGACTTGCATTTACTGTTATGCATGATATGGTTTTTTGATCATAAAGGACTGCCGGTGTTGGCGGTCCGGTTTCTTTCTCAGGGGTTGATCCATTTGTCAAAGTGGCACCTGAAGTTTGAAGCAATGATTAAATTTTTATACGTAGGAGGGTGTTAGCATGGCAGATGGTATCGTGAAGTGGTTCAATGACAGCAAGGGGTTTGGTTTTATCGAGCAGGAAGATGGTCCGGATGTATTTGTTCATCATTCTGCAATCAATTCCAGTGGATTTAGATCTCTCAGCGAAGGGGATCGGGTTAGCTTTGAAATCGAGCAGGGTCCCAAGGGACCTTCCGCAGCTAACGTGACTGTGGCCTAACGCTTCGTTTTCCAATTTTTAAAGGGCCTTCCGTGTTGACCGGAAGGCCCTTTTTTTTACCCCTCTGATACGCCATTCAAGCCGGTTCGCCCGCACTCCGCTCAAACACTGCTGAGTTGCCCCGATCTTCCGGATCGTTGAAATCCGTCATGATCACAGGCAAGACAAGGCCGCGGCCTGATTGAAACCTCCCGCGGCCCCGATGAGCGGGATCTCTGCTTCGCTCCGACAAACCGAGGGGAATGTTCTGCCTGTTTCGGCCGTGCTGCACAGCACCGTATGGATAAAATTGATTTCCCGTTCGCTTGCATTCCCCGCCGCAACCAACGGGGAACAAGCTCGCTATCGCGGTTCACACCCACTTCTTGCGCCTGAAAAAAACAAGCATGCCGAGGACAATGGCCAGGATGATCATCCAGACCAGCAGATAGCCCCAGCGCCAGGTCAGCTCGGGCATGTGAGTAAAGTTCATGCCGTAAATGCCGACGACAAAGGTGATGGGGATGAAAATGGTGGCGATGATGGTGAGCACCTTCATCACCTCGTTCATGCGGTTGCTGATGATGGACAGGTAAAGATCCTGCATGCCGGACAGGATGTCCCGGAAAGATTCGATGGTATCGATGGTCTGGATGGTGTGGTCGTAAACGTCACGCATGAAGAGACGGGTGGCTGCACCAATGAAATCAACATCGTCTTTGAGAAAATGCGCGATAATCTCCCGCAGCGGCCAGACCTGCTTTCTCAGGTAAATCAATTCCCGCCGGATGGTGTGAATATCTGCTAAAATGCCGGCCTCGGGATGGTCGTCAATGCCCTCTTCCAGAATTTCCAGCCGTTCACCCAGTTTTTCAAGGATTACAAAGTAGTTGTCTACAATGGCGTCGATGAGTGCGTAGGCCAGATAATCACAGCCACCGGTACGGATCCGTCCTTTGACCTTTCCGGATCCGCTCCCGGACCGGCTCGAATACATCTCCGGCTGACTCCTGGAAAGAGATCAGGACATTTTTTCCCAGTATCAGGCTGATCTGCTCCGAGTAGATAAGATCATCTTTTTCACCATGGTGGAGCATTTTCATCACGACAAAGAGATAGTCGTCGAAGGCCTCGGCCTTGGGCCGCTGGGTGGTGTTCAACACATCTTCCAGGGTCAACGGATGAAGGCCGAAATGCCTGCCGATATGCTCCATGACGGAGATGTCGTGAATGCCGTCGATATTGATCCAGGTGGTGGTGGTCGTCGTCAGAAGGGGCAACGCCTCTTCAACTCGGTTCAAGGGTCTCTCCATCAGCGTGTCTGCGTCATAGTGCAGCATGGCAAGACGGATGTCGTCCGTCTTTTTTTCTCCCACGTGGACCAGGGTTCCGGGAGAACTCCCGGCCTTTTTTGACGACTTTCGGGTGAATCGGGACATTGGCGCCTCTATTTTTTTTTAACATGTCCGAAAACGACTTGTCAGACGACCAAAAAAATCTGAATATAGCTCAAAGCATAAAGGGAAATGGCTTCCATGACAATACGCGAATTGCTCCACCATGGCTAAAGGATCAAAATGAATACCCTTATGGACCGCTCTGCCTGTGACCGGGCCAGACTGGCCCGGGACCCGCGATTTGACGGCCTCTTTTTTATCGGCGTCAAGAGCACGGGCATCTATTGCCGACCCATCTGCCCGGCCCGGTCGCCCCGACCGGAAAACATCGTCTATTATCCCACGGCAGCCGCTGCAGCTGCAGTCGGCCTCCGCCCATGCCTGCGCTGCCGGCCAGAGACGGCCCCGGGAACACCGGCTTGGAACGGCACATCCGCCACCGTCGCCCGAGCCATGAATCTAATTCGCCAGGGTGCCCTCGACGGCGGTTCCGTGGACAATCTGGCCGCACGGCTGGGTGTCGGCGCCCGGCACCTGCGCCGTCTGTTCCGGCAGCATATCGGTGCCACACCCAAGGCCATTGCGGACAACCAGCGCCTGCTGTTTGCCAAACGGCTGGTAGTGGAAACGGACATGCCCATCACCCAGGCAGCCCTCACCGCCGGCTACGGCAGCCTCCGACGCTTAAATGCTGCCTTTCGCAAGCACGTCGGCCTTACGCCGTCTCAGCTTCGTAGAGGTCGCCCGCAAACACAACCGTGGTCCGATGATGGATTCAACTGCACACTGACCTTACCCTATCGGCCGCCATACAACTGGGACCGAATGCTGGCCTTTTTCCAGGAACGGGCCATCCCCGGTGTAGAATGGGTGGGTGACAGGGTCTATTGCCGGACCATCCGGCTGTCGACCACCCGGGGAACCATCGCTGTGCGACACGCCAAAAAAAGCCACGCCCTGGTACTGGATGTATGCATGACGGACAGCCGGGAGCTAATGAAAGTCGTAGAGAGGGTGCGCCGCATATTCGACCTGGATGCCAATCCACGGGCCATTCATCAGACCCTGGTTCAAGACCCCTTGTTGGCCAAGCGGATCCACCAAACACCGGGACTGCGCCTGCCCGGGTCATGGGACCCTTTCGAGACAGCAATGCGAGCGGTGGTGGGCCAGCAGATTTCGGTAAAGGGCGCAGTCACCCAGCTCGGCCGTATCGCCCGCCTGGCCGGCGTCCCGCATGACGGAGACGGCAAGCCCCATTTGACACGACTCTTTCCCGATGCCGCCGAGTTGGCAGCAGCCGATATGGCAGGTATCGGCATGCCCCAAAAGAGAAAAGAGACAATTCGACAAATCGCTCGGCAAGTGGTTTCGGGATCGCTGCGGCTGGACACAGCCGGAGAACTATCCCGCTTTATCGACAGGATGACGGCCATACCGGGCATCGGTGCCTGGACGGCGAACTATGTAGCCATGCGCGCCCTGGGGGAGCCCGACGCCTTCCCCGCATCGGACCTGGGCATCATGAAGGCTCTCCAGGAGAAGGGCTCCCGGCCGACGGTCAAACAGGTGACGGCACGTGCCGAAGCCTGGCGTCCCTGGCGGGCTTACGCGGCAATTTACCTGTGGCTGGGATAGGAGGCACAATGATCTATGATTATATTCAAACCGATCTGGCCGGCACCCTTATTCTGGCCGGAGACGAGAACGGGTTGCGGCACCTGAATTTCATCAACGGGAAAAATCCGGTGCCCATCCAAGGGGATTGGCGGCGGGACACGGCCCATTTCAAAACGGTTAAAATACAGCTTGCCGCTTATTTTGCAGGCGAACAGAAAACCTTCGACATTGATCTGTTTCCGGAAGGCACACCCTTTCAAATGAAGGTGTGGTCGGCTCTTTCAGAGATTCCCTATGGCAAGGTGGTCTCCTACCTGTGGATTGCCCAGCGTATTGGTAAACCCGATGCTGTGCGCGCCGTGGGCGCCGCCAACGGTCGCAATCCCATCTCCATCATTATCCCCTGCCATCGGGTCATCGGCAAAAATGGCGCACTTACCGGCTACGGCGGCGGGCTTGACGTCAAACAGCGGCTGATCCGGCTGGAAAACCCGGAGGCCTTTTCAGGTTTATAAGGATCAAAGCGCTTGCTCGAACAAAATATGAATGGCATCGGTGGATTTGAAATCAACTTTGTATCCCGGACCGATGACACCCTTGGCGGTCAGCATTATTTCTTTTCTACGGACGGTGACCCCTTTGCGTCCTTCCATGAGAAGATAGGTGCCATTGGAACTTTGGTCGGTGAGATAATATTTCCCATCTTTATACTCGACTAACGCGTGCGTTCTGGATACCCGGTTGTTCACCACCTGGATGTCGTTGCTCTTCTGGCGACCGATCTCTACGCGAGAGTTTTTTTCGTTTACGAGAACCACCACTTTGCCGTATTTCAGGATCAGGCAGGCTCCCGGCGTTTTTTTGTACTTCGACGAGGATGCTTTGAGCGCTTTTGCCTTCAGGCCGTAAAAGCGCAGAAAGTCCCCGCACTTCCCACAGGGAACCTGAGGCTTTGGACCTTTGACGCATGCCTCGTCAATCGTGTTTTTAAAACCACACTCCTCACAATAGATGATCATGATCGCCTATCCGTGGCTGCGGGTGCAAAGCACCCCTTGCTCAGGGTAAAACACTTTTTATTCGTGAACGATAAATTGCTATATATCAACTCACAAGTCCTCAAGAATCAAGTCTTTTTCAATGTAGTCCAGATTGGGGCTGGGCATAAACATCTCCATTTAAACAGGTAACGCGGACACTGTCTATTTCGACGGTTCCTTGGCAGACTTTAATCCGGGATTCAACGCATCAATGGTCTTGGCTGCATCATCGGCCTTGACCTTGGCCTTGACCGCACGTCGATAAGCCTTTTCGGCGCCGGATTCGGCATCCTTGATTTCCTCCTTCAGGTCCTCCCGGGTATCCAGGGGCACCGCGCCGGAAACACCCTTATCCTCCAACACGTTGAGCCGGCTGTTAAGCAGCTCCAGAGCTGCCTTTTTTTCTGCTGCCGCCTTTTCAGCTGCGGCGGCTTTTTCCCGGGCCGCTTCCAGTTCATCGGTGGCCCGGGCAACCTGGGCGGCCAGCCCCTCTTCGGGAGCCGCATCCAGATCGATGTCCTCCGCGGCCATGACCACAGTAGAAACCGGTAGCCGGGGCAGGGAGCGTTCGAATGATTTACCGGTGGGATCGAGAATGTGGTTCTGTTTAATTTTCAGGGGAAGAAAAACAAAGGTCGCGTCGGCCGACTGCTGCACAATCGTTTCAGCATCGAAATTCTCAACGATTTCGGCGGCGGCATCGATGCGAATGTCCTCCATAATTTTTATCAATTTCTCTTTTTCTTTGTCAATACATGTACCATCGCCCTGTGTCAGCACCCGGAGAGTGGTTTTATCCCATGGTTCGTTGCGGGTCATCAGATGGGCTAACAGCAGCATCAGGCGACTGGTGGCATTACCCTGCCACCACACATCGATCCGTCGCCCTTCCCTCGGCTGGGCTTCAAGCCGTTTCCAGGATTCCGGATCTATGCGCAAAACCACCAGGTTTTTTCCCTGCCGAAAAATGAGCCTGAGGTGTTTCACGTAGTTATAGGCGCCGATGCCGGAAATGGCTTTAGCGGATTCCCCCATCCAGTTGAGGACCACTGTATTCGGGCGCAACGGACCGATGCCCGAACTCTGAATAAGAATCCCCATGGCCTGGGTGACATCCGGCGCACACACGGTAAGGGGAAACATGGCATGGTGGCCGGAAGCAATGGCCTCGGCCAGCGCCCGGTGGGCTGATTCCTGCGCTTTTCTGGCCGCTATTCCCTCACCTTCGATTATCTGTACCGCCTCCGTAAAGCCCGTGCCGCCCTCAATCCAGGCGGAAAAGGTCAGCAGCGGGACACGACGCTCCGAATCCTGAGTAAACACAAGTAGTTGGGGGCGCCAGTCGCGAGCATGCTCAGGATCTTCTCCGGCGGCAAGCAGATGCTGGCGCACTCGCTGCAAATGATGGGATCGGGCACTGTCGGCCCACCGTGCCGGCCCGGCAGTGCGTTTGAGAAACTGGTATACGGCCAACAACAGGGCGATGGCCGCTGCCCCGCTTTTGAGGTCGATGGCCAGCATGGCGCCTACACAGATGATGAAACCGGCTAAACTCAGCGAGGGGGAGAACCATTTGAAGCGGGGTCGAAAAGAGGGGCTTTGGGTTCTGGCCTCGAAAAAGGTGGCATAGTTGAGCAGTCCGTATGAAATCAGAAAAAACATGGAAACCACACTGGCCACCAGGTTCAACTGTCCTAAGGCAATCGTAATAAAGGCAATGCCGGCGGAGAGCAGCACACCCCGTCGGGGGTTGCCCGACGGTTCGCTGACCGTGGCAAAAGGCGTCAGAATAGAAAATATCCGGTCGGCAGACAAGGACTGCAGGATTCGTGGTGCTCCCATGAATGACGCCATGGCCGAGGAGAGGGTCGCGGCAATCACCCCTGCATCGATGAAGAATCCGACGGCGGACACGGTTTTCATGGCACCGTAATTCGACGACAGGACCTGGTTGGGCAGAGCTCCCGCAAACAGCACCGCCACGGTGAAATAAACCACCATAGAGATTCCCACAGCCAGAAATGTTCCCAAGGGAAGGCTTTTTCCCGGGTCCGCCAAGTCTCCGGACATGCTCACCCCCTGGGTGAACCCGGTGGCGGCGGGAAAAAAGATGGCAAAGAGAATCCAGAAGGGGGCGCCATTTTCCGGCGTCGCCCAGTTGGCGGCCAGCAGCGCCGAATCCCAGCGGCGGATGCCGCCGATGAAAAAAGAGAACAGGGCGACGATCAGCAGGGCCATGACCACAAACTGGAACCGTGTGGCCCAGTCCGCACCCAGCCAGGCAAAAACAAATAGAAACGCCACGGCACCGGCAGCAATCAGCTGAACGGCCAGCGGATGCGCCTGGGGAAAAAAAGCGGCCACCGCCTCGGCGAAACCAATGCAGTAAAAAGCGATGGACACGCTTTGGGCCAGAAAAAGGACCAGGCCGATGGAGCCGCCGAATTCCAGGCCCAGGGTGCGGGATATCAAATAGTAATCGCCGCCACCTTTCACCTTGAGGTTGGTGGCCACGGCAGACAGGGAAATGCTGGTGAGTACGCTGATGGCATTGGCCAGGGCAATGATGACCAGGCCGCGCGCCAATCCGGCGCTGCCGATCACATACCCGAGTCTCAGGAAGAGAATGATCCCTAATATGGTCAGAACGCTAGGGGTGAACACACCAGCAAACGTTCCCAGTCGACCGACAGCAGGGGTAGCGTCAGTTGATGATGGCTTTTTCATGGATGGCGGTCACTTTCGTTCGCCAATGGGTCTGACTACCGGTTGGGTATGATGCAAATGATTCGAAACGGCTTTTTCCAGAATACAGTGAATCCATAAGGATGCGCCGATTCCTGAACTCACGGCGATTTCGAGAAAGGCCCAAAGAAACAACTCTCCGGTATCATAGGTGCTTTAGGAAAGAAGGTCAAATAGAATGCTTGAACGCCCGGGCAGGGAAAGACAATGGCGGCATGATTGTTGAGTCCGCCAAATCTGAACCGCGATAGCGAGCGAACTGCAAATCGTTCTTCATCCTAACGGTGAACCCTTGCCGCGGGGAGGGTTCA
>NZ_JASJGN010000047.1:0-10749 GCF_033791525.1 Desulfosarcina sp.
TACGGCATACCCTGGCTTAGAAACATCCCAGGCCTCGGATATCTGTTTAAGGGTGAATCCAAGAACCGGCAGTTGGATGAACTTTTAATATTTATTACGCCCCATATTTTGAAAAAACGGCCAACGGTGACCGTGGCGCCCAGGAAACCGGTCGAGGCGGCACCAGCTCAATAATCGACCTATGGACGGGCGGGGCGTTTATTAAGATTCATGCGTCGCCACTGAACCGTGATAGCGAGCGCTTTCCCCGCCGCTTGTCGGAGCAAAGCGGAGATCCCGCCACCGGGGTCGGAGTGAAGCAGAAATCCCGAGCATCGGGTCGGCGGGGTTAGCGAGCGAACTGGAAATCGATTTTTTATCCCAACGGTGCTGCGCAGCACTGCCGTTACAGGCAGCACATTCCCCGCGGCTTGCCGCGGGTAGGGTTCAATTGCTTTTATGGATTATTTCAGCATACTCAACCTGGATCGGGAACCCTTCTCCAACTCCCCGGACCCGGATTTTTTTTTCCAGTCCAGACAGCATGTGGATTGCCTGCAGAAGCTCGAGCTGGCCCTTCGACTGAAGCGGGGACTCAACATCGTCATCGGTGCGGTGGGTGCCGGTAAAACCACGCTGTGCCGGACATTGCTTAATAAATTCGCTTCCGACCGGTCCATCGAGTCCCACCTGATTCTGGATCCTTCCTTCAACTCCCCGCTGACCTTTCTGGAAAGCATCTGTTCCATGGTCGTCGGCAAACGCGTCTCCGGCAGCGACGAGCACCATTTCAGGGAACAGATCAAGCATCATCTGTTTCAAAAGGGCGTGGATGAGGACAAAACCATCGTTCTGATCATCGACGAGGGCCAGAAGCTTCCCCTCTTCTGCCTTGAAATCCTGAGGGAACTCTTAAACTACGAAACCAATGACCATAAACTGCTTCAAATCGTTCTATTCGCCCAGGAGGAATTCCAGGAGATTCTGGACCGTCACGCCAATCTGGCCGATCGGGTGAACCTGATCCATTTTCTGGGACCGATGAGCCTTGCCGACACCCGTCAGATGATCAGTTTCCGGATCAAACATGCCAGCGGTCAACCCCATCCGCCGCAGTTGTTCACGGGACTGGCCCTGCTTGCCATATACCGCTCGACGGGCGGCTACCCCAGAAAAATTATTAACTTGTGCCACCAATGCATGCTGGCGCTGATTGTCCAGAACCGCTCCCGGGTGAGCTGGCGCTTGGTTCGGTCCTGCACGGACCGGTCGTTGGTCCAGCGCGGGCAAGCCCGCCGTGGTCGCCGGATCCTGGTCTACTCGGCCCTGGTTTTATCCGCTGTCATCGGAATGGTGGTCATGGTTATCCCCGGGTGGCTTCCATCAATCTCCCCTAAGGTCACCGGCAACCACTCGACAACCGTGCCGGAGAAAGCCCAGCAACCGCCGCTTTTGGCAGCGTCGACAGCGGTAGCCGAAAGGCCCATACCGATACAGCAATCTCACGCAGATGCTCCGATTGCGGACACCACTCAGCCAACCGACGAATTGCTTGCCCCCACGCCAAAGAAGATGCCATTACCGTCACCCACCCAGGCCTCCCCCATTTCCGACGGGCCAGGGGTCACGGATCCGGTTGTTGAAACCGCCACATCCGATAGGCCGGCGCAAACAACGGATCATCTCAAACCGGTACCACCGTCGCTTCTTGGTGCATTGACCGTGCGGAGAAACGACACGCTCGGGTTGATGATCAAGATCATCTATGGTGATTTTCGTGACAGCACCCTCAAGGCAGTGCTGGATGCCAACCCCCACATCGACCATGCCGATTCCATTCGCGTGGGGGACACCATTGCCTTTCCGGCCTTTCCGGCAGCGTTTGTTCAGCGCTCGTATCCGTTGTGGTGGCTCAAGGTGGATCAAACCGAATCCTTGGGTGCCGCTTTTCGAGAATCGATAAACGCATCTAAACATAAAGACGCGCCCTTGATGCGGATAATTTCCCAGTGGAATAATCAAACCGGACTGAAATACGGAATCTATGTCGCCGGCTATTTTTTTAATCTGGCCGCAGCCGAAAATATGATGGCAAATTTACCTGCTGAGTTTTCCGGTTCCGCCGAAATTGTTTCCGGCTGGACAGACCAAATCGTTCTTTTTTCAGATCCTTTTCTGGGAAGAGGATATTGACAATCGCAGGGTTGCAAAAAGGATGCTGGTGAAAATGTGAAAGAAAAGAAAAAACTCGGTGAAATGCTCATCGATGGCGGCCTGCTGACCGAAGAGCAGCTCAAACAGGCCGTTGCCGATCACAAGCGCAACAATATGAAGTTGGGCGAATACCTCGTGCGTGAGGGAATTGTCAGCAGTTCCGAAATCGTGAACCTGGTTTCCCAGCAACTGACCATCGAAAAATACAAACCGGACGCCTATCCCATTGACATCTCTCTGTCCGCTGTCATCCCGCTTGAGATGTGCCAAAAATATCAGTTGGTACCTGTCGAGCGGACCAGCAACCTACTGAAGATCGCCATGACCGACCCTATGGAGATCAACGCCCTTGACGCCATTGAAGTATTCACCAATATCGAGGTGGAGGCGGTAATCTGCACCTATCAGGAACTCAATCATATGATTTCGAGCCTTTACGGCACCTATTCCGCTATCGGCGGGGTGCTGGACGGCATGAGCGACATGCAGATCGAGAGCGCCCAGGATGCTGAAATGGCCGTCGTTTCAGAGGATGTTGAAGTCAGTTCCCTGCACGATATGGCGGAAGAGGCGCCGGTTATTCGCCTGGTCAATTCGATCCTCTCCCAGGCCGTTCGCGAGGGTGCCAGTGATATTCACATCTCGCCGGAAAAGGATTTCGTCCAGGTTCGCTTCCGTGTAGACGGCAAGCTTCATGAGGTGCCGGCGCCACCCAAGTCATTGCTTCTTTTAATTATTTCCAGGCTTAAGATTTTGTCCAACATGGATATTTCCCTTTCCCGGATTCCCCAGGACGGCCGCTTTACGATTCGCATGGACAACAAGGAGATCAATATCCGGGCGTCGACCATTCCCACCATCTACGGAGAAAACATGGTGCTGCGACTGCTCGATACCAGCGGTGGTGTCTATTCCTTGGAACAGCTGGGAATGAACGAAGCAGATATTCTCAAGCTGGATCCGATCATCAACAAGCCATACGGTATGATTTTGAGCACGGGCCCCACCGGAAGCGGCAAGAGCACGACGCTGTATTCCATACTCAAGAAGATCAACCAGCCGGACATCAATATCATCACCATTGAAGACCCCGTTGAATACCGAATAAACAAAATCCGGCAGATCCAGCTCAACCGTAAAGCGGGGATGTCATTTGCCAGCGGCCTGCGCTCCATTATGCGCCAGGATCCGGATGTAATCATGGTCGGAGAGATTCGCGACTCGGAAACGGCCAGTATTGCCGTTCAAAGTGCACTCACCGGCCACCGGGTCTTGAGCACGGTTCACACCAACGATGCTGCAGGGGCCATCACCCGGTTTATCGACATGGGCATCGAGCCCTTTCTCGTCTCATCGGTGATGCTGGTTTCCATTGCCCAGCGCCTGGTGCGGAAAGTCTGCCCATTTTGCAAAAAACCCTGGAAGCCACCCGCGGCCGCCCTATCCTACTGGGGGTTGGATAAGGTTCAGGGCGCCGATTTCGTTCAGGGAAAAGGCTGCTATAACTGCATGGACAAGGGGTATAAAGGGCGAACCGGTATATTTGAAATACTGGTCATCGATGAAAAGATTCAAGAGATGATCCTTCAACGGGCGTCATCCCAGGAAATTATGCGGACCGCCAGGGAATCCGGCCACCTGCGCACCCTGAAAGATGATGCCACACGAAAAGTGATCGAGGGAGAAACGACCCTCGACGAAGCCGTAACCGCGGTGATGATGTAGTAGGCTGAAATTTAAAAAAGCAATTATTATGGCCAAGTTTTATTACCAGGCAATTACTGAAAACGGCAGCTCCGTGTCCGGCGCCATCGATGCTGATTCTGCGGAAGGTGCCACCAATGCACTCGTGGCCCGGGGGTATATCCCACAAAAAATAACCGATGCGTCAAAATCGGGGATTGGTTTTTTCCTGACAGAACTGCAGGAAAAACTCACCACGGTCAAATTGCCAGAATTGATCCTGTTCACCAAGCAACTCAGGACACTGATCCGCGCCGGTGTCCCCATGCTGAAACTCCTCCAGGTACTTGAAAATCAGAGCGAAAACATCAAGTTAAAGCGGATTATCGTCTCCATTTCTCAGGATATCCGGGAAGGTGGGAGTCTGTATGACGGATTCAGAAAATACCCTTCCGTTTTTTCTCCGTTATATTGCAGCATGCTTCATGCCGGTGAAACCAGCGGAGCCCTGCCCGAAATCCTGGACCGCCTGATCTATATCCTGGACCATGACCATAAAATAAGAACCGATATCCGATCGGCACTACAATACCCAGCCATCGTCATGGTCTCCCTGCTGGCGGCGTTTCTAATTTTACTGACCATGGTCATACCCAAATTCGCCTTTATTTTCTTAAAATCAGGACTTCAATTGCCCCTGCCCACGGTGATCTGCATGAAGTTGTACGCTATCTTGACCGCCTATTGGCCGGCGTTGATCCTGCTGGCTGTGGGGTTGGGTATTTTTATCAATATCTATCTGAAAAGCGAGATCGGGCGATTCAGACGCGATCGGCTGCTTCTCCATCTGCCGTTGTTTGGCGTGTTGGTCCGCAAGGCAGCGATGGCACGGTTTGCAAGTATTTTTGCCATTCTTCAAACCAGCGGCATATCCGTACTGGAAACCATGTCCATTCTGTCTGAAACCATCAACAACGCGGCCTTGTCCAGAGCATTCGAAAATATTACGGAACGCCTGGAAGAAGGCCGAGGGATCTCCGGTCCGCTGGCCACGTCACCCTATTTCACGCCGATCATCATCAACATGGTTGCCATCGGTGAAGAATCCGGGAATCTCGATGAAATGCTCCACGAGGCGGCCGAACATTATGATTCAGAGCTCGAGTTCGCCATGAAACGGATCTCCGATTCCATCGGTCCGCTACTGACGGTTTGTCTGGCGGCCATGGTTTTGTTCTTTGCGCTGGCCATCTATCTGCCCATGTGGGACATGGTGAAAATGGTTAAATGATGAAAGATATTCGTTTCCATATCAGCCTGTATATCATCATTCCGGTAATTTTTGCCGGAATCGCCATCTTGTCCATCATTGTCACCTACAATACGACGACCTATTATCTGTCAAAGGCCTTAAACCCTCAATGGCCGGTGGTTTGGTGGGGGATGCTGCTGATCGCATTCACGTTGATCTGCGGCATCCTGATCGTAAAATTGCTTATCGATCCAGTGAAGCGTTTTGTTATAAAAACAAGAGGGTTAGGAATTGTAAAAAATGTAAATCCGCCAAAACATGCCTCGGTGGCCACCGATGACATGGGCAAGTTTACCATGGTTTTTGAACAGGTTTCGGAATTGCTGGGCAAGGTTGAAGCGCGGCAACTGTTTCCGGATATCATCGGCCAAAGCAAGGTGATGCGCGGGGTGTTCAACCAAATTGTCAAAGTGGCGCCTAAAGAATCCACGGTGCTGATTACGGGTGAGACCGGAACCGGCAAGGAACTGATTGCCCGAAGCATTCACCAGCACAGCAAGCGGCAGGACCGACCCTTTATCGCTATTAATTGCGCGGCCATTCCTGAAGCGTTGTTGGAAAGTGAATTGTTCGGCTACGAAAAAGGGGCATTCACCGGTGCAAATATAAAAAAACCCGGAAAATTCGAGCTGGCTGATGGCGGCACCCTTTTTTTGGATGAAATCGGTGACATGCTGCTGGAAACCCAAGCCAAGGTGCTTCGGGCCATAGAGGAGCATACGATCGAGCGAGTGGGCGCCATAAAGCCGACAAAAGTCAACGTTCGTTTTATTGCCGCCACGAATCGCAACCTTGAAAAAATGTTTGAGGCTGGCCTCTTTCGCCAAGACCTGTTCTACCGACTGAATGTTTTTTCCATTCTGCTGCCGCCATTGCGGCATAGACGAGAAGATATTCCCTTGTTGATCGAAAAATTTTTGAATGAGAAGGGCAAAGACTGCCACCTCTCGTCAGAATCCCTTCAGTTGCTGATGACCAATGATTGGCCTGGAAATGTGAGGGAACTGAAAAATGCATTGGAATCGGCAGCCGTTCTGGCAGGTAAAAAAATACTGCCGTCCAACCTGCCCGTTTCCATAAAGCGAAATGAAAGCCTCAATGGATCAACCAACGCCCCGATCGATGCGATGATGGTGAACTTGAATGGAAACGCGGATCTGGATGTGCAAATCAAGGACTATGAACGGCGTATAATCGTTGATGCGCTTCGCCGATCTGGTGGTGTTCAAGTCAAGGCCGCCAACTTACTGGGAATTAAAGAACGAAGTTTGTGGCATCGAATAAAAAAGCACCAGATCGACATCGCGGAATTCAAGCCGTAGCCGGCCCCGGGGGAGGCTACAAAATCCGGAGGAAAAAACTACATAATTTGTAGGGTTTGCTTTTCTTCTGAAAATAATATAGACAAAAATTATCGGTGCATTTATTTTTATCCAAATTTTTTTATATTTTTTCTTATAGTTATCTGATCTAAAGCAGATAATTTTTTGAGTTTGGCATTGTCTGTGCTCATTATTGAGATAACAACAACCTTCTTCCATGCGGAAATTGAGGAAATATGATTGACAATCAAAAATTGAAAAATGTGCTCGAGAGCCAGAAGGGTTTTACCCTCGTTGAAATTATTGCTGTGTTGGTCATTTTAGGGATATTGGCTGCCGTTGCCATACCTAAATATTTCAACCTCCAGGAAGAAGCCCGGACCAAAGCCCTGGATGCCGCCCTGGGTGAAGGTATTGGACGGGTCAATCAGCATTTTGCCAAGCAGTTACTTTTAGGCGACACACCGGGTGAGATCATCTATGACAATACCACCATCGGAACCAATCTCGGTGACTTCACTTTAACCACAGGCGTCGCTAGTAATACGATTACGATGCTTGTTACCGGTAATGCTGGTACCCCGCTTGACGGTAATACAAGGAGCAAGTCAGTTCCACGCCCCGGTTCACCCTGATTCCCTGCCTTTGCTTCTATTTTATAATTACCATGTGCTTCGGGAAACGGTCGTCTGCGCTCAGCGGCCTTTTCCTGCTTTTTCTGATTCCCGACTTAACGAATACGAAATCACCGATAGAATATACGCCGGATTTCGGGTATAAACCACCGCTTCAGACAGTTTGGCACGGGTTAGGCCCTCTTGCAGCCACAGATCCCACGCCCTGTCGCCTTTTGCAGCCGTAAGATCGGCAACAACGCGGCTGAGCCGATCGTAATTGCCGGCCTGATAGTAAAGTTCGCATAGCATCAATGCCGCGACCAGGCTGCCTGGCCGTTCGCTTCGATAGGCCTGCCAGAAAAAAACAGCCTTGGCCCGCATTCCCTGCAACCGATATCTTTCACCGAAAATGGCCAACGGCCCTACGGCTCCGGTCAAGGCCACGCGGGCTTGCCGGGCATAGGCAAACGCCGTATCCGTGTTTCCCTTCAACAGTTGGATTTTTCCCATTGCCGTTAGAATTTCGGGGTCATCCGGCCATTTATTGAGGCACGCCTCGAGGTGTGCCTCGGCCTCTTCCACATTTCCGTTGACCAGTTCGCACATGGAATAGGCCAACCACATGGTTTTGGAATTCAAGGTGATTTCGGTGGCCTTTTTAAAATAAGACAGGGCCTGCTGATAGTCGTTTTCAATGGTTTCGTAATATAATCCCAAGTTGTGGTAGGTCACACCTTTCTGCGAAAGGTTGAAATACCGGTCTATTGTTTCTGACCGCTGAAGCGCCTGAAAAGCCTTTTCGTTGAAGCCATGTTTCATCAGCTCGATGCCGTAGTTGTTCTGCACGACGCTCAAGTGGGGTGATTTGTTGGCGTTGTCCCTCCAGAATATCAGACCATGACGAAACAGATTGCTGTAAGCGTGGGTGGAGTGCCCGATGGACGCCAGGACTACAGCGCCAGTGACCACAAACAGCATCTGGAATTTCCGGCTGTATGAAAAATAGTTCAGGGTTTTGAGAAACAGTATCACCGGAATCAAAAACAGCAGCATGGAGGGGATGTAGTTGCGGTGTTCGTAGATCAGTTCGAGGCCAATAAAAGATCCTTCGATGGCATGGTTGACGAAGAAAAAGACAATGCCAAAGGCGATGATCGGCTGCCGTTTCGACAGCCAAAACAAGGCGGTGGAAAAAGACGCGACCACCAGGATGATGGACGGCAGGGTCGTCCAGGGTGACCAAAGGGACGTCGAGACCTCAATATCATGAACCAGGGTCAGTTCGGAAAGCAGCGGATAATACAGCATTTTCAGGTAAATTATCACCACCCGCGATTCAGTCATCAGCCTTTCAACGAGTGTAAAGGGCCGATTTTCATAGCCGTCGAGCAGGTGGGTCGGATCGGTTAAGATCAGGCCGACAAGGATCACCATGGCCAGCGCCGGCAGCCCCCATCGTACCATTTTTTTTAAATCGATATGGGCCATCCCCCTGATCATTATCATTTCATACAAAAACAGCGAGACGGGCAGCATGGCGCTGTTCTGCTTGGTTGCGAAGGCAGTCAGTGCGCACAATCCACAGGCGGCGTATCCGCCAATCGTTCCCCTAACTGTTCGGGCGGTTCTTGCTTTGAGATACCCATACATACTCATGATGGTGAACATGCCTGCCATGGAGGCCATTCGCTGAACGATATAGGTCACCGCCGTGACATGAATGGGATGAATGGCCCAAATGATAGATGATAAAAAGGCCGCAGTGTGAGCCGAGTCGTGATATTTGTTGTCAAATATTGGCAACATCAGGGAGTTTTTGATGAATAGATATAGAAACACGGTGGCGGTAAAATGGATTAAAAAATTGACCAGGTGATAACCGAACACCTGATTCTTTCCCACATACCAGTTCAGGGCAAAGCTCAGGTAGGATAGCGGTCGCTGGACCCTTTCGGTGGCAGATAGGTCTTGCGATTTAAAAATAAAGGCTTTTTTCAGGGAGGCGACACTGATCTGTTCTAAATGAACGTTGTCATTTTCCAGGATATTCGGTATGTCGTCGTAAATCCAGATGCCTGAAAAGCTTGGTACGTATACCAGGAGAAGCACGACGAGAAAAAATAGCAGGGCAGTAACCGTCTGCCTGGTAGATTGAACGACAGTGCGAGAAAGGGTGTCTTCAGACGCATTGACTGTTTTTTCCGGTTCGCAACGGGTCGAAGGATTCTGTGGGTTCACATCCCGGCCTTGCATCTCAAGTCTTTTGTCGCATGTAAACGGACCGTTTTTTTTGCCTGCCCCTTTATTACGTTAAAATCAAGGTAAATACAATTCGTTAAGAACTGACGGCGTCGGTGGGTTGAAAAGCGGCAGCCCATCTGATTTGAGGTTTTATTCGGTCTTAACATCTGATATTCAAATGACATGCCGCCATTTTACCAATCACGGGATCAGATGGGTTTTACCCCATTGGAAGTACTCGTCGTGCTGATCATCATCGGCATCATCAGCGTGATAGTTATCGGCCGCAGCGATATCGGCCAGACCGATCTTCTGGCCCAGACCGAGGTCATCAAATCCCATATCCGTTATGCCCAGTCCCGGTCCATGAGTTCCGATCGAATATGGGGAATACGCTGCGATGCCACCGGGCAGTCTTACTGGCTATTTGTCGACGGAGATCCCATAAACCAAAAACGAGACCTGCCCGGCGAGGAATCCGATACGGTGGACCTCATGCAATATAAACTGACGCTGACGCCGACAACCCTTACTTTTAATCATCGGGGCAGCCCCTGTTCCGACAACAATGGAGAAGCTTTTCTGGCAAGCAATTTGTCATTGACACTGTCGGCCGGCGGGGGGGCGACCACAACCATTCTCGTCACCCGCAACACGGGATTCATCCCATGAAATCAACACTATCGGATCAATCGGGATTTACTCTGATCGAAATCATTGTCACTCTAACCGTTACCGCCATCCTTTCGGTCATGCTGGTGCAGTTCATGGGAACCAGCATGTCCAGGAGCGCAGAGCCAATTATATCCATGCAGGAAGGTATGGCCCTGCATAGCATCTTTGAAAGCATGAATGCAGACTACAAGCAGTTGCTGCTTACCGACAACACGCCCCTTGAGACCTTTAAAACGAGGGTTGAGACCCCCGGATTTTATGGGTCCTATGCACTAACCGACAGTAAGTACATCCTATTCGACGGCAGCCAGGCCGAAGTGCCCTGCAACACACCGGATTGCCGGATATTGAAGGTAACGATTTCAATCGGCGACCATTCACTAACGTCGCTGTTTACCCGATGATACGACTATGAATCAGATAAAGCCGGCAGTGACTGCAATTGAACCCTCCCCGCGGCAAGCCGCGGGGAATGTTCTGCCTGTAACGGCAGTGCTTACGCAGCACCGTAAGGATGAATGTCTATTTTCAGTTCGCTCGCTAACCCCGCCGCCCCGATGCTCGGGATCTCTGCTTCATTCCGACCCCGGTGGCGGGATCTTCGCTTTGCTCCGACAAGCGGCGAGGAATGCGCTCGCTATCGCGGTTCAAAATTGTCACCGATTGAAGGGTGATACCGGGTTTACCCTGATCGAAATCATCGTTT
>NZ_JASJGN010000048.1:0-14451 GCF_033791525.1 Desulfosarcina sp.
CCATAACCTGTTTGTTCCGCCCAGTGTGACCGGAGACGATCGCCACCGATGATTTGGCCACAGACAACAGCCCCGCCAGAAATACCCCGCAGGCTTTATTGGCGGCATTATCCACGGGAGGTGCGGTGAGGTTTATCTTCAGCGCATCGCCGTACATACCCACAACCTGGTTTTTGGACGACCGGGGCTGGACGCGTACTTTAAAGATCAAGCCATCGGGTTTTTCCTGGATGGTGAAGGGCATGGTTCTGGGTTCTGGGTTCTGGGTTCTGGGTTCTGGGTTCTGGGTTCTGGGTTCTGGGTTCTGGGTTCTGGGTTCAAAGATGAAAGGCTGGATTCCCGTCAATCTGTCAATCCCTTAATCCATCAATTCCCTTAATCCATCAATTCCCGTAATGCTCAATCTTAAAGATTGTCCTTGATCAGGTCACGAATGAAGGCCGGCGGGCGGACCACCCGCCCCTGGCCATTGATGAACGCGTGCCGGGTGTATCCAGTGGTGTGGATGACGGCGCCGTCCTGACTTGTGATCGTGTAGTCGAACTGCATGCCGGCGCGAAACCCCGTATTGAGGGTCGCTTCGATCACGATCACGTCATCATAGCGCGCGGGAGTGAGATATTTGCATTTGACCTCGGATACCGGAAGCATGAGCCCCCGGGCTTCGATCTCACGGTAGGGCAATCCCAAGTGACGAAACAGTTCGGTTCGGCCAATCTCAAACCAGCGCAGATAATTGGCGTGGTAGACGACCCCCATGGTGTCCGTGTCGCCGTAGATCACCCGGTAGGAGGAGCTGTGGGAAAGGGTATTAAGTTCTGGGTTCATGGTTCTGGGTTCAGGGTTCAGGTTTCTGGGTTCAGCTCTGATCGTATCAGTGCATCAGCTTATGAGCTTACCAGCTATTTGGTTCCGGGTTTCGGGTTCACGGTTTACCTTAGAGCTTTCAGCTTTGAGCGCTTTGCTTCTTTCCCTCAATCCCCTGTCAGGATCTTTCCAAAGATCTTCATCAGATCGTCGTATGTTGTGGTCACGGGGAACTGGGGGAACTCATCGATCACATTCTGTGGGGGACAAAACAAGACACCCTGGTGGGCCTCTTTGAGCATGTTGACGTCGTTGTAAGAGTCTCCCATGGCCAACACCTGGAAGTTCAAACTTTTAAAGGCTTGAACCACCTTGCGCTTGCCGTCGGTCTGCCGCAGGTTGTAACCGGCGATGGCGCCGCTGCCGTCGATGGTCAGGCCATGGCACAACAGCGTGGGCCAGCCCAATTTTTCCATCAGCGGCCGGGCAAATTCAACGAAGGTATCGGAAACAACGATCACCTGGGTGCGGGCCCGCAGCCAGTCGAGAAACTGCCGGGCACCCGGCAGCGGCTCCATGGTAGCGATAACGTCGGTGATGTCCTTCAGTTTGAGTCCGTTAGCGTCGAGTATGGACAGCCGCCACTTCATCAGCACGTCATAATCGGAGATGTCCCGGGTGGTGAGACGCAGCTCATCGATGCCCGTGCGCTCGGCCACGTTGATCCAAATTTCCGGGACGAAGACACCTTCCAGGTCTGAACAGATTACATGCATGAAACTCCTCAACAATCCAGCTTGCCTGCTTTTGGTCGGCATCCAAAATGAATCGGTAAACGGCCAACCGCAGTGGCAACTAATTTTATTTTTTCTGCGGTCATTACCCTGTCGCTGCAGGGGCCGGAGCACTTCAGAACCGCGTCGGAAAGGGTGAAGCCGTAGTCCTTCTACTGCGAATCCTTGACAACAAAGGATATGGAGCGCTCCGGCCCCTGCAACGTTTACTCCTGCCCGTCATCGTCTTCAATGCGAATCAGCATCGGGGTGCTGGCGACCACGTCCAGGGCGCTGATTTCCGATAATGCCCGGGTCACGTCCGCCTCCCGAGCATGGTGGGTCAGCATGACCACCGGCACCGAACCGTTTGTTTTTCTTCCCTTCTGGTGAACGAACTTAAGGCTGATGGCGTATTTGCCCAGGATACCGGCGATGGTGGCCAGCACCCCGGGCCGGTCCATGGCATCGAAGCGGAAGTAATAATTGGTGACAATGTCATCCATGGGCATCACGGCAATGGTCCGGATCTTATCAGGCTGAAAACCCATGACCGGCACCCGCCCGGCGCCGTCGGAAGCCAGATTTCTGGCGATGTCTGCCATGTCCGAGACCACGGCGCTGGCCGTGGGCATCATGCCCGCCCCGTGGCCGTAAAGCAGGATATCTCCCACCGCATCGGCAGATACGCTGATGGCGTTCAATGTACCGTTGACATTGGAAAGCATGTTGTCAAACGGAATCATGGTGGGGTGAACCCGGGCTTCCACGGCCCGGCCGTCAAACTTGGTGATGGCCAAAAGTTTGATGCGATAGCCGAACTGGGCAGCAAACTCGATGTCCATGGGAGTGATTCGGGAGATTCCTTCGATGTAGACATCATCGAAATTGATCTTCATCCCAAAGGCCAGGGCTGAAAGAATGGCCAGCTTGTGGGCCGCATCCTGCCCCTCGACGTCAAGGGTCGGATCGGCCTCGGCATAACCCTTGGCCTGGGCCTCAGCCAGGGCGGCTTGAAAAACCACGCCCTCGTCGGTAATCTTGGAAAGGATGTAGTTGCAGGTGCCGTTGAGAATGCCGATCATGGCGTTGATCCGATTGCCCACGAGGGATTCCCTCACCGTCTTGATGATGGGCATACAACCACCCACACTGGCCTCGTAAGCCAGGTCGACACCGTTCTCGGTAGCGGCGGCGATAATCGCATTGCCGTGCTTGGCCAGTAGGGCCTTGTTGGCGGTTACCACATGCTTGCCCTTGCCGATGGCATCGAGAATCAATTGTTTGGCAATTCCCTCACCACCGATGGTCTCCACAACGATATCGACCGTTGGATCGGCGATGGCCGAGGCCGCATCCGGAATCATCACTCCGGGTGGCAAGGTAAGGCCCCGGTCCTTATCCATGTCGATATCAGCCACATATTTCAGATTGAGCGTGCACCCGATGCGGTCCCGGATGATATCCCCGTTTTCCAGCAGCAGACGGACCACACCCGTACCCACCGTGCCGCAGCCTAAAATGGCAATGTTGACCTGTCTCATCATTTATTGGTTCCTGTCTTACCTGATGCGTGTTGGTGTTCGAAAATCACCGCAAATGGTTAGCATTAATCTGGTAATTTCTTATGACCCCAACCTGAAAGTCAATAGAAAAAGGAACGTCATGGTTGATTGGTTCAATTCGTTCAATTGGTTTGATTGATTCATTAAGCGGTTAGATCGATCGGAATGTTGCAAATAGAGCTTTCAACTTCGAAGGCTACACGGTCCTCCCAACAGATTGACCGGCTCACTATCTTAACAGCTACTCACACCTTCAACCGTCGGGCCAATCGCCAGGACATGACCGCCACCACCAGCACACCGGCTATCAGAACCGACCAAAGCACAATCCGGCGCGTCGGCAGCGGTTTCGGCAACGGAGACAGGCGCTGTGGACCGCCCAGAACCATTCGTGAGCCTTGCGGCGTCACCCAGCGCTCAAGGCCATTATCACGATGCCGGCCGATACCGTCGAAAAGGGCGGCCACGTTTACGTTCAGCGGCTCAACTGCAGCGCTGCCGAAAGCCAGGGTAAAGGGGCCGCTGCCCCGGGCAATAAAAAAGATGTCGTGGGGGCGGTAGCCGATCTCAAGCCGGGGAACGGCCCTGCCGATGGTGCTGTCGCTGGCGTCAACGGTCAGGCTCCAGTGACGGTCCATGGAGATGGGCACGGCCTGGGGGGCGCTGGTCAGGGGGGTGTTGTCCACGTCGATGCGGTAAAACAGGCCCTTGCATCGCCGGGTCCAGGCCAACTTAGGATCATCGCGGGATTCGAGCACCGCTTCTGCCATACTGTTGGCCTGGTCGAAAATCAGATTGACCCGGTCCACCGGAAAAGCCCCGGCGCTGCGATATTCGAAGACACCCGCTGATTCAGAGTCAGGCTGACCGTCGATCTTCAAAAAAACACGAATGGCCATTCGTCCCTCTGGCTGCACCCGACCGGCGATGCGAACCAGGGAAAGCGCCGGGCCTGAATCCAGCTGGCGCAGGCGCAGATAGCGTTTGGTGCTCGGAATCAGGGCGATGGTGTTGCTGAGCAGCCGGCGGCCACCGTGCCGAATGTCCGAGATTGCCGATCGCTGTTGAATCGTTGTCCAGGCGACCATGTCGTCACTGGCATCCACGGCCAGGGTGGCCATCAGATTGTTTTCACCCCGTCGCCATTCCAGCCGCAGCTGGGCCAGGCTGCGCCCGACGCGGCTCAAATCAATCAGAAATGTCCGCGCGGTCTCAACCGGCGCGTTCGCTGGTCGGGGATCGACACGCACCACTGCCCCGTCCGGTCCGGTGCGAACATAAACCCGATAGCCGCCGGCTTCCGCTGTCGCTTCTTGCGGAAGCGGGAAAAATACAAGCGATCGCCAGGGCGCTTCAGCCGACTGCGTCTGCGCATATCGGATCATATGAGGCACCGGCTCACCATCGGCATTAAACACCCGAACGTCTCCCAGATCCCTTCGGTAGGCATCTTCGTATACCTGCTCAGGCAGGCTCGTAGCGGCAACGGCCGAACCGGCAGGTACGTCGATCTTAATGCCGTAGGCAAAGTCGTCCACGGTCAGGTCCGCCAACGACAAGGATGGGTTGCAAACTACCATCAGCACCAACCACAGCCATTTTCTCATTGGCGCTCTCCTTTCAATTCCACCGGAGGCAATGGGGTAAAAAAGCCAATCACCAGCATCAGTCCGCCCACCGCCAAAAATGAAACAATCCGGGAGACAGTGCCCGAGCCGGACAAGTCTACCACGAAAAGCTTAACGACCACCACCGCCAGCAGGCCGGTACCGGTGAACCACACCATCCGGTTTTTCAGGCGATCGGCGGCGATCATGCATCCCAGCGCCAGAAGCCCCCACAGCACGGCTATGGCCGCGTGGAACAGGTCGGATCGAAACAGGGCTTCCCCGTCATAGCGCACGTGGGCCATGTGGTGGACAGTACGGGCCACGACGGCGGTCAGCCAGAGGAAAATCCCTGCTGCCGGTATCCCCCACAACACCGACGCCGGCAAACCCTCAGTCGGGGCAACCGGCTCACGGTTCATCCACAGCACCCAGCTGATTGTCACCAGTAACACGACGACCTGCACCAGGTCCAACGGGTTAAGCAGCGGCAGGTAAGGCAGTGGCCTGGGATCACCGTTCATAGAGAGGCCCAGAACCGTCCATACCATCAACCCTGAGACCAGCACAGACGGCAGCCATCCACGGTAGGCACTCTGCCAGGGATCGAAGGGCCAGCCGATCCGATTGCTTAACCGGATCAGCAACGCGACGAAGACGGCCGGAACACCCCCCCAGGCAATAAAAGCCCAGACGCGCCCACCGTCGGCCAGCTGATCCAGCAACCACCCAGTTTCCCAACTGACCAGCAGGGTGGCCAACAGTGCCCCCGCCACATGCCAGCACACTGATATTTTCTCGTTCCAGACGCCTTCCATGCGTCGCAGGAGATAATAATGAACCGCAACGGTCAACGGCCAAACGACGATCCACCACCCCTGAAAAGGATGCTTGAGGCCATATTGATCGAAAAGCGCCGCCACCACCAGCACCATTGCGGGCAGAAATCCCAGGGCCGGCCAGCGCAGCCCCTTCCAGTCCAGCCGCCGAAAAAGGATCCCCATGGCCAATGCAGTGAGGGAAATGAATGTCATCGAGACGACCAGTTCATGGCGGCGACTCAGCCGGCGGTCAATCTCCTCCAGTCCGGTGCCGAACCACCAGAGCAAACCCCAGGCCATAATGGCGGCGGCAAAAGGCCGCTCCAGCCGATGCAGCTGCGACCCATGTCGCTCCAGAAAAAAAGCGGAAAACAGGCCCGCCGTGCCCAGCATCATACCCCCCAGAAAGCGACTGTTGAAAACGGCCATTTCGCTGCCAACACCATGGCTGCCGAGAAGGAACAGGGTTCCCGATCCGGCCTGAAGCAGCAACCCGAAAGCCCGCGCCGTCCAGCGGTTCTGACGGACACCCACCCAGACCAGTCCCGCCCCTTCCAAACTCCATGCAACGGCCGTCCAACTGCCGGACAGCGCCAGCGGAATGGCCAGGCTGCCAAAGATCACCCCTAGTGCCAGAAACGCCTCCACCAACACGCTCAGCCCTTGATCCCGTCGCCGCCACAACGCGGTGGCCAGGCCGATATAGACCAGGCCCATGGCCACGGCGCTGAAGGCCAGGCCGTACTCGACATTCCTCACCAACCCGGCCTGCAGGCCGATCACCACCAGGGGCATGCCGAAAACCAGGGTGCTATCAACCAGCCCTTTCAGCCGGGGCGGCTGCCGCAAGGCAAAAAGCACGGAAATAGCCAGATAAAAAGTGAAAAAGAGCATCAAAAACGGCTCGGTGGTGGGAAAATGATGCGGTCGGTAGTACTGCAAGCCCCAGGCGGAACCGATGCCGAAGGTAAAGATAAAGCCCAGCAGGTTGAGCCACCGCCACGCTTTGAACCAGGCGATGCCGAAGATACCGGCATTGAGCAGGGCGTAGTAAGAGAAGAGCATCACGTGGCTGCCAGACCCCGTGGAAAGCAGCACCGGCGCCATGAATCCGCCGGCAGCCCCCAGAACGGCCATGGCGGCGGCATTCTGCAGCACCGCCAGGATGCCGGAAAAAACCACCAGGCCCACCATCACCCCGAAGGTGAGGGTCAACGGCACCATGTGAAAGAGCCGGGCAGAGGCAAACAGGGTCAGGTACATTATCCCGATGCCGCCGCCCTGAAGGGCCACCGCATAGCCAAATCGATTGATGCGCAGCCGCCATCCCAGAAGCAGCAAACCGATGCCGGCGGCAAATGCGGCCGCCAGGCGGATTTCCAGCGGAACCAGATCACGGGCGGCAGCGTATTTCACCAGAAAGGCGAAACCGAACAGCAGCACCACCACCCCCACCCGCACCATGAGGTTGCCACCAAAGAAAAATTCTCTGATCTGATCGCCCAGACCAGGTGAATGCGCTGACGGCCGGTCCGGTGCCGGTGGTTTGGGCGGCGGTGCAAGATCGGAGATGGCTGTGTCGGACAGTTCCAGTTCAAGGGAAGGAATCTCGTCGGCCGATTCGGGGAAAGGGGTGGGGACCGGTGGTGTTTCAAATGCAGGAACACGGTCGGACTTTTTTTCCGGCACGGACGCGCGACCGTGGCCGCCGGGTCCGGCAGATGCAGCATGCGCCGGGTCAGTCGCTTCGGCGAATGTCGTCGGGCCAGCAGATTTCTCTCCGGAAAGCAGCCCGGAGACCTGCGTCTCCATGGCCGCCAGTCGCTTTTTCAACGCAATGAGTCCGTTGCGCTGGTTAATGACCGCCGCTGCCAGCAGGCCAATGATGCCACCCAGCAGAAAGTCACCCCGACCATAGAGGTAGAAGCTGCCCATGACGGCCCCAATCAACCCCAGAACGATGTAGATCATTCACGCTCCCTTTTCTGCCGGACATTGCCCGGCCACGCAATGATTGTTTCCGGCACCGCATGCCAGATATTTGAAAACTGACGGCAAATGGTCGTACCGCCGGCGATGGCTTCTTAGTTCGGCCGGAACGGGCGGCAACTCAAGAAAAAATGCAGCCGTGCCACCGCTATTAAGCAAAAGGAGGGGCGACTGGCAATTGCCCGGCCTGCGCATGCGGTTTTTTCAAGGCTCGATGAGCTTGCCGGGAAGGCTTAAATTAAAGACCGATATTAAATAGCCATTGGAATTCGCTCACCAGCCTTCCGCGGCGGCCGACCCGGTTTGACATTGTCAAATCAGGCATCATTTTTATGCTATCGTCCACTCACTGAATAAAGGAGTATCGTTATGGCCTACACATGCAAGAGCTGCGGCGCCATTGCCGATTCACCCGGGCATCTGTGTAATCCTTGCGGGGATAAAGAGAAATGCAGTTTCTGCGGTACAGCGGAAGTTGACCCCACGCACATCTGCAAGGACAAGCTGGCGGAGATGAAGTATGTATGCAATGGATGCGGACGCGTGGCCATGGATGAGAAGCATCTTTGCAGTCCAGCGCCCATCAAGTAGTCTAAAGATGACGATCGAACCATTGGCACAAAGCGGTTCCAATTTGATTCATGAACGCTTCTGCGACTATGAGGACCGTTTTCGCCGGATTACGCTGCGTTCGCCTGGACGATTCATGAACCGCCAGTGGGAACTGGTCCAGGCCGACACCACCGAGCGGCTGAATCTGTACACATCCATCGTCGACCAGACTGAAATCGACATCCGCAGCCTGCTCGAAGACCGGGTTGCCGATGACGCCTTATGGACCGCCGCCAAGACCGACTATGCAGACCGCATCGCCGGCATGGATGACCGGGAGCTGGCCGAAACCTTTTTCAATTCGGTCACCCGCCGTATTTTCGGCACCGTCGGCGTGAACCGGCAGATCGAGTTTGTCCACGATGACCGCCAGCCGGCATCGCCATGCCCGACCGAGTCTGTTTTCAAAACCTATCCGTTGACGGGGGCCATTGAACCGGTCGTCCGAAAGATCCTGTCCGATTACAGCGATCTCAAGATCGACTACACGGCCCTGGAAAAAACAATGCCCCGGATCGTGAAACGCGTGGAAAAACGCCTGGGCGAGATGAACGACCCCACCCAGCCGGTTCGTGTCGAAATGATTCGTCACATCTTCTACCGCGGACAGGGCGCTTATCTCATCGGACGCGTGGTGGCGGGAAAAAAGATTGTCCCGCTGGCTATGGCACTGCTTAATCCATCCGAAGGTGTGGTGGTGGACGCCCTGCTGCTGGATTCGGACGGGTTGAGCATCGTCTTTTCCTATACCCGCTCGGCCTTTCACGTAACGGTGGAAACACTATGCGAACTGGTCGGTTTTCTCAAGTCCATCATGCCCGCCAAACCCGAAGCCGAAATCTACTCTGCCATCGGCTATTTCAAACACGGCAAGACAGTGCTTTACCAGGATGTTTGCCGACATACGGCAGAGTGCACGGACGGCCGGTTTCGTATATCGCCGGGCAAACGGGGTATGGTCATGGTGGTGTTCGACATGGCCGACCACGAAATGGTGGTCAAACTGATCCGTGACCGCTTCGACACCCCCAAGAAGACCACACGGCGCAAAGTCATCGAACAATATGACTTCGTGTTCAACCACTACCGGGTTGGGCGGCTCATCGAGGCCCACACCTTCGAACACCTCTCTTTCGACCGCTGCTGGTTTTCCGACGATCTGATCGATCATCTCACGGCCGAGGCAGGTCAGACCGTTCATCTGATAGATGATCGGGTGATCATCGACCATGCTTACCTGGAACGCCGGGTGACCCCGCTGGATATCTACCTGAAGGAGCAGACCAACCCGAAAGCCAAAGCCGCGGTGGTAGACTTCGGCAATGCGATCAAGGATCTGGCTTTCGCCAATATCTTTCCCGGCGATTTGCTGCTCAAGAATTTCGGCGTGACCCGCCATGGTCGCGTGGTGTTTTACGACTACGATGAAATTGTTCCGCTGACCACGTGTCGATTCAGAAATATTCCCCAGGCCCGGTCATACATGGAAGAGATGGCCGACGAACCCTGGTACGCCGTGGGAGAGGACGATGTCTTTCCCGAGGAGTTTTCCCGTTTCCTGGGACTCTCACCCGGACATCGGGAACTTTTTTTAAGCCAGCATGCCGATCTGCTGGCACCTGACTTCTGGATAAAGGCGCAGGATGAAATCCGTTCAGGGCACATCCGACACATCCGTCCCTATCACCCTCGATACCGACTGTAGGGACGGCATTATCAATACACATAAGGAGGAATCAGATGAGTAACACCCACATTCCAGATGGCGTCACCATCAACGCACCAGTCACCGACGCGTTCGGCAGCATCCTGACACCCGAAGCCCTGAGCTTTGTGCGCACACTCGCACGTCGGTTCGACACCCGTCGGCGGGAACTGATCACCCGCCGGGAGACGGTTCAGGCCGATATCGACGCGGGACACCTGCCGGACTTTCTGCCGGATACCAAGCCTATCCGGGATGGAGACTGGACAGTGGCCCCGGTGCCCGCCGACCTTTCCGACCGCCGGGTGGAAATTACCGGTCCGGTGGACCGAAAAATGGTCATCAACGCACTCAATTCCGGGGCAAAGACCTACATGGCCGATTTCGAAGACAGCCACTGCCCCACCTGGACGAACACCATCGACGGACAGATCAACCTTCGCGACGCCGTCAACCAGACCATCGAATTTGCCACCCCGGAAGGCAAAACCTACCGTTTGAATGACAAGACCGCCACCCTCATCGTGCGCCCCCGCGGCTGGCATCTGGTAGAAAAGCATGTTCTCATCGACGGGCAGCCCGTTTCGGGAAGCCTCTTCGATTTCGGACTCTTCTTCTTCCACAACGCCAAGCGCCTTCTGGACCGGGGCAGCGGGCCCTACTTTTACCTGCCCAAGATGGAGAGCCACCTGGAAGCACGGCTGTGGAACGACGTCTTCATCGTCGCCCAGGAGGCGCTGGACATCCCGACTGGCACCATCAAAGCAACAGTGCTCATCGAGACGATCATGGCCGCCTTTGAAATGGATGAAATCCTCTATGAGCTCAAGGACCACAGTGCCGGGCTGAACTGTGGGCGCTGGGATTACATTTTCAGTTTCATCAAACGATTCAAAAATGTTCCCGGCTATCTGTTCCCTGACCGTGCCCAGATCACGATGACCCGCCACTGCATGCGTTCTTACTCGCTGCTGGCGATCAAGACCTGCCACCGCCGCGGGGCCTATGCCGTCGGCGGCATGGCCGCACAGATTCCCATCAAAAGCGACCCGGAGAAAAACCTCGAGGCATTGGGAAAAGTCCGGGCGGACAAGACCCGTGAAGCCACCGACGGCCACGACGGCACTTGGGTGGCCCATCCGGGGCTGGTTTCCCTCGCCATGGAGGAGTTCAACAAGGCCATGCCCGCACCCAGCCAGATCGACCGGGTGCGAAAAGACGTTCACGTCACGGCTGCAGACCTGCTGAAGGTACCTGCCGGAACCATCACCGAGCCGGGCATGCGCACCAACATCAGCGTGGGAATCCAATACATGGCCAACTGGCTCTCGGGTCTGGGGTGCGTGCCCCTGTACAACCTCATGGAAGACGCGGCCACCGCCGAAATTTCGCGGGCTCAGCTGTGGCAGTGGATCAACCAACCGGATGCGGCACTTGACGATGGGCGCAAGATTACGCTGGACCTATTTCGTTCGATGATGACAGAGGAGATCGAGAAGATCAAAGTCGAGGTAGGAGATATGCATTTCCAACAGGTCAAGTATGAACAGGCCGCAGCCCTGTTCGACGAAATCATCGCCGCCGACAGCTTGGCGGAGTTCTTGACGCTGAAGGCTTACGATCATCTGGAGGGATAATTTGCGTGCCGCATGGACGACTTACCATGACTCTTTTTTTGGTGATAGCGGCTTAAAGCCGCGATAATTTGGTTTGAGGCGATTTTATATATCGCGGCTGGAAGCCGCTCCTACGGCTCCAGCGCGGAAATGAAATTTTACACAAGGAGAGGTAAGATGAAGACCATAGAAGAGAACGCCGAAGAGATCTGCCAACGATTGACCTGTCACGAAGTGGTGGCCGACGAACGGGAAGAGCTGGAAACCCACTGGGCCGATGATCCGCGCTGGAAAGGCATCGTCCGCCCCTATTCGGCCGAAGATGTGCTGAAGCTGCGCGGCAACCTGACCATCGCTTACACCTTTGCGACCATTGGCGCCAAGCGACTCTGGTACCTGATCAACCATGAAGACTATGTGCCGGCGTTGGGGGCGCTGACGGGCAACCAGGCAGTTCAGCAGGTTGAGGCCGGCCTCAAGGCCATCTACCTGAGCGGCTGGCAGGTCGCTGCCGACGCCAACCTGGCCGGCGAGATGTACCCGGATCAAAGCCTGTATCCGTCCAACAGTGTGCCGGCGGTGGTCCAGCGCATCAACAACGCCCTGCGGCGGGCCGATCAGATTCAGGTGCTGGACGAAAGAAAGACCGGTCCTTACTGGTTCGCGCCCATCGTGGCCGATGCCGAAGCGGGATTCGGCGGTCCGCTCAACGCCTTCGAACTGATGAAGCAGATGATCCAGGCCGGCGCGGCCGGGGTGCATTTCGAAGACCAACTCTCTTCGGCCAAAAAATGCGGACACATGGGCGGCAAGGTGCTGGTCCCGACCCAAGAGGCGGTGGCCAAGCTCGTGGCAGCCCGATTGTCCGCCGACGTCTGCGGCGTTCCGACCATCCTGGTGGCACGAACGGATGCCGATGCCGCCAAGCTGGTCACCAGCGACATCGACGAATGGGACCGGCCATTTATTCTCGACCAACCCCGCTCCAACGAAGGCTTCTTCTACGTAAAAAATGGGGTGGAATCCGCCATAGCCCGCGGCCTGGCCTACGCCCCTTACGCAGACATGGTCTGGTGCGAAACATCCAAGCCGGACCTCGATCAGGCCAGGCGCTTTGCCGAAGGCATTCACGAGAAGTTTCCCAACAAGCTGCTGGCGTACAACTGCTCTCCGTCGTTCAACTGGAAAGCCAACCTGGACGATGCCACCATCGCCACCTTTCAGCGCGAACTGGGGGCCATGGGCTACAAATTCCAGTTCGTCACCCTGGCCGGGTTCCATGCCCTGAACCTGGGTATGTTCGACTTGGCCATGAACTACCGCAAACAAGGTATGCTGGCCTACTCCCGGTTCCAGGAAGAGGAGTTTCGCTTCGGCAATGAAGACGGCTACATGGCCACCACCCACCAGAAATTCGTCGGGGCCGGCTATTTTGACCGGTTAATTGACACGATCAGCAGTGGCGATTCCTCGGTGGGTGCCATGTCCGGCAGCACCGAAGAGGATCAATTCAAGTAAGGCCAGAAACGGTGAGAAAGCGGCGTATGTTTGCCTGATGAGAATATTTTAGGCCGGTTCGTGACACCGCCATGGACCCTTCATCGCTTTTTAAGATGGTATTAAAAGGTAGGCAGCAAAAAAAAGCAGCGCGTCCCGGAAATCCGGGGCCCGCTGCCTTTTGGTCCATCTGTGGGTTGTCCAGTTCTCGGGCTTCAGGAGATTTTACACCCGCATGCGCACTGGTTGTTTTTCATCTGGCAAACCGATTCGTGTTCCCGGCTTTGCATACACGCATGGTAGGCTGACTCGCAGCTTTTCATACAGCTCTTGCTATCTTTTTTATTTGACTGGCTCATGTTTCACCTCCCCGATCAGCACTAATGGTTCTCGTTTCATGTGCGGGATTGAACCCGCATTAATTCATCGTAAGCGTTCAACGGTTCAGCGTTTACCGTTAAATGATACGTTGGCCGGGGTTCTGGTGCACCCTCAACCGCTGAACCCTATACCGTTGCACCGGTGAACGGCCACAATTCATCAGTGGACGCTTAGCTCACGGCTTATCTAAATGTAAAAATAAGCATGATTGGTGTGAATACCAAACCCCAAGGCTGCAAAAGCTGGAGGGCTTCAGAGCCAAGGCGTCAAGGGTGAAGCTGTAATTGGCTACCGCGATCCCTTGACAACAAGGGATCTGAAGTCCTCCAGCTTTCCTGGAAGGTAAACACAATGAGAAAAACTGAGCCATTCTTGGAATTCACCGTTGGTGACATCCAGAAAATGGTAGAAACCTGTTTATATTCATTATGATACCTTTTAGTTAGCTATATTTATCCATACTGTTTATGCAACATTGGGGTTAATAGTCAACATCACTCTTTGCAGCGATCAAGACCACTTCGGAGATCCCTTCGACATTCCCTAAAGCACTGATCATCTTCTCGGCCGAGGTGTCTTCCTTCAGAGAGATATCATAAGTCAGACGCAGGGATCGGCGGTCACCGGACGGCTCGATATGCAGCATGTTGGAACGCTTGCCGTACTCTTGAATGATCTCCAGATAACCAGCACTATCAAAGTTTTGATGGAAGGTAAAACGGAGAATGAACTCACTCTTGTAGAGCGCACCGAAGTTAAATTTGTAGGTCGCCAGCGCCAGCATAGAAACAAACCCTGCACTGACAAAAGCCAGAAAATAGTTGGAAGTTCCCGCTGCCATGCCGACTGCCAGCGCCAGGAAGATAAAGGCAATATCTCGTGTGTCCTTGACCACTGTGCGAAAGCGTATAATCGACAATGCACCGACCAAGGCAAACGCCCTGGCTAGACTAGAACCGATGACCATCATGACTATGGCGACAATGATCGAAACAAAGAAAATCGTCTGGGTGAATGACTGGGAATAGGACAAACCCTTGTGAGTATAACGGTAGATCACGGCCAGTAAAAAGCCGAG
>NZ_JASJGN010000049.1:0-8793 GCF_033791525.1 Desulfosarcina sp.
GCACGTTCAGATCATGGCGGAAGACCTGGACTGGTGGGTCAACAATCTCACCTCCTATGGCTCGTTGTTTCTTGGTGAAGGCAGCACGGTTCCCCATGGCGACAAATGCTCGGGCACCAATCACATCCTGCCCACCAAAAAAGCCGGTCACTATTCTGGCGGGCTTAACGTTATGAAATTCTTGAAAATATATACGTATCAAGAGATCAGCCAGGAAGCCAACAGAGTAATCAGCAGCGCGGCCTCCCGTCTGTCCAGGGTTGAGGGCATGGAAGGCCATGCCCGGGCATGCGACTGGCGGCTGAGGAAATACTTCCCCGAACAGGACTGGAAATTCGACGTTTACGAGCAGACCAAATATTGATAAACCCGTAAAAGGCCTTACTACCGACGGATTCCTAAGATATTGATCCGCACAGTTGTCGAATGAATCGGAATCAAAACGAGCCGGGTTTAAAAGCCATATATTCACGGGAGTATACAGGATGACTGAGACGGAAAAGAAACAGTTTACCAAAGATTTCACCCTTCAGGAACCGATCTGTGACGAGGGCATTGAAAAGGCGATTGAAATTTTAAAATCCGGCAAGCTTCACCGCTATAATGTCGAACCGGGCGAAAAAGGTGAAGCGGCACTCCTGGAAGAAGCGTTTGCCGCTTACATGGGTAAAAAATATTGTCTGGCCTGCGCGTCATGCGGGAGTGCCATGTATCTGGCCCTGAAGAGTGCCGGCGTCAAAGCAGGCGACAAGGTCCTGTGCAATGCATACACACTTGCGCCGGTCCCAGGAGCGATAGAAAACTCAGGTGCAGCCATCGAACTGGTAGATATTGTAGACGATTACACCATCGACCTCGATGACCTCGAAAAAAAGGCCAAGGCGCCCGACGTCCGCTGGTTCATGCTATCCCACATGCGCGGACACATCACCAATATGGACCGGCTCATGGAAATCTGCGCCGCCCATCACCTTGTCCTGATTGAAGATTGCGCCCACACCATGGGTGCCACCTGGGACGGGAAAAAGTCCGGCTCCTTTGGCGCGGCCGCCTGCTTCAGCACCCAGACCTACAAACACATGAATTCAGGAGAAGGGGGCCTGCTGGTCACCGACGACCCGGACCTGATTGCCCGCGCCATCATCTATTCGGGTTCGTACATGCTCTACGAACGCCATACGTCAAGGCCCGGTATGGACGTATTTGAGGGCATCAAAACCATGGTCCCCAATTATTCCAGCCGCATGGATAATCTTCGGGCAGCCATTTTGAGGCCCCAGCTCAACATATTGGACCATCAGTGCGCGCGGTGGAATAAACGCTACCGGCTATTGGAAAAGGGGTTGACAGAGATCGACAGCATTACCTGCCCCCCGCGGGATCCCCGCGAAAATTACGTCGGCAGCTCCATCCAGTTTTCCCTGAAGGGTCAAGATGAGAAAACCATCAAACAATTTCTCGCCGAGTGCATGAATCGGGGTGTCGAGCTCAAATGGTTCGGCAACAAGGAACCGGTGGGATTTACCAGTGCATATGAAAGCTGGCGATATTTTAGCAACCTGCCCGATCTGGCAAACACCAAACGCATCCTTGCCGTTATGTGTGATATGCGCATTCCGTTGACTTTCAGCGAGGATGACTGCCGGCTAATTTTGAAAATCATAAGCGATGTTTCAGCAAATATTTTGAAATGAGGAGAAACCAACATGTCTAAAAAAGCGATTCAAACGGATAGTGCCCCGGCTGCCATCGGTCCGTATTCCCAGGCCGTTGTTTCAGGCGGATTCCTGTTTACCTCCGGCCAGCTTCCCATCGACCCGGCAACCGGGAAAATACCGGAAGGCACCATCGAAGAAAAAGCCCACATTGTTTTCCGGAACCTTGCAGCCATTGCCAAGGAAGCCGGGACAAACTTGGACAATGCCGTCAAAACAACTGTCTATCTTGCCGACATCGGCAACTTTCAAGCCGTAAACAAGGTCTATGCCCAATACTTCAAAGAGCCGTATCCCGCACGCAGCGCATTCCAGGTGGCCGCACTGCCCTTGGGTGCGGAAATAGAAGTCGAAGCCATTTTTCAACTTTGACGGATTCGTAAAAAACCCGATATCTGCGTTACGCTTCATCCTTCGTCACTGCGGCGTACCGTAAGTACTCCTCATTCCTCAAGATTCGCAAGCCTTGATCTCGGGCTTTTTACGAATCCGTCGGAAATGTGACTTTTTACAAGTTTTTCAACTTTAGAGCCAAAACACAAAGAAAGGAAAACCGATGAATTTTACCAAATTTCCCAGGAGAAGTTACCTTCAGGGTCCGACCCCCATCGAGAGCATGCCATCCCTGAGCGAGGCCCTCGGCGGCGATGTCAACCTTTACATCAAACGGGACGATCTTCTTCCGGGATCCGGCGGCGGCAATAAGACCAGGAAGCTGGAGTTCTGCATCGCCGATGCGCTTGAAAAAGGTGCGGATGCCATCATCACCTGTGGTGCCGTACAATCCAACCACGCCAGACTCACGGCCGCATGGTCTGCCAAGGAAGGCCTTGATTGCCACCTCATTCTCGAAGAACGCGTCAAAGGTTCCTACAAGACGGATGCCAGCGGCAACAATTTTCTTTTCGAGCTGCTTGACGTAAAGAGCATCGCTGTCGTTGCAGGCGGTTCCGACATGATGGCCGAGATGAGCAAAAAGGCCGATGCGCTCGCGGCTGCCGGCAAGAAACCGTACATTATTCCCGGCGGCGCCTCCAATGCCATCGGCGCCATGGGATACGCGGTCTGTGCAGAAGAGACCATGGGACAGCTCAATGAGATGCGTCTTGCCATTGACCATATTATTGTCCCTTCAGGCTCTGCCGGGACCCACGCCGGAATGGCAGTGGGCATGGCCGGCGTCAACGGAGGAATCCCCATCAGCGGGGTCAATGTCTCCAGGCCGAAAGATGTTCAGGAAGAGATTGTTTACAAGCTATCCCAGGAATTAGCCGAAAAGCTCGGCGTAAAAAGCGGAATTGCCCGTGAAGATATTGTCTGTTTTGATCAGTACGTCGGTCCGGGCTACTCCCTGCCGACCGAGTCCATGGTCGAAGCCGTGAAACTCTTTGCCAGAACCGAAGCTGTTCTCCTTGACCCCGTCTATTCAGGCAAGGCAGCCGCCGGGTTGATCGACCTCGTGCGAAAGGGGCATTTTCCCGCCGGTTCCAATGTGCTGTTCCTGCACACCGGTGGATCGCCTGCCCTGTACGCCTATATGGATACATTCAGACAAGGTTAATTGTATGGGTCTTAGGATCAGTGCCGATAACGAGAGCCTCTGCTCGCAGCGGTTCTCGAGCCCAATCTCTCGGATGGCTGAAAGAAGATGACAGAAAAAAGAGAAAAAATCGTTGGAATTTTAGGGGGCATGGGCCCGGAAGCCACGGTCGATCTGATGCAGCGCATCATCCGCCTGACACCGGCACTGGACGATGCCGATCATATCCGCTGTATCGTGGACAATAACCCCAAGGTGCCATCCAGGATAAAGGCCATCATCGAGGGGGATGGCGAAGATCCCGGCCCTTGCATGGCGGATATGAGCCGACGGCTCGAATCCTGGGGGGCGGATTTTCTGGTGATTGCCTGCAATACCGCCCATTACTACTATGGTGCGGTTCAAGAAGCAGTCAACATCCCGGTGATCAACCTGATCGATCTGGTGGCCAGCCATGTGAAGGACAATTTTCCGAACCAGCGAAAAATCGGGATACTGGCTTCTCCGGCGGTTGCCATGACCGGGCTATATACGCAGCGTTTCAGCCGATTGGGCATCGAGGATGTATGGCCCGATCCTGATCATCAGGCGCAACTGTTAAGCGTCATCAAAGAGATTAAAAAAGGAAACATCGATGAAACCGTAAGGAATGACTATAAAAATGTGTATGAAAATTTAATGAGAAAAGGAGCAACTCTATTAATTATTGCCTGTACCGAACTCAGTGCTCTCGGTGGAAAGTTGCCCATCAAAGCTCTCGATGCAGCTGAGATTCTTGCCCTGGAGATCGTTCATGTGGCAAAAAACAGAAAAGAACCCCAATAGCCAATATTGCGCACGACTTATCGGAAGCATATGTAAACCACACCGTCTGGTAAGGTCAATCGTGGTGGATACTAAGATCGTAACATTTTGACAACCTATGTATTCATGATAAATGCATGCATTCTTAAAGATCTTTTAAAATATCTTCTAAGCGGTAGACAGATCAGCTAACCATCCGTCAGGTGATGAACAGGAGTTTCTAATTTGGCTGACAATAAATCTTACATGAAGTCCCTGAGAGCATATGAGAAGATAAGGGATATGATTCTCAGCGGTTTTAAGCTCCCCGGAACCCGTCTGGTCTTGTCTGAACTCGAAGCCGAGCTGGGCATCGGCCGCGGTCCTATACGAGAAGCCCTCATGCGCCTTGACCGATCCGGACTGGTTAAAAACATTCCATACAAAGGTGCCATTGTTGCCACGCCGCCAACCCAAAAAGAAATCCTTCATATTTATGATCTGCGGGCGGATTTAGAAGCCACACTCGCTGTTGAGGCCATCGACAACCTGGCTGATGCCGATATTCTCAAGCTTGAAGAACTACACGCGATGATGGAGGAAATTCCCCAGAATCACTATCAATTGGACAGACAGTTTCACTATGTTATTTTAAATGCATCCAACCTTCCCCACCTTTGCAGTATCGCCCAGGCACTGGTTCAGTCGGTCGAAAGCGTGCTGAATATATATCGGCGGGAGAGAGACCATTGCCTCAAGTTTAACAAGCAACACCGGGCAATTCTTGATGCACTTAAAAACAAAGATCCTGAAGCAGTCAAGACGACCTTCGAAGTCAATATAAGAAGCGGACTTGAAATTATTAAAGACACCTATAGCAAATTATTAAAAGTACCTTTCGGGTAGCTTGAACCGCACCTCCACCGGTTGATTGATTTGGTGATTGACGCCTCTGCCGACTATTCATTGATGCAACACACCACATAATCCTATTAGCTGTGTCCCTTTATTGACCGATTTATTCCGGGCTTTTGCATCTGCGACTGCCCAACACAGGATTACAAAAAACGTATATTGCCAAAATTGATCTTGACGCGCCTTCTGATATGTGATGTATCAGACATCAGAAGGTTGAGATGACACGACACATATTATAATTAGGAGGGTTTACCAATGGCGACAATCAAAATGACCACCGAAGAGGCCTTTATCAAAGTGCTCCAGATGCACGGCATCGAACATGCTTTCGGGATTATCGGCTCGGCGTTTATGCCGATATCCGACCTTTTCCCCAAAGCGGGGATCACTTTCTGGGATGTCGGACATGAAGGCAACGCCGGTATGATGGCGGATGGGTTCACCCGCACCTCCGGCAAGATGTCCATGATGATCGCCCAGAACGGCCCCGGCATCACCAACCTCGTGACTCCGGTGAAGACCGCTTACTGGAACCACACCCCGCTGCTGCTGGTGACTGCCCAGGCCGCCAACATGACCATGGGCCAGGGTGGCTTCCAGGAAGTCCCTCAGATGGCCGTGTTTGAAGAGATGGTTGCATACCAGGAAGAAGTGCTGCATCCCTCGCGCATCGCGGAAGTGCTCAACCGGGTCATCATTCAGGCCAAACAGGCATCGGCCCCGGCCCAGATCAATATTCCCCGTGATTTCTGGACCCAGGTCATTGAAATCAAAATGCCCGCCATCGTCGAGTTCGAGCGTCCTGCTGGCGGCGAGGAGGCCATCGCCCGCGCAGCAGCGCTTCTTTCCAAGGCCAAATTTCCCGTCATTCTGAACGGTGGCGGTGTTGTCATTGGCGGCGCCATCCAGGAAACCATTGCTTTGGCCGAACGGTTGGACGCACCGGTCTGCTGCGGCTACCAGCACAACGATGCCTTTCCAGGCAGCCATCCCCTGTTTGCCGGCCCGCTGGGTTACAACGGCTCGAAAGCCGGCATGGAGCTGATTTCCAAGGCCGACGTTGTCCTGGCTCTGGGTACCCGTTTGAACCCCTTCTCCACCCTGCCGGGCTACGGCATCGACTACTGGCCGACGGAAGCGGCAATCATCCAGGTCGATATGAACCCCAACCGAATCGGCCTGACCAAACCGGTCACCGTGGGCATTGCCGGTGACGCCAAAAAAGTGGCCACCGCCATTCTGGCGCAGCTTTCTCCCACTGCCGGTGACGAGGGCCGCGACACCCGCAAGGCCACCATCGCAAAGACCAAGGCCGACTGGGCCCAGGAACTGGCTACCATGGATCACGAAGAAGACGATCCCGGCACGACCTGGAACCAACGTGCCAAGGACAATGAGCCGGAAAAAATGACGGTCCGAATGGCATGGCAGGCCATCATCAAAGCCCTGCCCCAAAAGGCCATCATCTCTTCGGATATCGGCAACAACTGTGCCATCGGAAATGCGTATCCAACCTTCGAGGAGGGCCGCAAGTATCTGGCCCCGGGCATGTTCGGACCATGCGGCTACGGTTTTCCGGCCATCCTGGGCGCAAAAATCGCCAAACCCGACGTTCCGGTGGTTGGTTTTGCCGGTGACGGCGCCTTCGGGATCTCCATGAATGAAATGACGGCTTGTGGACGCGATGAGTGGCCCGCCATCACCATGATCATCTTCCGCAACTATCAGTGGGGGGCAGAAAAACGCAATACCACCTTATGGTATGATGACAACTTCGTGGGTACCGAGCTTGACACCAAGGTCTCCTACGCCGGCATCGCCAAAGCGTGCGGCATGGAAGGTGTCCAGGTCTCCAACCCGGATGATTTGACCGAACAGTTGAGTGCGGCCGTCAAAGCCCAGATGGAAGAAGGCAAGACCACCTTCATCGAGGTATTGAACAATAAGGAACTGGGTGAACCCTTCCGTCGCGATGCAATGAAAAAACCGGTTGCCGTAGCGGGTATCGACTCTGCCGACATGCGTCCCCAAAAAGGTGTGTAGGGCCGAAACCACATAAATTGAATGGAATGTTTCATTCGACTACTATTATTCCAATAAGGAGAAAAACCATGCAATCAACCGTCAATTGGAATGAATATGATACCGAAGAGATGGTTCGCGGCGACCGGGACTACCTGTGGCACCACATCAAGCCCCACAAAGTGTTTCAGTCTGCCGAGCAGATGATTATCGTCGAAGGCAAGGGCCTCAGGGTAACTGACATCAGGGGCAAAGAATACCTCGATGCTACGTCCGGGGGCGTTTGGAGCGTTATGGTGGGCCATGGCAGAGAGAGCATCGCCAAAGCCATTTACGACCAGCTCATAACCATGGGCTACTACGCCGGTGCGTTTGGCAATATTCCCACCATCAAATTTGCCGCCAAGCTGATCGAGCTGCTGCCGAACCTGGGAAAAGTCTTTTTTTCCAACAGCGGGTCCGAGGCCAATGAAAAAGCCTTTAAAATGGTCCGCCAGTTGTCTCACATCGATCCATCGCGCAAAGGCAAATACAAAATTCTCTTTCGGGATCGGGACTATCACGGGACGACCATCGGTGCCCTGAGCGCCACGGGACAACTGCAGCGCAAACAGGACTTCGGTCCGTTTGCCGACGGGTTTGCCGAGTTCCCCCACCCGCTTTGCTACCGCTGCCCCTTTGACAAGTCCTATCCGGGCTGCAACATCGATTGCGCCCGCAGCGTCGAAGATGTCATTCTCAAGGAAGGGCCGGACACCATCGGCGGCTGCATCGTGGAACCGATCACCGCCGGCGGCGGAATCATCGTTCCGGTTCCGGAGTATTATCCGATCCTCCAGGAGATCTGCAACCGTTACGGCATCTACCTGATCATGGACGAAGTGGTCTGCGGTTTCGGTCGTACCGGTAAATTCTGGGGCCTTGATCAGTATGATGTGGATCCGGACATGGTCACCATGGCCAAAGGACTGGCCAGTTCCTATATGCCGCTTTCCGCCACGGTCGTCCGTCAGGAGATCTTTGACAAGTTCCTCTGCGATCCAGCCGACCCCGAGGAAGGCATTAACTACTTTCGCGATATCAGCACCTATGGCGGCTGCGCCGGGGCCACTGTTGCCGCGCTGGAGAGCACGCGCATTATAGAAGAAGAGAACCTGGTGGAGAACAGCCGGGTGGTCGGTGAGTATATGTTGGAGAGCCTGCAGGCGCTATCCGATATGCCCCTGGTGGGCCATGTACGCGGCAAAGGCCTGTTCTGCGGCCTCGAGCTGGTCAAGGACAAGGCCACCAAGGAACCCATCACCGAAGCGGAAATGGGCCGAATCATGGGATTGGTTGCTGCCGAAGGTGTACTGATCGGCAGGACCAACAGCTCGCTGCCGGGCAACAACACGATAATGAATTTTGCACCTGCGTTGATCGCCACCAAAGCGGACATCGATGAGATCGTGGCGGCAGTGAAAAAAGCCATTGAGAAATTTTAACCACCAAACTACTGCAAGGGAGGACAAAATGATTGTCGGAATACTGAAAGAGATCAAGACGGAAGAGAACCGCGTGTGCATGACCCCTGCCGGTGTGGAAGTGATGATCCACAACGGGCACTCGGTGCTGGTGGAAAAAAATGCCGGTGGCGGCAGCGGCTTTTCCGATGAAGCCTATGTGAAAGCCGGGGCCAGGATGATCGACACCCCCAAGGAGATCTTCGATGCGGCGGACATGGTCATGCATGTCAAAGAACCGGTGCCTCCCGAGTACGATCTGATCCGCGAAGGCCAGATCGTCTTCACCTACCTGCACCTGGCCGCCGATCTG
>NZ_JASJGN010000050.1:0-8248 GCF_033791525.1 Desulfosarcina sp.
ACCACCCTTTCAAGCCCCGAATGGGAAGGTGAAGAATAAATGTTTACAGCTTGAATCTTGAATGATATAAATGATTAAAGCTTATTGCTCGCACCGTGCGGGTGAGATAATTTGACCAAACCGAACATGATTTCCGGCATCCCTAAATGGTGTCCATTCAATGCTGGTATGGTCTGAATCGGACAGCAACGCAGGCGCCCTATACAGGGATTGCTACCCGAATTGGAATCCCTAAGATCCTCATCAGCTTCATTGATAGTCTGACCCTGTCTGACCGAATTCACCTTGAACCGCGGCAGCGAGCGGACTCCCCGCCGCTTGTCGGCGCGAAGCAAAGATCCCGCTTATCGGGGCCGCGGGGAATGTTCAATTTATTTAGACCGGCTATTCTCGCAGTAAGCGTTACCCGTTTTTGTCGGGCTTCAGCCGACTGCATTTCTCGACCATTTATCATTGTGCTTTTATCTTTCAGGTAGCTCACTGAGGTATGCTGTGACCAATTTTGACGTCGACGCACTCCTTGCCGAAATTTCACCGGATGCTCCCTGTGGTGTAGATATCTCCTATGATGCCGCTTTTCTGGAACTCGAGCGAATCGCCCAGGGCAAGGCGGAAACACAGGTGGGCGACTATGTTCAGGAAAGAGAAGAACCCGATTGGAAGCAGGTTTACAGCCAGAGTTTAGCATTGCTTGACCGCAGCCGTGATCTCAGACTAATCCTCTATTTGACCGCCTCGTCCCTCCGTTTAAAGGGATTGACCAGCTTTCACGATGGTCTCGCTTTGATGCGAGGTGTTGTGGAACGCTACTGGGACCACTTGTTTCCCCAACTGGATCCCGAAGATGACAATGACCCCCTGGAACGGATAAATATCATCAGCGCCCTCTCTCCCGCATCGACGGCGATGAACGATCAGGACCCGATGAAATTCATTCCCCGACTGATGGAGATTCCGCTGTGCACGCCGGAGGATGCGCGGCTGCCCCGTGCGAGCCTGCGTCAAATGATGATTGCATCCGGTGAAATAACGGCTCCCGAAACTGAGGCGAGCGCCATACCTTCGATGCAGGTCATCGACGCCGCTTTTGAACAGACCGATATCGAAGACCTGCAATCCACGGATCAGACGCTGCGCGAATGCATGGACCATCTTGGCGCACTGGATACACTGCTGATGGACCTTGTGGGATCGGCTGCCGCACCTAATTTCAGCCGACTTGAGCATCTGCTGCAGCAGATGCAATCGAAAACAAGCATGTACATGGAGCGAAGGGGGTATGGACAGGATATGTCATCGCTCAAACAGACCCAGGCTTCAGACCCTACACGGCCCAATACAAACGCCTCCCCCACAGACGCCGAAAACCGGACAGCTTCCACCGGTGGCGCCTCCGGGCAGGTATTGTCCGGGCGTGTCACATCGAATCAAGACGTGCTGAAAGCCCTGGACATGATTATCAGCCATTACGAGCAGAATGAACCGTCCAGCCCGGTCCCTTTGCTGATCAAGCGGGCCAAGCGCCTTGTCGGTAAAAGTTTCGTGGACATCATTCGCGATCTTTCTCCGGATGCCATGTCCCAGGTGAAAATGGTCAGCGGAGAAGATGAACCACCCGAAGGGTGATACACCGCCTTGCGCGGGGTGTAAAATACATAAGCGTTCACAAGCCCTCGTTATTATTAGATACCTGATATATACAAGAAGGGAGAAACGACCATGGCCAAAGGAAAAGCAAGTAGCCAGAAATTCATTGCCCGCAACAGAGCACCGAGGGTGCAGATCGAATACGATCTAGAGACTTACGGTGCAGAGCAGACCATCAACCTGCCATTTGTGATGGGAGTGATGGCCGATTTATCCGGAAAACCGGAAGAGGCGTTACCCGGCGTTGCCGAACGAAAATTTTTGGAAATCGATGTGGATAATTTCGACGAACGCATGAAATCAGCCAAACCGCGGGTTGCATTCCAGGTTCCCAACACCTTGACCGGTGAAGGCAACCTCAACGTCGACCTGACCTTTGAGAGCATGGATGATTTTTCACCGGCGGCGGTGGCCCAAAAGGTTGATGCCTTGAGCAATCTGCTCAAGGCCCGCACCCAATTGGCCAACTTAGTGACCTATATGGATGGCAAGGGGGGCGCCGAGGAGCTCGTGGCCAAGCTGCTAAGCGATCCGACGCTCATGCAGGCGTTGTCCGCGACACCCAAACCGGATGCAGGATCTGAAAAGAAGGAAGGGGAAGGTTGATCATGGCAGATTTAAAAAAGGATACCACTGCAGAAACCACAGAAGCCCAAACCATGGAGATGAATGAGTTTGAGGGGCTGCTTCACAAAGAATTCAAACCCAAGACGGATCGGGCCCGCGAGGCAGTGCAAAACGCTGTACAGACGTTGGCGGCACAGGCATTGGAACAGACCGCGTTGATTTCCGACGATGCTGTCAGGACGATAGAAACCATCGTTGCCGAAATCGATAAAAAGCTAAGCGAGCAGATCAATCTGATCATGCATCATGGGGATTTTCAGCGGTTGGAAGGCACCTGGCGCGGGTTGTCCCATTTGATCAACAATACGGAGACGGACGAACAGCTCAAGATCAGGGTGCTGAACCTGTCCAAGAAAGACTTGGGCAAGACCCTGAAAAAATTTAAGGGTACGGCCTGGGATCAGAGCCCGTTGTTCAAAAAGATGTACGAGGACGAATTCGGTACACCGGGCGGCGAACCCTATGGTTGTCTCGTCGGTGACTACACCTTTGATCACACGCCAAAAAACGTGGAGATGTTAAGTGGCATTGCCCAGATTGCCGCGGCGGCACATGCGCCATTTATTTCTGCCGCCGATCCGGGACTGATGAACATGGACACGTGGCAGGAGTTGGGAAATCCGCGGGATCTGACCAAAATTCTACAAACTGCCGAATATGCCTCCTGGCGCTCTCTTCGAGACTCGGATGACTCCCGGTACGTTGGACTGACGATGCCCAGATTCTTGTCCCGCATTCCCTTCGGCGCAAAAACCGAGCCGGTGGAGGAGTTTGACTTCGAAGAAGACACCGAAGGTGCCGATCACTCAAAATACTGCTGGTCCAATTCCGCCTATGCAATGGCTGTCAACATCAACCGGGCATTCAAACTTTACGGCTGGTGTTCGCGGATCCGTGGCGCCGAGAGCGGCGGCATGGTGGAGGGCTTGCCGACCCATACCTTTCCCACGGACGATGGTGGCGTGGACATGAAATGTCCGACCGAAATCGCCATTACCGACCGCAGGGAAGCGGAGTTGGCCAAGAACGGATTGATGCCGCTTTCCCACTGGAAGAATACCGATTATGCGGTATTCGTGGGTGCACAGTCCTTACACAGCCCCGCGGAGTTCGACGATCCCGACGCCACCGCCAACGCAAACCTGGGCGCGAGGCTGCCGTATCTGTTTGCGACCTGTCGCTTCGCCCACTACCTGAAGTGTATCGTGCGCGACAAAATCGGGTCCTTTGCGGAACGTAACGAAGTAGAGACCTGGCTGAACAACTGGATCACCAAATATGTCACCACGGACCCGACTGCTTCGGATAGTGTCAAGTCCAGGTATCCCTTATCCGCCGCAGAAGTGGTGGTCGAGGATATCGAAGGCAATCCGGGATACTACAGCGCCAAGTTCTTCTTGCGTCCCCATTATCAGTTGGAGGGTTTGAGCGTGTCCCTGAGACTGGTTTCCAAACTGCCATCGGCCAAGGGTGGATCGTGATCACTTTGCTATCCAAGTAAATCGTTCTTAAGCGGGGGCCTATGCAAGCTGAACACTATCTTCAAACCGGCGAGCTTGATAAAGCGCTGGCTGCCCTTACGGAGGCGATCCGCAGCGATCCGTCAAAAGTTGAACTGCGCATCTTTCTATTCCAGTTGCTCAGTGTCCTTGGCCAGTGGGACCGGGCCATTACCCAACTCAATGTCGCGGCCGACATGGATTCAGATGCGCTGCTCATGGCCCAGGTCTATCGTCCCGCCCTGAACTGTGAGGTGTTGCGTGCAAATGTCTTTGAAGGCAAACGGACTCCTTTGATATTTGGTGAACCGCTGGAGTGGATGGTCTGGCTCACCCAGGTACCGGGACTTATCGCCGCCGGTAATCTCAAGGCAGCCGCCGAACTGCGCGATCAAGCCTTTGAATCGGCTCCGGCCATCTCGGGTACCATTGACGGGCAGGCCTTCACCTGGATAGCGGATGCCGACACAAGGCTGGGTCCGACCCTTGAAGCCATCGTCAACGGCAAATATTATTGGATCCCTTTCGAGCGGATTCGGGAAATTCGGATCGACAAACCGGTCAACCTCCGTGATGTGATCTGGGCAACGGCAACCTTTACCTGGGCCAACCAGGGCCAGGCGGTGGGCCTGATTCCAAGTCGATATCCCGGTTCAGAAGAGGCGCAAGACAGCTCGTTTCGGATGGGTCGTAAAACCGATTGGAGGGATTCCGGAAACAATATAGTATCAGGCATTGGGCAGCGCATGCTGGCCACGGACCAAGGGGAGTACCCCCTGCTGGAGGTTCGGGAGGTCTTCCTCGACCCTTCAGAAAGCCCACTGGAAGAGAAACCACAGCATGGCTGAATTGACACCGTCTGAAAAACTGCAGCCGTGCCTGCTGGACCGGCTGACCGATGATGAACCCAACAAGCAGCAGGAGAGCCGGAATCAACGCGTGATGAGCGCGCAGAAATACCGTCAGGCGGTTCTCCGCGATCTGGCATGGCTGCTGAACACATACGCCAATGCTGAACAAGACGGTTTAGACGAGTTTGAGCAAGTCCCGTCGTCGGTCTTGAACTTTGGTGTGCAGAGTGTCGCGGGGATGACCGCATCCAGCCTGAGTGTCGAGGACATGCGCTATCGATTGACCGAAGCGCTTCGGCGCTTTGAGCCACGCATCATTCCCAACACCATCTCCATAGTCATGACGGTTGATAAAGAAGAGATGAGCAATCGTTCTATCCGTTTTGAGATCCGCGGGAACCTCTGGACCCAGCCCATCCCCGAATCCCTTTTTATCAAAACCGAGCTAGATCTTGAAACGGGCAAGTGTAAGTTAAATCGGTGAAACTGTGGACCGGCGACTATTAAGATACTACAATCGTGAACTTCAGCACTTGCGGGGTGCAGCAGGCGAATTTGCAAGGGAATTTCCCAAAGTTGCCAGCCGTCTCTCTCTGGACGAATTCGCCTGCGGTGACCCTTACGTGGAACGCTTGCTGGAAGGGTTCGCCTTTCTTGCTGCGCGCGTACAGTTGAAATTAAACGCTGAGTTTCCCCAGCTTACCCAGTCGATTTTAGAAACGGTTTATCCTCACTACCTATCGCCAACCCCCTCTATGGCTGTTTTGCAGTTTGCCTTTGACGCGGCCCAAAGCGGATTGGAAAATGGATTTGAAATCCAGCGCGGCACGATACTTCGGTCGGTGATTGGCAATGATGATCGCACCGCATGCGAGTACCGCACGGGACATTCCGTTACGCTTTGGCCGGTGACGGTCGTTCAAGCGGAGTACTACGCGCGAGACCTCAGCAGCCTGGCGCTGCCCGCTTCAACGGCATCCGCCAAGGCGGGTCTTCGCATCCGTCTTGAAACCCCAGCCGACATGGCTTTTTCCAATCTTGACCTGGACGCATTAACCTTTTTCATCCGTGGGACGGAAGATTTTCCGATGCAGCTTTATGAGCATATTTTTGCCCACGGGACGAACGTATTGGTCCAGCCGTCGGAAAAACCCTTTGCCTGGCAGCGTGTCCTGCCCGCTGCGTCCATCTGCCAGGTTGGATTTGCTGATGAAGAGGCACTCCTGCCAGTGGGGGCACGGTCTTTCTTGGGCTATCGGTTGCTGCATGAGTATTTCGCGTTTCCTCAACGGTTCCTGTTCTTCCGTTTACAAGGACTGCGCGAATGCATCAAACGCTGTGAAAGTAACGCGGTCGATCTCGTTATCCTGCTCGATCGTGAAGAGCGTGAACTGGAAGGCCGGGTTGATGCCGGCAATTTTGTTTTGCATTGTGCGCCGGTGATCAACCTGTTCCCGAAACGGGCTGATCGTATTCACCTATCCGATAAATCGTCTGAATTTCACGTCGTGCCCAACCGGACACGCCCGATGGATTTTGAGGTTTATCAGGTGCTGAGGGTGACCGGCTACGGCGTTCAGGCCGATGAGAAACAGGCGTTTGCCCCCTTTTACTCGGCCACTGATATTGATGAAACCAATGGCGGTGGTGCATACTTCACGGTAAACCGAATCCCCCGCATGATGTCGAACAGGGAAAAACAGCAAGGTCGACGCTCCGGCTACGGTGGCAGTGAAGTATTTCTGTCCATTGTCGACGCTGCGGCTGCACCGTACCGGTCCGATTTGCGTCAACTGGCGGTTGAAACCCTCTGCACCAACCGTGATCTCCCCATCCAAATGGCTATCGGTCGCGGTAAAACGGACTTCAATCTTGACATCAGTTCCCCGGTAGAATCCGTGCGGTGTCTGTCGGGTCCCACCGCACCCCGTCCCTCCACGGCCGAGGGCGAGGTCAGCTGGCGAATGATCAACCACCTGAACCTTAATTATCTTTCCCTGGTGGACAGTCCGGATGGAAAGGGATCCGCTGCCATTCGAGACTTGTTCAGGCTGTACTGTGACACCCGTGATCTTCAGACCCGAAAACAGATCGAAGGGGTGTTGGCGGTGAACAGTCGGCCCATTACCCGCCGGATCAGTGACCAGGGGCAGATCGCCTTTGTCCGGGGCATAGAGGTTGCCCTGGAATTTGACGAAGCAGCCTTCGAGGGGACCGGCGTCTTTCTGCTGGGGGCCGTGATGAACCTCTTCTTTTCAAAATATGTCTCCATCAACTCGTTTACGGAAACGGTGATCAAAACCCGGGAACGTGGAGAAATAATGCGATGGCCAGCAAGCATAGGGATCAGGCACACGCTATAGACCTGCGGTTCCTCGAGAATCCTGCCGGGCTGAGCTTTTTTCAGGTTGCCCGAAGGGTGGAATGTGGGTTCCCGGAAAAACCCCGTCTGGGGTACGCGACCCGCTCGGCAGACGATCCCATTCAATTCTGTCAGGAGCCTTCCCTGGGCTTTGCGCCTGCCACGCTCCAGCGATTTGAACGACAGAAGAAGACCGGTAAACCCCGTCTCATGGTGAATTTTTTGGGTTTGCTCGGGCCCCAGGGACCCCTGCCGCTGCATATCACCGATTATATTCACGACCGGGAACTGAATCATGACGATCACACACTGGCCCGTTTTCTCGATATCTTCAATAATCGCATGATCAGCCTTTTTTACCGGGCGTGGGCCTGTAATCGGCAGACGGTGAGTCACGACCGAGCCGATGAAGATCGCTTCGCTGCCTACATCGGCAGCCTAATCGGAATCGGCCATGATTCCTTCAGCGACCGGGACAGCGTGCCAGATGTGGCCAAGCTGCATTTTTCCGGGCATCTTGCCTGCCAGACACGACATGCTGAGGGGCTGCGAGCCATAATCGAGAATTATTTCGGCATCCAGACGTCCATCAAAGAGTTTATCGGCCAGTGGATTAAGGTACCCGACGAATACCTATGCCGATTGGGCCAATCGCCCGATACGGCAACGGTGGGTGTCAACACGGTCGTCGGCTCGCAGGTATGGAGTTGCCAGCAAAAGTTCAGAATCGTGATGGGCCCCATGAACCTGAAGGACTATGAACGGATGCTGCCCGGGAGTGAGAGCTTTGCAGGACTGAAGGACTGGGTTCGCAACTATGTGGGCGATGAACTGAACTGGGAATTACAACTGATCCTCAAGGCGGCCGAAGTGCCGGCGGTTCACCTCGGTGAATCGGGACGTCTGGGTTGGACCACATGGCTTCAGAGCCTGCCTTTCGAAAAGGACGTCACCGATTTGATCGTTGAAGCCGATGCGGCATAAACCCCATCGTTGCATAAAAACATGTAAAAAATATTGTAAAATTCTGTAATTATATAGAAAAAATTTAATTTTTCTGGATGTGCAGGAGTCCACAGGATGTGAATTCCTGCAAAAACAGTGATTTTCTCATGTTTTCACCCTTTCGGGAAAGCGGGAGGATTCCAGATCCCCGTCTTCAACGGGATCTGCGACCCGCGTTGCCAAGGGATTGCAGTAAAATGCTACGGCGTCACCCTCGGCGCCTTGGCTCTGAAACCCTCCCGCTTTTGCAACGTTGG
>NZ_JASJGN010000051.1:0-6693 GCF_033791525.1 Desulfosarcina sp.
CCGCGGCAAGGATCCTTCAAAGGCCCAAGGAAGCGGAAAAGCCGCGGGTCGTTTCCTCTGGCAAACGTCCTGAAAAAGGGTCGGGGACCATTCTCGTGGTGGACGATGAAGAATACATCCTCAATGCAGACAAGGCCATGCTCAATGAACTCGGCTACGAAGTGTTGCTCGCCAACGGGGGAAAAGAAGCCCTTCGCGTGTTCGATGAGAACAAGGATCGCATTAACCTGCTGATCCTTGATTTGATTATGCCGGATCTGAGCGGGGAGATTGTCTATGACCGCATCAAATCCTTACGTCCGGACATCCGCGTGATCCTCTCCTCAGGTTACAGTATCGAGGGGCAGGCCGAATCCATTCTCAAGCGGGGGTGCGACGGGTTTATCCAAAAACCGTACAACCTGAATCAACTGGCCGATAAGATCAAGCGAATTCTTGCCTGACAGATGAACCGCGATAGCCAGCGAACCGGAAATCGATTTTATCCTTACGGTGTTGCGACACACTGCCGTTACCGGCAGAACCTTCCCCGCGGTTTGCCGCGGGGAGGGTTCAATCGCCAATTAGAAACAAGGTGGGTAACCCCTCGGGTTGGCAGCGGGGGGCGCCAACGACACGCGAATGGCTGACATCCATACGGTCGATAAGTTCCAAGAACGGAAACGGGCATTTCTCAATCCCAAGAAAAGGACCCTTGCGCTGCAGCTGTCGGACAGCGTGCTCCTCTTGGGGCTGGGGGTGGCCTTTGTCTATTGGGTTTTCGCCTCCCTTATTTTTGCATTCACCGCCGAAAGCGGAACCTTCATCGATCAATTTCTCAATCCTGGATTCAACGAGGTGTTAAGCCGGCTGCTGGTGCTGTGTTTTTTCATGATTTTCGGTTCCCATGTAGGTTACACCATCCGCCAGCGTCAAAAGGCCTACGAGGCGTTGGCCGGTAGTGAGGAGAAGCACCGTACGATCATCGAAAATATTGAGGACGGCTATTTCGAAATGGACCGCCACGGCCAGTTTACGATCTTCAATGATTCTTTCCGCAAGATTACCGGGTACGCGGCTGACCAACTGCAGCAGTTGGATTATCGACGGCTCCTGACCCCGGCGGAAACGGAAAAGGTACTCGGCGCCTTTGACAAAGTCAACCGGACCCATCAGGCGATTAAAGACCTTGGGTTTGTCATCGTGCGCAAGGACGGCGCCAGGCGCTGGGTGGAAACCTCATTGTCACCCATCGCCGGTGCCAATGGGGAGACGTCTGGCTACCGGGGCATTCTGCGGGACGTCACCCGCCGGCGCCAGGCCGACGCACTGAACCAGGAAAAGATGGCTGCCGAGGCTGCCAGCCGTTCCAAAAGCGAATTTCTCGCCAACATGAGTCATGAGATCAGAACGCCGCTCAATGCCATCATCGGGTTGGCGGAACTCCTGCTGGAATCATCCCTGACCCGTGAGCAGCGGGAGGATCTCAAGGTGGTTCAATCCGCCGCTTATGCCCTGCTGGCGGTCATCAACGATATTCTCGATTTCTCCAAGATCGAAGCGGGCAAGCTGGAACTGGAACGATCCGCTTTCTATCTGAGGGACTTTTTGGGAGATGCGCTCAAAATCCTGGCCGTCAAAGCCCATGAGAAAAATCTGGAATTGGCTTACCGGGTGGCGCCCGATGTGCCGGATCGGCTGGTGGGTGACCACCACCGGTTTCGCCAGGTGCTCCTCAACCTTATCGGCAATGCAATCAAGTTCACCGATTCGGGTGAAATTATTGTCTTTGCCAAATGCCGGTCCCGAGACGGTAACCGGCTGATGCTTCACGTGGCCGTTCAGGACACGGGGGTGGGAATTGCCGCCGGCAAGCAGGTCCTTATTTTCGAGGCATTCCGACAGGCTGACGGCAGCACCACTCGAAAATACGGCGGGACGGGTCTCGGGCTGGCTGTATCTGCGCAACTGGTCAACCTGATGGGGGGGCAGATCGGCGTCAGGAGCGTACTGGGAAAGGGCAGTATTTTTCATTTCACTGTGGCCTTCGATGTGGATGCCGAGGCAGCGGCCGGCCCCGAGGTGCCAGATGAGGTCGATCTGAGCGGCTTGCGCATACTGGTTGTTGACGACAATGCCACCAACCTGAAAATTTTGTGCGAAATGCTCACCAGTTGGAAAATGTTTCCGAAACCCGTAGCGTCGGCAGCGGAGGGAAACGCAGTGCTGAGAAAAGGCGGTGTCGGTTTCGACATGGCCCTGATCGATTTCGGTCTGCCGCAGTCGGGTGCCCGGTCATTGATCCGACGAATCAAGGGAGAAGCCGGGGGTGCCACACGGATCATCATGATGCTCACCACCACGAGCGCCAAGGAGACGGATGGGTTCGATGACGCGGATGTCGGTGCAGTGGTGACCAAGCCCGTCCGGCCGTCGGACCTTTTGGATGCCATCATCAAGGCCCTTTCCATGGAGACGATGCCGTCTGAAAAGCACTCGGAAAAAAGCGGTTCCGGCCGGCAGGCCACACCGCCGCGGCTCAATATCCTTGTTGCCGAAGACACGCCCTTCAACCAGAAGTATATTCGACGTTTGCTGGACAGCTGGCAATGCCGGACAACCATTGTCGACAATGGCCGGTTGGCTATCGAAGTCCTGGCCGAGCAGGGCTTCGATCTCGTTCTGATGGATGTTCAAATGCCTGAGATGGACGGCCTCACCGCTACGACATGGATCCGTGAACAAGAAAAGCAAAACAATCGCCACGTGCCTATTATCGCCATGACGGCTCACGCCATGCGAGGCGACCGCGAGCGATGCATTGAAGCCGGTATGGACGATTATGTGTCCAAGCCCATTTCGTCTTCCACGCTACTGGAAGCCGTCTACCGGGTAGTGCCCCTGAAAGCGGGTGAAGCGGGATCAGCCTCAGCTGTCGAACCATCGGAATCGGTGGACGATGCCGGTGAACTGGCCGCGCTTCTTGAAGCGTTCAACAATGATGGCACTTTTTTCAAAGATGTCGCCGACATGTTCATCACCGACTATCCGCCCATGGTCGAGACGGTGAAAAAAGCCATCGCCGACGAAGATGCTGCGCTGTTGAGCCGAACGGCCCACTCCCTGAAGGGGATGGCCCGCAATTTTCAGGTCGATGGTGCGGCGGATGCGGCCCGACAACTGGAACTCGTGGCTGAACAGGGGCAGTTTGAAACGGCCCAGGACCTGAGCCGGAGGCTGGCCGATGAATTGGCTGGGTTTGAACGGCGTCTTAAACAAATGGTCGCCCGTGTATCGGAAGACTGAAGACGGATGACAGAAGACGGAAGACGGAAGACGGAATTGAACGATTCAGGGATTGAGGAATGTTAGGAGAGGCTTCCAGCCGCGATCAGTAAGGCCTATCCACTCCCTTATTCTGTGGGCTGAGCCGGCAGGTTATGTTGAACCGCAGACGTCACCTGACGATGCGGTTTTCATGATGTTTCATCAGTTATTTTTGACATCAGACATCAGTCTTCCGGCCTTGGTCCTCGATCTCTCGTCATCCGCGTGTCTACGATGATGTAACGCAGCATTTCCCAGGCCTGTTGCTCCTTCAGGCGCTCATTTGCATCGTGGGCGTCCTGATCACCGCCTCCGGTGGAGTAGACAATGGCCGATCGGCCACCCGGCCTGGTAATGGTTTGAATGCCCATAGATTGTTCCGCAGCCCGGTTTTGCAGGGCCCGGGCCTGGATCTCGCTTTGCAGCATCATCTGAACGGTCTCCTCGGAAACCCCGTTTTGTTTGAGCAGCAGGATCTCTTCCACGGTCAACGCCCCCGACGTTGCGGGCGCGAGCCACCCCAGACAGCAGATGATGAACATGAGCGTGATTTTCATGGTGACACCTTTTTTGATAGATCTTGACAGAACAGATGCTTATTTTTAATAATACCTTGATAAAAATAGCAATATTTATGGCTTGGTGTCAATCGGCTGCCCCATTGCCCCCGGCGGCTGCTGACGCTGACGATTATACCCAAGGAGGCGGTCATGCTAAAACTCAAACAGATTGTGGTGTCCATCGAAAATTCACCGGGTCGTCTTTTCGAAGTCACCCATGCACTGGGAAAAGCGGGGATTAATCTTCGAGCCTTGAACCTGGTGGACACCGGTGCCTTCGGCCAACTGAGACTGCTGGTTTCCGATGTGGCCAAAGCCCGTCAACTGCTCATGGAGATGCATATCCCCGCCATGGTCAACGAGGTCATCGCCGCTGAATTAGAGGACCAGCCCGGTCAACTGGCCGGTGTGTTAAAACCGATTCTGGATGCCAACATTCAGGTCGTGTTCATGTATGCCTTTTTGCGGCAGAATCAGGAACGGGCGGTCATGATTTTCCGATTCTCAGATAATGACAAGGCAATTGCCGTCATGCAGGAACATGGTGTGCACCTGCTGGACGCAAAACAGTTCGGCATTCTGGAAAACACGGATTAAGGACCTGCCCGATACCCATGGCCGACCTTCCTCCGACTTCCGACCGCCTGGACATTGGCGATGACATCTTCAGGGACCGATTCAGGGTCTTTCTGGAAAATGTGGCGGACGGGTTTTATGAAACGGACCTGAAGGGCAAATTCCGCTTTTTCAACAATGCCCTGTGCCGTATTTTCGGCTATACGGCAACGGAGATCCAGGGGCGTAACTTCAGCGAATTCATGGATGCGGAAAACGCCCTCTACGCCTTCACCATCTTCAACCGGCTCTACGAGTCCGGTGAGATCCCGTCTGAAATCATCTGGAAAATCGTCCGCAAAGACGGCCAGGAGCGGATATTAGAAATATCGGTCAGCCTCATTGTGGATCGGTCCGGCCAAAAGACGGGTTTCCAGGGCGTGGCCAGGGATGTCACCCAGAAAATCGCCGATCAGCAGGAGCTGGAAGCCTCCCAGCGACGTGCCCAGACACTTTTCCAGGCCAGTTCACGGGCTGAACGACGATACCGGGCTTTTCTGGAGTTTTTGCCCGATCCGGTTTTTGTTTTCCACATGGACAGCACGGTGTCCTACCTCAATCCCGCCTTCGAAAAGGTCTTCGGCTGGACCTTGACGGAACTTGAGGGCAAGCGCATCCCCTTTATTCCCGACAGCGAAAAGGAGCGCACGCGGGCAGGGATTAAAAAACTGTTCAGGGAAAAAGCGCTCCACGGCTTCGAAACCCGACGGTTGACCAAGGACGGCCGGATTCTGGACATCGTGGTGGACGGAGCCATCTTTTACGATGCCCAGGATAACCCGGCAGGCCAGGTCATCACCCTGCGCGATGTGACCGCCCGGAAGCGGGCCGAGCAGATCAACCGGGTTTTGTTTCGCATTGCCCGTGCCCTGTACCGCTTTCCCCGGCTGGATCGCATGCTGGAGTACATCACCCGCCAGGTCCAGGAACTGATCCGGGTTGCCGGTGCCATGGTCATGTTGATCGATGAAGAGAAACAGGAGTTCTACATCCCCGTGGCGGCTTACGAGGATGACAAGACTGGCAGCAAGATGAAGGAGATCCGGTTTCCTATGGACAAGGGGGTGGCCGGGCACGTTTACCGGACAGGCGAGCCCCTGATCGTTCCCGATACGGCCAAAAGCCCGTATTTTTACGACCAGGTGGACAAACAGGTTCAGTTCCACACCAAAAGCATGCTGGACGTGCCCCTTCGAATACAGGAGCGAATGATCGGCGTGTTGTGTGCGGTGAACAAGACAGAGGGTGCTTTTGACACCGGTGACGTGGACCTTTTAGGGGCCGTGGCCAACCTGGTGGCGCTGCCCATTGAAAATGCCCGCATCAACGAAGCCCTTCAGCGGGCCTACGAGAATGTGCGCGGGCTGAACCGGGCCAAGGAGCAGGTGATCCATCATCTTTCCCACGAACTGAAAACACCGCTGTCGGTGCTTTCCGCTTCACTGGGGCTGCTGGAAAAGCGGCTTGACGAGAGGCAGGACAAGGCTTTAGACAGGATCCTGGCGCGGGCGCGGAGAAACCTCCAACGGCTGCTGGATATGCAGTACGAGATCGGCGACATGCTCCGGGAGCATGACTATCGGGCCCATGGCATGCTTTCCTTTCTGCTGGAGGCCAGTCGCGACATGCTGGTTACCCTGGCCGAAGCGCAGCCGGGCAGTACCCGCGTGCCGGAAGTGATCCAGCAGGCCATCGACCGCGAGTTCGGTAGCGAAGAGATTCCCTGCACGGATATCGCCCTGGACCAGCTGGTGAAAAATCATCTGGACACCTTAACACCGCGTTTTGCCCACCGCGATATTTGCTTGGAAACCCGTCTGGAACCGGTGGTACCGGTGTTGGTTCCCGTGGAGGTGATGGAAAAGATTGTGGAAGGGCTGGTGAAAAATGCCATCGAGAACACCCCTGACCAGGGACGGGTAACGGTGGTGGTGCGCAACGGGAAAAAAGGGCCCGTGTTCGAAGTCAAAGACACCGGTGTGGGAGTGACGGCGGAGAAGCAGCAGCTGATTTTCAACCACTATTTTGCCACCGGGGATGCCGCGAACTATGCATCCAAGTCGCCCTATGACTTTAATGCCGGCGGAAAGGGATTCGACCTGCTGCGAATCACCATTTTCTCCGAGCGATACCACTTCGATATAAAAATGATATCCCATCGCTGCGGTTACATTCCGACTGACAGTGACATTTGCCCGGGCGCCATCGATCG
>NZ_JASJGN010000052.1:0-2839 GCF_033791525.1 Desulfosarcina sp.
GGGATGACGACGAGGATTTCTTTAGCGAGGAGTACGACGACCGAAACGGTGGATCCCTATCGTCCACGGTGGATTAAAAGGGGGGGGCGATGAGCGACCATACCAACTGGACAACCTTCGATGAGCTCCGATTTGTCGAAGACCCGGGCACTGATAGATATTTGTAGTTTCGTTGAAACTGTGATTAGTTGGAGTTGGACGAAACCGCTGCGCGGTAGCCCACCATTCTGAAGCATTGTAGTTTCTCTTCCTACCTGTTTTTCCACTTACTCATTTCCTTGATCATGTAAAATACCTCCTGAGTTTATTCAACCCTAATTCAAGGAGGTGCATCATGACAGAATTACGTCAAAAAATGATCAGGGAAATGGATTTGAAGAACCTTTCACCCCACACCCAACGCTCATACCTTGCAGCCGTTACCGGATTGTCCAGACACTATCAGCTGCCTCCCGATACCATTACCTCCGAGATGATCGAAGATTACCTGTTGTATCTGAAAAACGACAAGGACCTCGCGCCTTCCAGCTGCTGCAGCACTTTAAACGGCCTGCGATTCTTCTATTCCCATATTCTTGACCAGCAGTTATCCGTCGGCTTCAGTCTGACCAAAAAACCACGTAAACTGCCAACGGTGCTGAGTAAGGGCCAGGTTTGGAAGATCATCAGTAGCCCGAGCAATATCAAGCACCGCTTGATCCTGATGACGACATACGCAGCCGGACTCAGGGCCGGTGAAGTGCGAAGATTAAAGCCTGAGGATATCGACAGTAAGCGGATGTTGATCAAGGTGGTAGACGGCAAGGGCCATAAAGACCGCTATACCATGCTTTCAAAAATGCTTCTCAATGAATTGCGCCACTACTATAAAGCCTGCCGACCGCAAACCTACCTGTTCCCATCGACCTATAAAAAACATAAAGGCAAACCGCTATCTTATGAAACAGTTCGCTCCATTTACGAAAAAGCCCGCAAACAAGCGGGGGTTAAAAATGGACAAGGGCTACACACGCTACGTCACTGTTTCGCCACGCACCTTTTAGAAGCCGGATACGATATCCGTAAAATCCAGGTTTTAATGGGCCATTCAAGATTGTCCACCACCATCATTTACTTACATGTGAGCCGCGAAACGCTGTCAAAAGTCCCCAGCCCTTTGGATCTTATCGAGACTGGAAAGGATAGCGCCGATGGCTCCGATCATACTTCCTAAAACTGACCGGTTGACCGTCGCCCATATCCTCAAAGAACATATTATCGACTATCAAAAGCATTATCCGCTGTGGCATGAACATCGAAAAATCGTCTATGACCTGCTCAACTGCCGCACTCCTTATCTGGGCGGCCATATTGACCGTTGCGATCATTGTGGTGCCCTGCGTATCACGTATCATTCATGCCGTAACCGCCATTGCCCCACATGCCAGCACATGCCGCGTGAACGGTGGCTTGAACAAAGAAAACAAGAAATTCTGCCTGCCGACTACTTTCATGTTGTCTTCACCCTGCCGCATGAACTCAACACCGTCGTTCTGAACAACAAGAAGGTGATGCTCGCGATCCTGTTTAAAGCCGCTTCCCAAACGCTGCTGACCTTCGGTGAAAATGAACTTGGCGGCAAACTGGGTTTTATCACGACACTGCACACCTGGGACCAGAAGCTCAATGCACACTTTCATCTGCATTGCCTGGTGGCCGGTGGAGCGGTCTCACCAGACGGTTCACGCTGGATACCCTGCAAAGGCAACTACCTGTTCAACGAGCGGGCTTTATCGCTGGTGTTTCGCGGCAAATTCATGGAATTGATGAAAAAAGCCTGTCAATGTAACGATCTCAAATTTGCCGGTGATCAATTCAATCGACTGAAATCCCGGCTGTATGAAAAACCATGGATCATCGACGTGCGCGATCCGGTGAAAAAGCCGGAACACGTTCTGGAATACCTGGCACGCTACACTCACCGCGTGGCCATTGCCAACAGCCGTATCAAGGCGCTTACGGACGGTATGGTGACCTTCACCTTTAAAAACCGCAAGAAGAATCGAACGGAAACGCTCACGGTTACCGCCGTTGAGTTCATCCGGCGGTTCTTACTGCACAGCCTGCCCAAGCGCTTTGTTCGCATCCGGCATTACGGGTTTTTAGCCAACCGCAATCGTTCGGCGAACCTGGCAGCCATCCGGCAATTAATGGGCTTAATCGATCCTATAGACAAAGCTGTGGCGACTGTCGAATCAATGATGCAGCAACTCACGGGCACCGACATTACGGTCTGCCCCTGCTGCAAAAAAGGAAAGATGCTGCTGTATAGAGAGATCCCCAAGGGTTGGGCACGACCGCCAAACCCACTTGCTTTTGTAGCTGCCTGATTTGGCTCATTTTTAAATCGTTTCTTGAATTACTGATGGAGTAGTGCGGCCTTTCCCTGCTTACCGGCTTTATTTGAAGATAAAATTGAGCCAAAAGGATGTTGTGATTTGCGATTTGTCCAACAAATAAAGCGATTGTCTTTTACTCATGAGGACCAATCATGCCTGTTGGTAACCAAATAGTCGAACACGACTTGATTACAATACCCATAACAAAAAATCGTGCCAACGCACTCGGTAAACGGCATCGTCCATCTCTGTTTTATCAATCATCCCGCTCTTGAAAAATAATTACTGAGCCAGCGACAACCCGTGAGAAGGGTTGACAAATCTCAGCTCATTGTTGCTACGGGACGATGGATAAAACACTTATTAGCTATCTAAAGGCCAGATTGCACTTGCCGATGTAATCTTGAACTTAGAATCTGCGATGATCGCTATGTCACAATCCACACCGTATCCTTGCGGCC
>NZ_JASJGN010000053.1:0-22488 GCF_033791525.1 Desulfosarcina sp.
TGGTTCTTTCTGAACATGATTTTGGTCGCCGCTGCTCTGGCGGTCTTCATTGTTTTTCAGCCGGATGTAAGTCTGTATGCGATTTTCGACCAACAAGGAACAGATCGCCTGCGAACCGCCGGCCTGTTGATTGCCCATGACTTGAGCCAGACGCCAAAGGCGAAATGGCCCGACGTGCTTACCAGACATGCAGCGATCCACCGGGTGGATTTCACGATCGTGCTCGAAGACGGATCTCGCTTTTCGTCAACAAACGGCGAACTTCCCGAACCGGTAATGGCACAGGCCAGGGATGCTTTGCGACGCAGACCGCCCAAAGGCCCATTTCCACCGCCCCATGAGCTTGGCGATCCTCAACGGCTGCCGCAACACCTCCCTGGCGGAGGCTCGCCGAACGATCGGGCCATCGGAAGAAAGCCGCCCATGCCCCCCGAAGGGTATGACGGAAAACCACATTTTATGATGCGGACGCAGCGTCCTTCCCGTTACTGGTCCGGGCTTCGTATCCCGCTACCCCCTGGCCCCATGCAACCTCCTGAAACTGCAATTTTGTTGGCTGTATCGGATTCCCTGACAGGCAACGGATTTTTTTTCGATCCGCTTCCCTGGATGGTCGTAGCCGCGGCGGTGATATTGATTTCAGTGCTGCTCTGGATTCCGATGGTCAGAAACATCACCCGGCCGCTTGCACGCATGACCCGTGCAACGGAGGACATTGCCAACGGACGCTTTGATGTGTCCATTCATGAACCGCGGACCGATGAGATTGGACGTCTGGCCAAAGCGATCAACCATATGACTTCGCGGTTGTCCGCTTTCGTGAAGGGCCAAAAACGATTTCTGGGAGACGTGGCCCACGAGTTGGGCTCCCCCATCGCCCGGATTCAGTTTGGACTTGGCGCGTTGGAACAACGTATAGGAAAGGAAAACCGGCAGCGGGTGATCGATGTCATGGAAGATGTGGACCATCTGTCCAAACTGGTGAACGAACTTCTGGCTTTCTCTCGAGCCGAGATGAAGTCAAAAACGGTCGAACTGGAGAAAATCGAACTGTTTCCCGTCGTTCAAACGGCAGTTAAACGGGAAAATTCACCGGCGGCCAAGATTGTCGTCCGAATTAAACCAGGGATTCGTGTTATCGCATCTTCGGAACTTCTGACGCGTGCGCTTGCCAACCTTCTGAGAAATGCCGTCAAATACGCCGCGGGTGACGGTCCCATTGTTGTAAACGCCCAAAAAAGAAACGGCGGGGTCGAAATTCAAGTCCAAGATGCAGGCTCCGGTGTTCCCGACGATCTCCTTGATCAACTTTTTGAACCTTTTTTTCGCCCCGAAGCTTCGCGTGATAGGGATTCCGGGGGTGTGGGTCTCGGATTGGCTATCGTGAAAACATGTGTTGAAACGTGCAAAGGAACTGTCTCAGCGGCCAACCTCAAACCCAAAGGGTTTGCAGTTACCATCCATTTAAATGCCTAATTCTCTTTTCTCACCTCACCGCTAATTGTTACAAACTGTTACCTGATCGTTACCAAACTCCTATAAAGCCGCTCAGAGAAAAGGCGATAGGAAACACAGGCTGTTATCTATACCCGGGGAAAACCACAATGGCCGTTTCCTTTTCAATTTTTCCATCAACAAAGGAGGAACAATCATGATGTCAGGGATATCAGGTATGAGTGGAATGATGGGTGGCATGCGTCCAGACCCGCAGCAGATGTTCAATCGCATGGACAAAGACGGCAGCGCCGGCATCGACAAGGATGAATTGAGTGCCATGACGGAAAAAATGGCCGAAGCATCGGGCACCGAAATCGATGTGGTCAGCCTGATGGAGGAATTTGATGGGGATGAGGATGGGATACTCAATCAGGATGAAACCCATGCCGCCATGGAAAGCCTTAGGGAAGAAATGGGGCCGCCCCCGCCCCCCAAAGGCGGCGGAGTGAATCAAGGTGCCAGCGTATATGGGCAGAATGGTGCAGAAAGTGATACCAGCATCGATCAACTGCTGGAAGCCCTGTCCGAATCGGAAGATGAAGAGGACGCAAAGGGCATCATCCAGGAATGGCTGGAGACCTTGCAGGGCAAGAACGATGCTTACAACCCCATTGACACCCAGGCATAGGAAAGGGCCGGCCACTTGTTCAAAAGCAGGTGGTCGGCTTTTAATCACCTGACCGAGATTCAGCTGCGCTACATTGCGTTAGGTGAACTCAACCGTTTGAAAATGCATAATAGATATAAAAAACGTAATCTATTTCATGCAATAAAAACAGCAGATAGCTTGCCATCGAATTTAACTATCAAGGATCTCATCAAATTTGCATCTATCAAATTGATATCATTGGCTTACCTTGGGCGCCGCCCAGAATTCAAACCCTTTCACAGCAGGAGGTCGGCCATGAAACTGTCCAACGCAGCTAAAATCTGGATCGATTACCACGAGACCCATTCTAAAAAAAATACGGCGCGATCCAACCGGACCATCATCAAGCAGTACATTAAAGAATTCGGTGATGGCCCCATCGATCAAGTCACCCCGGACCACATCCTCACCTTCCTGAACCGCCTCAACAAAGGAAACAAACCTATAGTAATCGATCCTGTCGCATCACTTGATTTTCTCCTAATTGAATTTTTGTAACTGTTCAGACACATATATCAATTCTTGACAGACACCAAAATCCGCTAATAATATATATGTACGCATTAACACTTCAGGTTGAGTGTACATTTTGATTGCCCCTTCTTGCTGACCCATCGTTTATTGAGCCGTGAACCGCGATAGCGCTCGCATTCCCCGCCGCTTGCCGCGGGGAATGTTCAATTGCTGTAACTCCCTTACGATTTGTCAATCGCCTAAAAGCATATATTCTTCGGGTGAAAAGCCCATGAAGAAAGGAGTCGATCATGGAAATGAAAAAAATACTGGCCGGATGGAGTAAAGTCTGCCCCGGATGCAATATCGGACGGAAATATCCGGATTCCTTTATCGGTAAACAAGTAAGGAATCACTGGAAGCGAGGATGCCCCTCGCATAACGCCTATGTTGAGGTCTACGGCAGCGACGAGCCATCGCAGAGGAAGATCAAGGTAAAATCCGAGAAATAGTGAACCGCGATAGCGAGCGCATTCCCCGCCGCTTGTCGAAGCGAAGCGGAGATCCCGCTCATCGGGGCCGTGGGGAGTGTTCAATCCGCCGGTTAGAGGCGTCAATTCCAAAACATACAGCGGGTTGCTCGCGGTGCAGTGTTGTGCGTGTGCAGAGCGGAGAAGGGCACCGGAACGATGCTATATGAAATCATCAATCGACATGCCGAATCATGCCGGCCATACATAGGCAGGTTCATCAATCACCTACCGATGGCACAACTGGCGCTTTACCGGATGACCGGGGATCTGGACCGGGTTGAAACATACTCGGCCTATTTTACAAACCATTTCAGTGTCGATCCCCTCCAGTCCAACTACCCGGCGGTGGACAGCATCGATGCATGCATCGGACAGCGTGATTGGTACGAGCCCTGTCTGGACCTCGTCAACGAAGCGATGGCTTCAAAGGGCGTGGGACAGATGGTTAAACAGACGCTGAAGACTTATCCGTTGGGCATCTCTTCGGGGCTGTTTCACTCACTGATCAGGCTCGGATATGCCGTGGAAGGGTATCGAGTGGAACCGGAATCCACGGATGAAGTCGCAAGGGCCCTGGCATACTACCTGACGGGCTATAGGGAAGCCAAAATGTTCAGCCGCCAAGTGGATAGTGCCGCGTTTTCCGAAGAGATGAACAGCCTGACCGGCTCAGCGCCGATCCAGCGGATCATCCAATCCAAATCCTCACTGGGGAAACGGTTAAAGGCGTTGTACGGTTCGGACGACTATCTGCGGACGGGTTTTGTGGTCAAAGGCGATGAAGGCGACAAGGCCCGCGGATTGTTGGATCATTTGATTCCCCTGTTCAACCGGACGCATGACATTGTGGTCCTTCATTGCATCACCGGTCTGCATGCGGCTTTCATGCTCAAGGAACATTTCCTGGATTTCGAGCATGCACTGGACATTCTGACCACATGCATCACGACCCATATCCTGGCCGCAATGCTCCGGGACCGGTTCGACCAGGCATACGATGCAAGGGCACATTCCTGGGATGCATTGTTGAGAAAAGGGTCGGCATCCAAGGACGTCCATACCCTGAAGCTGACATATTCCTGCCATCAGCTGTATCAGGTATGTCCGCATGACGGGTTAAAAGACGTTGCCTTGAACCAGATCGAATGAATCGATCCGCTTAAGCCAAAAATCATTCTGTCTGGCCGTATCCGAGGGCTGTGTAAAAGATGGCCCGATCGAAAAAAAGGATGACCCCACTGCACCACAATATTTCGTACGGTGTCAACATTCATCCTGGGCGGGGATAGAGCAGAAAGTACAAGGACAACCAAAATGCAAATACGCTGTGGCTATATAGAGATTAACCTGTCCTGACCTATACTTGACAATATGGTATCACAACCTTTCAAAATCCCATCGTATCATTGATGAGTTGGATATCTGGATTCGTAACGTAACGCATGAGACGCTTCGGGAACCGCGCTCGGCGAAGTTTCCGAATTCGTTTCTCCATGCGCTTGTTCGGTGCTGTATTGCATGAAGTCTTCCTATAACTTAACAATCACTTTGCCCACGGTTCGGCCGGATTCGATCTGCGCATGGGCATCTGCGATTTCTTCAAACGCGAAGGTTTTGGACACATGCGGTTTCAGTACTCCGGCTTCGAGCATGCCTGCTAATTTATTCATGTCCGTACCGTTCGACTGAACCAGAACAAATGAAACGTCGATATTGCGCTGTTTAGCGATAACTTTCACATCTTCAGGGAATTCCATCGTGGGCAGGGAAACCACCTGGCCACCGTCCTTAAGCACCTTCAGGGAGTTTAGGAGGACCTCTCCGCCCATGCAGTCCAGAACAAAATCGATACCTGAAGCAACATCTTCAAACTTCTGCTCCCGATAATCAATGTGCTCATCAGCACCTAAAGACATCACAAAATCCCTGTTTTTTGCAGAAGAGGTCGCGACAACAGTTGCTCCAAGGTGCTTAGCAATCTGGATCGCGAAATGGCCTACACCGCCGGAACCTGCATGAATGAGAACCCGGTCTCCCTGTTTTACCCTGGGCTGTAAAACCTGCAGGGCAGTCAGGGCAGCTAGCGTGGTAGCCGCTGCGTCTTCAAACGAAATATTTTCAGGCAGTTTTGCAAGATGAGCTTCCGGGGCAGCGACATACTCCGCATAACACTTTCCGTGCCCCGGGAAGTTGACCATACCGAAAACGAAGTCCCCGGGTTCAAACTGGGTAACGTCTTCGCCAACAGCCGTAACTCTGCCGGCGATGTCCCAGCCCAGAATAACCGGACGTTCAGAACCCACTATCAAGTTTAGGACTTCCTCGACAGGTCTCACTTTCACGTCAACCGGATTAATGCTGATCCCTTTCACTTCAACCAGCACTTCGTCTACTTTCGGACTGGGCTGTTCGATCTCACTCAGAATAAGGTTTTCAACTCCGCCTGCTTCACTCAGTAAATATGCTTTCATGATGTGCTCCTTTTGATTACGGCCACGACTATTCCCAATACCACCCTTTCTATGGGTGAATCCTTTGTTCGGCACTTTCGGTCTGCCCCCCGTACATCATTCAATATGGTTCATGATTTTTCCTGTCTCTTCTATCCAGTAATTCATGTTCATTGCTTTGAACGACGCTTCAGCCGCCTTTAAATGGGTTTTGGCCGCTTCTTCCTGATTCCTTTGGGCATAAAGTTCCCCCAAAAAAAAGTGCCCCATTGACATATCCGGTTTGGTATCCAGTTCAGTGAGCAGTTCAAGCCCTTCTTCGATTCGCGCTACCGCTTCCATTGGCGCGTTATCGGATAACTTGCCCATCATCCGCCCTTGCCAGATTAAGGCTCTGCCTTTGAAGTACGATTCATTATTTTCAATCGCGGACGCCAGTGATTGATCGATCAACAAACGGGCATCTGCATAATCACCGGAGGCATGGCAACACATCCCCACATAACACTGAAGGGTTGCTACCTGCCCCTTTATTCCGGCTTCCTGAAACGCTCTCAGTCCCTCTTCAGCCAGTGCTCTTCCATGAATCGGATCTTTAATATAAGCTTCCGCAACGCCCAATCCTCCCTTGGCAAGGGCTTCGATTTGAACAAAGTCGACCCGTTCCAGACCCTCGAGGCAACTCATCAAATAGTCGCTGGCCTCACTCCAGGCACCTTTCATCAAAAGGACCATCCCGGCATAGTAACGGCACAGGCTGATGGTGAAGATGTTCTCCGATTCCATGGCCGCTTCGAGCCCGTAGACACAGTTGGACATGCCCTCATCGAATCGACCCAAATGGGCCAGGCTGAATCCGGACAAAGAATAGAGGGCCGCATAAACGATCGCCGGGCCTCCGAAGGTATCTTTTTCTTTTTCCGCCTTGTGGATTGCATGAATTATTGTTGATGTTATCTCAATTACCTTTTTGAAACGGCCTGTCGAGAAATTGGACAGGCAAAGATCAGGTGCGGCCTGGGCCATCGCGGTCAGGTCATTAATTGCCGTCGCCTCCTCAAAGGCTTTACCCGAAAACCTGATCCCTTCCCGGTGCCTTCCCTTGACGGAATGAAAAAAGCCCATGTTGCTGTAAAAGCGGATTAAACTTTTGTGGTCATCGCGTTCCTTTGAAAGTTTTGCTCCCGCTTCGAGAAACCCCAGGCTCTCCTCAGGGAAATTAAGCATGATCATCGGGCTCATCATGGCATGCAGAATTTTCAATTTGGTTTTCTTTTGTTCGGCATCCTCCGGATAGCGCTCAAGAACAATAAACGCTTTTTTATAAAACTCGAAGGCTTCCCAAGCCGAATTATTGCGAATGGCCTTATCTCCCGAGAGCATTAAGTATTTGAATGTTCGTTCATGATGATCACTCTTTGAAAAATGGTGCGCGATAATCTCATAAAACTCCTCCAACCGATTCGAATAGGTCTCTTCCATCGCCATGCCGATACTTCTGTGAAGCGCCTTCCGTCGGTTGAAAAGAAGGCTGTTGTAGGCAACCTCCTGGGTAATGACATTTTTAAAGATGTATTCCAGTTCCGGAAATACCCGTTTTTCATATATCAGTTCCAGGCTTTGGAGCCGCAACAAATCGGTTTTGAGCGCATCACTCAATCCCGGAAGGGTCCGCAGTATTTTGTAGACAAAGCTTCGCCCAATCACCGAGGCCATTTGCAGGGTCGTCTTGATGTTATCTTCAAGACGGTCCATTCTACCGGCGATGATTCCCTGAATGGTATCGGGCACCTGGTGTTGGGACGCCGTTTCATCTATTCGATAACTGCCGCTTTCTTTCACAACCGTCCGGTTTTCAATCAGTGTGTACAAAAGCTCCTCCATAAAAAGAGGATTTCCCGATGTCCGCCCGATAATGAATTGTTCAATTGCCTGGGATATTTCACCGTCGTTAAGGAGACGGCGGATAAACTGCTTACTTTCATCGTCAGAAAGTGGATATATCCCGATTTGCTTATAAAAGGATTTGCTTCCCCAGGGATGATTATATTCCGGACGGTAGAGCAACAGCAGCAGGATTTGCGTATTCGCTATCCACTCAATGAAATAGCTGATAAATTCTTCCGACGTCTTATCAAGCCACTGAAGATCATCGATCACTATAATTAGCGGGGTATCCTGGCTTAACCGGATGAAAAAGTTCCTGATGGCCTCAAATGTTTTGATGCGTTTGTCTTTCGGTTCAAGGCGCTCCCATTGGGGTTCTCCGGCAGGAAGCGATAAAAAATGCCTGAAGGCGGGAAGCGACGGGATCAAATCCTTATCCAGATCGGCTAACTTGGTTTTCAGCTTTTCATTGATCCCCTCCTCGGCTTCCCCCTCCCCAATATCAAAGTAGGATCTGAAAATCTCCAGAACCGGTAAAAAAGGAATGCTGCTGCTATACTGAAGACATCTGCTTTCGATATACCGGCAAGGCTCATCCGCCCTGCGATGCATCTCGAAAACAAATCGTGATTTTCCGATACCCGGCTCCCCGACCACACCCACTACCTGACCCTGGCCCGACTGGGCCTTATTATAGGCTTTTTGAAGGTCAAGCATTTCATCCTTACGACCGATATAGTCGATGAGCCCTCGGGATTTAGATGCATCCAAACGGCTTCGTATCTCACTCACCCGGGTGAGTTTGTATACCGCCTGTGGCGCCTGTTTGCCTTTAACAGCGACCTCACCCAGGCTCTCAAACTCAAAATATTTTTTTACCAGTCGATAGGTACTGTCCGAAATAAGAATGCCCCCGGGTTCCGCCAGGCTTTCCATTCTCGCGGCCAGATTCGTCGTATCCCCCACTGCCGTGTAATCCATACGAAGGTCATTGCCGATAGCACCCACAACAACCGGTCCGGAGTTCAGACCGATTCGCATCTTAAAATCCAACCCGAACTCCGTTTGAACCTTCCGACCGTACTCGGCCAGAGATTTTTGAATGGCAAGGGCGGCATGACATGCCCTCTGGGCATGGTCCTCATGGGCCAGGGGAGCGCCGAAGAGTGCCATCACACCGTCCCCGGTGAATTGATTAATGGTCCCTTCATATTTATGGATTTCCTGCATCAAAATCTTAAAGCACCCATCCATGATCTGATGAACCGCTTCGGGATCCAGTTTTTCAGAAAGGGAAGTAAACCCGGTGACATCGGAAAAGAATACGGTGACCAGTTTTCTTTCACCCTCAAGGCTGCCCCGGGTGGTCAAAATCTTTTCCGCCATAAATTTTGGGGTATAGGAGTCCGGCCGGTTATAATCGATTACCGCCTCCGGTTGAGGGACCTCATCCCTGCCAAGTTTTTGTCCACATTCACCGCAGAATTTTTTACCCACCGGTATCCTGTGGTCGCAACGGGGGCATACAAGGGCGATCTCGGTGCCGCATTCTTCACAGAACTTGACGCCCTCACGATTATCGGATTGGCATGCAAAACATATCATTCGTCAACCCTCCGAATTTTGGGTGTTGCAAACAATTTTAAACCCATTTTTTGTAGTCGGCTTTCACTCAATCGTGGGTGTCAAATCTGAGGAGTTCCTGTAGTCTATTATCAATTATAATAAGAACTCTCTCTTAGGGCAGCATCGAAAATAAGTAGACGATTTATTGCTGTTCCATATGGGAATGATAATAAGCAGTTTAGCAGTAACCGCAATGTGAACAAGAAAGCCTGATTTTTCGAAAAATGATTGGTGGTCAACTCTTTTACGGGTAGATCGATCATTTTAACTATCGTCAAAGCATCTGCGCCCATCAATCCTTTTCAAAGGATATCCGGTTGTTGGAATCTGGCCTTATACTACCGTCTCAAATGCCTTGACGATAAGGGTCGCCGCCATGCCGATCATGATCAGCCCGGCCAGAATGTCCGCCTGTTGTCTGAATCGATTCAAAAAAACGGCCGCCCCGATTCCCACGGCCAGCAGCCCCGGCAGGGTGCCCAAACCGAAGATCAGGGCCATCAGAGCCCCGGAAAGCACCTGGGCGCCGGACAGCGCCTTGGCAAAGGCGGCATAGGAGAGCCCGCAGGGCAGACCGCCCAACATCAATCCCATGAGGAAAAGGTCCAGGTTGCTGCGCAGGGCCGCGGTCCGAGAAATGAGGCGCCGCCAACCGGGCATCCGATTCGGAACGGCAATGGCCAGCCATCGGGGTTCGGCGACCAATCCCAGGCGGGACAGGCCGAAAAACAGCAGGAAAAGTCCGGCCAATAGGCTGACACCCATCTGCACCCGGCTTATCCAGACTATCGGGTTCCCGCCGACGGCCGAGGCCAGGCCAATCAGTCCGCCGCCGGCAGCGCCCATCAATGCACCGATGACACTGTAGGTGATCAACCGGCCGGCATGGTAGGCCAGGTGAGCCGAAAACCGTCCGGTCTGTCCGGGCAGGGCCACTACCAGGGGCCCGCACATGCCGATGCAATGACCGGTACCCAACAGGCCCAGCATGAAAAGGGCAATCATATCGATCGGCGTTGTCATCCGCTCACCAATAAGTTTGACGGATTCGTAAAAAACCCGATATCTGCGTTACGCTTCATCCTTCGTCACTGCGGCGTACCGTAAGTACGCTGCCTACGGCACCCGCGATAGCGGTATTCTCAGGATGGAACATGAATGTTCGCCGTAAGGATCTTGGTCGATTTGCCATTCGCTCGCCTAAGCTCGCTTTCGCGGCCCGCAAGCCTTAATCTCGGGATTTTTACGAATCCGTCGGAAAGGCAACTTTTTACGAGTTTATCAAGTTTTAATCTTTAACCAAGATTATCAACGGCGGCTGATAAAAAATCCCTTAATCCCCAAATCCCTCAATCCCTCAATCTCTTGCAGTTTCGCACAAAAGCGTTTACATTTACACGCTCTTTTTTTCGTTCCCAATCGATTACAACCAGCAGTGTCGTTTATATTAAAGGTCCTTTCAGCTTTTTAACAAAGATAGGGAGGCATTGGTTTGAAATTCTCATCCCACGCAAAACGATGGTTGACGTCAATCCTCGTGACGGCTGCGCTGATTCTGGTTTCAGATGCCGTTCAGTCAGGCGATGGCGGACCGGTCCCGGCACTGAAATCGCTTTCGGCCGACGGGCAGATGGCCCTCAGCGAATCCGACCGCTGTCCGGTCTGCGCCATGTTTCCAGCCCGGCGCCCCCAGACGGCCGCCGCCATGACCCTGGAAAGCGGCGAGACCTTTTACTTTTGCGGAAACGGCTGCCTGCTCAGGACCTGGCTTCGGCCGACGGTCTACCTCGGCAAACCGCAGATGGAAATTGATCGCCTGGTGGTCCGGGACTACTTTACCGGCCAGCCCATCGACGGGCGCACAGCCACATGGGTGGCCGGGTCCGATGTGGTGGGCCCCATGGGGCCGGCCATCATTGCCCTGGGCGATGCCGCCCAACTGGCTACCTTCAAAAACCGCCATGGCAGCCAAACCGTATTCACCTTCGATCAGGTCGATGACGCGCTGTGGAAAACGATCAGCCGCCGCGAGCTGCCGGCGGAAAAAACGGATTGAACCGGCGGTAATCGTTCACCCGTTCAGCGTTCACCGTTAATGGTAACTTTGGCTGAGATTTTCGGTGAACCCTGAACCTTGAACCCTGAACCTTGAACCCTGAACCTCGGAACCCTGAACCTCGGAACCTTAGACCATGCATACCCCGCCTGAAGAAAAAAACCATCGGCAGCCGGCACCGTGCCGCGGCGCCCGGCGCCTGTTGATGGTCGCCGTCAGTGCCAGCATGCTGCTCGTGCTCGCCACAACCGCCGACCTGTTGCTGCGGGTTGCCCACCAGGATGACGGCGGCGCCAGCGCATGGATGAAAGCGATGACCCTGTCAGCACCGGCACTGTGGACCGCCGGCAGCCCCATGCGCCACCCGGAGACGGTGCATCCAGGCGTTGATTTACGGTTTTCCGCCGGCCTGGTGACCGCCCCATGATCTCGGAAACCCGATATCCGCCCATGGCCATCTGGGCCGCACGGGACGTCCAGCGCCATGCCGGCCGGTCCATGCTGCTGTTTGCCTGCCTGGCCAGCCTGGTTTTCCTGATCGCCACGGCCCTGCTCTTCAGCCAGGCGATGGACGCGACCTGGGCGCGCCTCCTGGACCAGTCTCCGGACCTGGTGATCCGGCGCATCGACGGCGGCGGGTGGGCGCCCATCCCCGCCGACAACGCGGTGGCCTTGGCGAAACGCGTTCCCGGTGTGCTCGATCCGACCCCCCGCCTGTGGGGTGTGGTGACAGGCCCCGAGGGCCCCGTTACAGTGATGGCTTCCACCGCCGTCGTCCCCGAAAGCGTGCTGAACGGAATGAAAATCCCGTCAGCCGGCCAGGCCGTGGTGGGTCAGGGAGTGGCCCGCGCCTTGCCGGAGAATCGCCTGAACCTTGGAAGCCGTCATCCCCTGACCGTCACGGTCATCGATCTCTTCCCGGCCGACACGAGTCTGGCCACCCATGACCTCGTATGGATCACTCCGGACGATGCGCGTCACCTATTGGGACTGGCGCCTGGCCAGGCCAGCGACCTGGCCGTCCACCTGTTCCGACGAGAAGAGGAGCAGGCCATCCAGGCTGATCTCGCCGCCGCCTTTCCATGGCCCGTACGCATCACCGATCGCACTGCCAGTGCCCTGCGCCATCGCACCCAGGCCGTTCGATCGGGCGGCATCGCGGTGGTCGCCGGCATCCCGGCTCTGCTGGCCCTGCTGTTGATCATTACGGGAACGGTGCTGGACCATACCGGCCAGCGGGCCCATTGGGGCCTGCTCAAATCGCTGGGATGGACCACCGCGGACATTGTACGGCTCCAAGTCATCCGGGCGATGATCGTGGGGACTCCGGCTGTGATGCTGGGTCTGGCCTCGGCTTACGCCGCCGTCTTCTATCCGCCCGCTGCCGGTGTCACCGCTTACTGGATCACGGGAGGCCAGCACCTGGCGGCATTGACCCTTGTCAGCAGCGGAGCCGCTATGATCATGCTGGAGATCGTTGCACTGGTGGGTTTGCCCTTCCTGGCCGCCGTTTGTCTCACCAGTGTCCGGGCGGCAACCGATGCCCCCTGGACCATGCTGCAGGCAGATCCATGGAACTGAATGCGGGGCTGGCCTGCCGCCGGCTGGATTTCCGGTGGCCCGGAAAACACACCGATGAACCGCTCGTGCTGAAATCGGTGGAGGCGGTATTTTCTCCGGGTACGGTCAGCCTGGTGAGCGGAGATACCGGCAGCGGCAAGAGCACCCTGCTGCATTTGCTGGCCGGCCTGCTGCGCCCCACGGCAGGCGAGGTGTGGGCCGACGGCCTGCCCGTCTCCCGATGGCCGTCCCGCCACCGCGACCCCTGGCGGCAGCAGGTGGGCATCGTGTTCCAGCATCTGGCATTGATACCGGACCTCACCGTGGCGGAGAACCTCCTCTTGCCCATGATCCCGAGGCAGATCGCCTGGTCCCGCATGCAGGAGGAAATTCTCCGGCAGCTGGCTGACGCCGACCTGTCGGTGCTGGCCGATGCCCCGACAAGCACCCTGTCCGGCGGGCAGCGCCAGCGCCTGGCCATCGCCCGGGCACTGGTGGCCAGTCCACGGTTCATCCTGGCCGATGAGCCGACAGCCTTCCAGGATGACCACCATGCAGCGCAGATTCGTGCGCAACTATGCCGCACCGCCCGTGAAGGGACGGCGGTGGTCATCTGCTCCCACGACCCGCGGCTGCGGTCATCCGATGAAATTGACCGGCGGTATCACCTGGCCTCAGGGACATTGACCGAGAACGCCGCAAAACAGGAATCACCATGACCTGGCACCCTCTCGTCTGGGCATTTTGGGTGGCGGCGGCAACCGGCGGACTGCTCTATGCAACGGGTGCCGTTCAGGCTGTGGACGTGATGCTCAACTGGACCCCGGCGCGTGCGGATATCGATCAGCTGCGGCGGGAACGCCATGCTGAATCTGCCGTGCTTCTGGGTCGCTGGGCCCTGGGCTGCCTGGCAGCTGCTGGCTTGCTGGGTCTCGTGGGCATTGCCGGGGTCTGGCACCGGATGGTTCCCGGGGCCATGTGCGGAACCGGTGTCCTGCAGGCCATGGGAACCGACGGCAGCCGGGCCATGATTTTCTGGGGCCTCACCCTGATCGTCCTATATGGCTGGCGGGTGCTGGATGGCCTGGACAGTCACCATCCCCAAGGGGTATTGACCCAGGCCGGAGCGCGGGTGATGCTCAGCGCCGCCCCCTTTTTCGTACTGGCCGTCTGCTTCTCCTGGCAGGCCCTGATGCGGGTTGAGAACGTCCCCCCGGTCAGTTGCTGCGCGGCGGTATACGATCAGGTGCTGACCGGCGCATCCGAATCCACTGTCATCAAATCGCTCGTGCCGGTCTGCCTCGGGTTCAGCCTGGTGGGAAGTGCGGCACTGCTGGCCCTGGCGGTGACAGCGATTCGATCCCCGCACCGCACGTCTGGCGTAATAATGGCCATCATCGCGACCCTTTGGGGCATCGCAGCAATGGTTGCCGTAAAACAGGTGTGGTCAGCCTATTATTACCAAGTCCTCTCCCACCCCTGCCCCTGGTGCCTGTTTCTGCCGGATTTCTATGGTGCCGGGTTCATCATCTTCGGGTGCATGGCCGTCGTCGTCATGGAAAGCATCGCCCTCTGGCTGGCCGCGCGCACCCGCTGCCGATACCCGGTCCTGACCGATCCGGCCTGCAGGCGTATCCGACGGTCCGCCTGGCGAATCGCGATAATCTTGGTGGTTTTCACGGTTCTAACTGCAGGGCCGGCTATCGCCTGGCGCCTGCGAACCGGCACCTGGCTGGACGGTTCCCTCTGATCTGCACCGGGCAGTATCCAAAGATAGCAGATGAGAACTGGGCCGGCTCGGCAATCATGTTCAACGATGAAAAAGTGGCCCCTAAAATCTTCACCGTGACCGCCTTCCTTGCATCCTTCAATCCTTGACAAGTGGTCTTCCCCCTGCATATTGATCGCCTACCGATAGTCCCTGCCTCTCACTTTACGCGATTGACACCCTAACTGCCTTTTGCTATCGTGGCGATAGTTTTGCTCCAAATCATTTTAACCCCGACGTTCACCAGCACCATGGCCGCAACACTTGCGGCGAATGGTAACTTTAACTGACAATAAGCCATCCATCGGCTACAGGATGGGTGAAGGATCCGGTCCACCCATGTCATCGGCATGGGAAACCTGGCACGAACGGGCATTACGCATGAATCGCAGAACATTTCTCAAGATTGCATCCATGGGCAGCGTCGCCGTTGCCGCCGGCTGCTCAGCCAAACCCGAAGACAATCTGTTCACCATGGTCCGGGCCACAGAAGACATGGTCACCGGCAAGGAAGCCTGGTATGCATCCACCTGCCGGGAATGCCCGGCCGGCTGCGGTGTGCTGGCCAAAAACCGTGAGGGCCGGATCATCAAACTGGAAGGAAACCACCTGCACCCGGTCAACCTGGGAACGCTCTGCATCCGGGGCCAGGCGGCCTTGCAGGGGCTCTATAATCCCGACCGACTGTGGATGCCCCGGCTGAAGACGGAGGATGGGTGGCAGGAAATCCCTTTCGAAAAAGCCGAGGCATTGATCCGGGGAAAGGCCCGGGCGGCAGCCAATCGCGGAACCGGCCGTATCTCCATGGTCACCGAGGTCGTCGGCCAGACCCAACTGGACCTGTTCGCCGCGGTACTGCAAGCGTTTAACGGCGAATCGCCCATTGTCTTCGAACCCCTTGCCCATGAAGCGCTCAAATTTGCCCACCAGCAGATTTTTGGCAGCCCCGCCCTGCCTGTGCTGCAGATGGACCGGGCGGATGTGCTGGTCGGGTTTGGCGCCGACTTTCTGGAGACCTGGCTCTCACCGGTGGAATACGCCCGCAAGTTCAAGGCCATGCACATGTTGAGCAACGGCAGCAAAGGCGTGTTTGTCCAGGTCAGCCCGTTCCAGTCGCTGACCGGCGCCAATGCCGACCGCTGGATCGGTTGCCGTCCGGGCACCGAGGCGGCAGTGATCATGGGACTGATTCGCACGGTGACCGGCGACGAGAACGGTCGGAATGTGAACCGCAACCTGCGCGATGCCCTGGCCGTCGTAACCGAGACCTACACCCCCGAAGCAGTGGCCCGCATGTCGGGCGTCAGCGTTGAAGACCAGACCATCGTCGGCCGTCAGTTGCTGGCGGCAAAACAGCCCCTGGTTCTGGGCACGGGCGCCGGCAGTGCCGGTAGCCATGCAGTTGCCGCGGAACTGGCCGCCCTTTTTCTCAACCTGGCCCTGAACCCTGAATTGTCCCTGTTCGATTTTAACAACCGTCACCGGGTGGAGATCGCCGACCGTCGGTCCACCGTCCTGGACGCATTCGATGCCATGGATAAAAAATCCGTGGAACTGGTCTTGCTCAACAACGTCAATCCGGTCTTCTCCATACCCGGCGGCAGCCGCATCGCCAAAACCCTGAGCCACAAAAAGCGCTTCGTGGTGGCCTTTAGCAATTTCATGGATGAGACCGCAGCCACCGCCGATCTGATCGTGCCAGTACAAATGGCCCTGGAAACCTGGGACGCCTATGAAAGCAATACGGCCGCGCTGGCCACCCTGCAGCCCACCATGGGAAAGATCACACAGGCGCCGGCATTGGGGGACCTGCTGCTCAATCTGCTCCCGCCCGACCAGCGGCCGGCGGCCGACTACCAGTCCATGGTGACCCGAACCGTCCTGACCGGCCAGGACAGTCAAACCGCTACCACCTGGCTGAAGACGATCCAGAAAGGCGGACGATTCGGCGATGACCGCGCCACGAGCGGTAGCCCCAAGGCCAACCTGAGAGCTGCGGCGACCCTGAAAACCTACCTGGCGACCCTACCGGAGCCATCGGATGAATATGTGCTCATGGCACCGCCCTCCATCCGCTTTTTCGACGGCCGGGGTGCCAACCGGCCCTGGTTGATCGAAACCCCGGATACCCTGACCCAGATCCCCTGGCAAACCACGGCCCTGATCAATACGGATAGCATGGCCGCCGATGGCATGAAGGATGGGGATGTCGTTACCCTGAAGACCCAAAGCGGGGAAATTCAGGCCCCGGTTAAAGCCTATGCGGGCGTTTTTCCGGGAACCGTCGTGGTGTCTGCCGGGCAGGGCCACAGCGTGTTCGGACGCTGGGGCAGCGGCCAGGGCGTTAATCCCCTGGCCATACTGGATCCATCGGTCGACGCCGACGCCGGGGCACCGTCGTTTGCCACACCGCTGGCGAGCCTGGAGAAAAGCGGCCGAAGCGTGGCGCTAGCCACGACCTCGGGCCACCGCTTGGCCCTGGGCCGTAAAATCGCACCCACCGTAGCCATCGACCAGATCGGCCACCAGGACAGCCACGACAAACCGGGACTGACCATGGACAGCTTCCCGCTGACGCCGCCGTTGCCCGAAGGCTACGATCCCAAACGGGATCTCTACCCCCCCCACGACCATGACGGCTACCGCTGGGCCATGATCGTGGACATGGACCGCTGCATCGGCTGCACGGCCTGCGTGGGGGCCTGCTATGCGGAGAACAACATCGGCATCGTCGGAGAGAAGCGAATTCTTGAAGGCCGGGAGATGGCCTGGCTGCAGATCCAGTGCTACCAAAATCCGGCAGACATGGCGCGGCTCACCTTCCTGCCCATGATGTGCCAGCACTGCGACAATGCCCCCTGCGAGGCGGTCTGCCCGGTCTATGCGCCCCACCACTCCAAGGAGGGGCTCAACAACCAGATCTACAACCGCTGCATCGGCACCCGTTTCTGTGGTCAGAACTGTCCCTACAAGGTGCGACGCTTCAACTGGTTCGACTGGGAGCGACCCGAGCCTCTTCCGATGCAGCTCAACCCCAACGTCACCGTGCGCAGCAAGGGCGTGATGGAGAAGTGTTCCTTTTGCATCCAACGGATCAAGGATGCCCACAACGTGGCCAAAAACGAAAACCGCGCCATCCGCGACGGCGAGGTGGTGCCGGCCTGCGCCCAGACCTGTCCCACCGGTGCTTTAACCTTCGGCAGCCTCATGGACAAGACCAGTCGGGTAAGCCAACTGATCAAGGATCCGCGGGCCTATCAGGTGCTGGGGTACGTGAACACCAAGCCGGCGGTGATTTACCTTAAAAAAGTGACTCAGACCGTTTAAATCGAGTCCAATTCATCCGGAATAGGATAAAAGGTATCGATGGAGCAGACACTAACCTACAAGTCCATTGACAACACGGTTCTGGATACCCTGACACCGCCCCAACGCAGCTACTGGGTGCTCGTTGCCCTGCTCTTTGCCGGGATTCTTCTGGGTGCGGGATGCTGGACCTATCAGATCCTGGTGGGCATCGGTGTCGGCGGCCAGAACAACCCCGTGTTTTGGGGAACCTACCTGATCAACTTTGTCTTCTGGGTGGGAATAGCCCATTCGGGCACGCTGATTTCGGCCATCCTGCACCTGTTTCGGGCCGGGTGGCGCAACCCCATCGCCCGGGCAGCCGAAACCATGACCGTCTTTGCCGTGTGTACCGCCGGCTTGTTTCCCTTCATCCACCTGGGACGGGTCTGGATGGTCTACTACATGCTGCCGGTTCCCAATCAACGCACCCTGTGGCCCAACTTCCAGTCGCCGCTGATGTTCGACGTGGTGGCCATTTCGACCTACCTGACGGTCAGCAGCCTGTTCTGGTACACCGGCATGCTGCCGGACCTGGCCACCATCCGCGACCGGAGCCACGGGCTGCGGCACAAGATCTTCAAGGTAATCTCCCTGGGCTGGACCGGTGAGTGGGAAATCTGGCGCCACTACACCCGCGGCTACCTTTTTTTCGCCGCCCTGGCCACCCCCCTGGTCATCTCGGTGCACAGCGTGGTCTCCTGGGATTTCGCCCTGAGTGTCATCCCCGGATGGCACACCACCATCTTCGCCCCCTATTTCGTGGCCGGGGCCATCCATTCGGGCCTGGCCATGGTGCTTACGCTGATGATCCCCCTGCGCATCATCTTCAAATACGAGGCCATCATCACCACGCACGTGCTGGAAAGCGTGGCCAAGACCATCGTCTTCACCGGCCTTATCGTGGGTTTTGCCTATGCCACCGAAATCTTCATCGCCTGGTACAGCCACAATCCGGTGGAGGTGGAATCCTTCCGCTGGCGGGCCTTCGGGGACTACGCCCTGGAATACTGGATCATGGTCACCTGCAACACCATCGTCCCGCTACTGTTGCTGTTTAAAAAGGTGCGCACCAATATCCGCATCCTTTTTGTCATCTCGCTTTTGGTCAACGTGGGCATGTGGTATGAGCGCTTCGTGATCATCGTCGGTTCGGTGGCCCACGATTTTCTGCCCCACGCCTGGGGGCTCTATGCGCCGAGCCTGGTCGAATTCGGCATCATGATCGGCGCCTTTTGCCTCTTCTTTTTCCTCTTCGTCCTGTTTGTCAAGCACATGCCGTCGGTCTCCATGACAGAGATGAAAGAAACCCTGCAGGAAGGAGAATCCCATGCCGGCTGATACGGTTTCCATCATGGGCATTTTTTCCAGCGAACAACGTGCCGCTTTGGCCATCGACGGGCTGCGCGAGACGCCCTGGATCATCGAGCAGGTTTACAGCCCCATTCCCAGCCACGCCATCGAACACGCCCTGGAGCCCCCCAAGAGCCGGGTGGGCTGGTTTACCCTGGCCGGTGGTATCATTGGGTTCTTCACCGGATTCTTCCTGGCCGCCTTCACCTCCCTACGCTGGTCATTGATCGTCGGCGGCAAACCGGTGGTGGCGCTGGTGCCCTTTTTCATCGTGGGATTCGAATTCACCATTTTGTTCGCTGTCTTGGGTAACGTGCTCGGGCTGATCTCCCAGGCGCGCCTACCGCGTTTTGAAACCCCGGCGCACTACGATGAGCGCTTTTCCGGGGATCGATTCGGAGTTCTGGCCTGTTGCAGTGAAGACGAGCAGGACGAACTGACCCGTTTCTTCGAGACAAACGGTGCCGAAATTAAAACAAATGATGTTTAAAGGCGTTAAGAGATGATGGAAAGGTGAGCATGTCTACGCAACCATCAAAAAACCAGGAAAATCCACTGCCGCTGATGAAGATCTTTTACGGCCTGACCGCCGCCGGGTTTCTGATTTTCATCACGGTGGCCCTTGTCGGCAACCCGGCCCGGGCCTGGCAGGCCTATCTGCTCAACTTTCTGTTTTTCTCGGCCATCGCCCAGGGTGCCGTGCTCTTCTCGGCCCTCATGCACACGGTAAAAGCCCGCTGGAGCGGACCACTAACGGACGTGGCCGAATCCTTTACCGCCTTCTTCCCGGTTTCCCTGGTCCTGTTCGTCATCCTGTTTCTCGGCCAGCAGCACATCTTTCCCTGGCTCCACGAAGACCTGCACGGCAAGGAGGTCTGGCTCAACGTGCCGTTCATGTTCGGCCGGGATCTTTTCGGGCTGTGCCTGCTGTATGGCCTCGGCCTGACCTTTTTGTACCATCGGCTCTATTTTACCCTGAAAGACCGGGGCGCCTCGGGTCCCTTCGGCCGTTGGCTGCTGGCGCGCTGGGATCAACATCCGCCGGATGAGAAGCGCCTGGCCAGCCGCATGACCGTTTTCGGCATCCTCTACCTGCTGGCCTTCGCCCTGGTCCTCTCCCTGGTCGGCTACGATCTGGTCATGGCCACGGACCCGCACTGGTACTCAACCCTTTTCGGCGCCTACACCTTTGTTAAAGCCGTTTTCATCGGCTTCGGGGCCCTGATCGTCCTGAGTTCAATTTTACACCTGAGCAGTAGAAACGGCTACCATGTCGAGAAGAACCAGTTTCACGATATCGGCAAACTCTTTTTCGCGTTCTGCCTGGTGTGGGCCGATTTCTTCTATGCCCAGTTCGTGGTGATCTGGTACGGCAACATCCCCGAAGAGACCGCCTATGTAATCGAGCGCACCATGGCCGCCCCCTGGAACGTGCTGGCCTGGACCGTTTTCATCGGCTGTTTCATAGCCCCATTTCTGATCCTGCTCAACCGACGGATCAAAACCATGCCCAGGGCCATGACGGTGATCTGCCTGGCGGTCATGGCCGGCATCTGGCTGGAGCACTACCTGCTCTTGGGCCCCTCCTTCCATCACCATGCCCAATACATTCCCCTGGGCTGGGTGGAAGCCGCCGTGGCCGTCGGTTTTTTCGGTCTGCTGGCCGCTGCCGTCACCATTTATTTTAAACAGTTTCCAGAATTGCTGGTGTCACGACAGGAACAATTGATCGACTGAATATAGAAAGGTTGAGATCATGATTGTGGGATGGTCGAAATGATGGTTAAACCCGAGAACAGGCGGTCTATGCGGGCCCTTATGCCTTATACCTTCAGTCTAAACACCTATATATCCGAGCCCTCAATATGGAAATCCTGATAACTTCCTTTGCTCTGCTAACCCTTGTGGTGATCGCCATCCTCATCGGTACCCGTGGCCGTCCCATGCGCTTTTTTACGGCCTTCGGCGATACCCTATGGCGCATGTGGACCAACCGAGGGCCGCTGGTCTTGATCGGCCTTTCTGTATTTTTAGTGCTTGGATTGCTCTTTTTGTTCTATGCTACGCCGGGGAGTCGGATCTATCCGGAGCAGCCCATCCCGTTCAGCCATCAATTACACGCGGGAGTCAAGGCCATCGATTGTTACTATTGCCACTCCTATGTGGGTCGCTCGATAAACCCGGGACTGCCACCGGTGGAAAAATGTCTGCACTGCCACAACTACATCATCGCCAACCACCCGCAGATCCTTAAAGAGCATAACTACTACAACACCAACACACCCACGCCATGGGTAAAAGTGTACAAAGTGGCTGAACATGTGCTGTTCAATCACCAGCGGCATATCAAAAAAGAGATCGCCTGCGAGGCATGCCACGGAGAGGTCCGCCAGATGGACCGCCTGCAAGGCAAACGCTTCTATATGGGCTTTTGTATCCAATGCCACCGCGAGAAAAAAGTCAACCTGGATTGCTGGCTGGCATGCCACAGTTAAAGCACCATGTATGAATGAGGAATTCAATGGCCTCCACCATCACGATTACTGAGCAACTCGGCAGCCAGGCTGCTGCAAAAGCGTTTACCTTAACTTCTGCGGTGTGGTTTGCCTTTGCCACAAGCTTTGGCATGATCGCAGCCGGCTATCTGATTGCACCCGACTTCTTGGCCAATATCGAATTTTTCCAATTCGGGCGCGTCCGACCCATCCATGTCAACCTGGTGCTGTTTGGTTTCGTCACCCCCGGTCTGCTGGCCGCGGCCCTGTATTATACGCCCCGGTTGCTGCGGACCCAATTGTACAGCCAGCGGTTGGGGGTGGTCACGGCCATTTTATGGAATCTGACCCTGGTCATTGGTGTCGTCAGCCTGGGCATGGGCTACAGCCAGGGCCGTGAATACGCCGAATTGCCCTGGGCGGTGGACATGATGATCGCCGGCCTGTTCGGGTTGGTCATTTTTAATCTCTTTATGACCGTGCACCGGCGCCAGGAGCCGATCCTGTATGTGTCCATCTGGTATGCCTGTGCCGCGGTGATACTGACGGCCGTGGGATACTGCCTGGGCAACGTGATCTGGAAACCGGACAGCGGCGCCTTATTGGGCATTCCGGATGCCATTCTGCTCTGGTTTTACGGCCACAACATCTTTGGCCTCCTGCTGACGCCCCTGGCCCTCGGGGTGGCCTACTACGTATTGCCCCTGGCCACGCGCAGTCCGCTCTACAGCCACACCCTTTCCCTGATCGGCTTCTGGTCGCTGATCGTCGTCTACACCCATGTGGGCACCCATCATCTGCTGCAGGTTCCCGTGC
>NZ_JASJGN010000054.1:0-11662 GCF_033791525.1 Desulfosarcina sp.
TTAATAGGACATATATATGAATGTTAAAAAAATGGCAAGTTTTTACATAATTTTCATTCAAGAATGGTTTTTTTGATCGTCATCTGTTGTCGAGGGCCTGAAAAATAGTCCCAACGGGCCGAAAGCGTTCAGCATTCATAATGTAGGATTTAGAAAGAAGGTCGTTGGTTAGTTTTATTGGTTAACCTGGTTTGATTGGTTGGTTTGTTTAATTTGTTCAATTGGTTACTAATTAAGCCGTAGGCTGAACTTAACCTTGTCTGTGTGCGTTCGTGTGTGTCCGCCTGCCCTGTTAAATTCACGCCAGTGACAAGCGTAGCGGATTTAACCGGGGTGTCCAGAAAAACTCAGTTCTCTCTGTGTCCTCTGCGGTGAGTCTCTGTTTTCGATCCTGACGATCCTGTCAATCCTGTCACGAGATAGCTGTTGACTGTCCCGTATGGCATGTATTTTTTTCATTCGATGTTCGATGTTCGATGTTCGATGTTCGATGTTCGATGTTCGATGTTCGATGTTCGATGTTCGATGTTCGATGTTCGATGTTTAACAAAGGGGTCAAGGATTCAAGGGTTCGAGGGTTCAAGTGAACCCAACAAACTCAACAAACCTTCAGCCAGTGAAACTCACCGAAGGTGACAGCGCAGCGAATTTCACCGGGCCAACGAACATAACAAATCCAACTTAAGCCAGTGAAACTTTTTATCCCGTGAAATCGCGCAGCGAGCATCATCATTTCACCTGGGACCCGAGGGTGACAGCACAGCGTATTTCACCGGTCTAAAACACCCTTTGCGTCCTCCGCGCACTCGAGCGCAGCGGGCGGTGAATAAAAAACAGGCCTATAGGCCGAAGGTTGAATTATCCAACGACCACAACCTACCACCCACAACAAACCCGATCGCAACCCCGCTATGCGGGATAAACTGGGCGGTGAGAAAAGCAATTGTTAATGATGAATTCTTAATTTTGAATTAAGGTATCGGAATCGTTTAATAATTTAAAATTCAAAACTCAAAATTAATATTGTCTGTGTAAGTCAGTGTGTGTCCGCCTGCCCTGTTAAATTCACGATAGTGAAGAGCGAAGCGAATTTAACCGGGGTGGCTAAAAAGCAGGTAGGAGGTAGAAGGTTGAAGTCTGTTAGCACTTATTTTCTCACCGCAAAGACGCAGTGAAAATTTTTCAGAGTTCAGTTTTTTCTATGATCTGTCATTTTCCCTCTCAGAAATTAATTTAAACACCCTTTGCGTTCTCCGCGGCTCGAGCGAAGCGGGCGGTGAGTTTTCAACCAACGACCTACAAAAAAGGAACCAATTATACCTCGGTATTGAGGCTCGTTGACACTCCTGTAATGAGCCGCTATAATTTTAAAAAATAGAAAGCAAATCTATAAATGATGGTAGGCGCTATGCAAAAGCACATAATCGAATATGATACCTCCCTCGATGCACTTATTTCAGTGACGAAGCGCCTCAGCACATATGAGAACCGCTATCACATAATGTCAGAGTTATTTTTCGATAAATATCGAAAAGGCCAAATGGGAGATGACATAGATTTTATTGAATGGTCCAATGATTATCAGCACTATTTGGAGATCAGGTTAAGCGTAGAAAGAAAGCTGCAGAATGTTGCCTGATATCCTGAAACATTACATTGAGGATGTCGAATCAGCGGTTCGGATTTTGAATGACGTCTACATCGAGCGCTATGAAGTAGAAATTTTGACATTCGAACGAGTGAATCTGAGAATCCGCATTCGCTTTGCACAAGGACACCTTTTTGAGTTGAACGAAGCACTCATTGCAAAAAAGGAAAGTATAACTCAGGTTGAGCGATTGTCGAGCTTGCCGCAGAACAAAGGAAGCTGGCATTCCGCTATAGTGGACTATGCGGGATGTCGGCTGACACCGGTTATGCGGTGAGATCGACCATCCCAACGGGTTTCAATTTTTTAAGATCAGTAAACCGCAAAAGCAAAGAATACAAACCAATTATGGTATCTGTAAAAAATTGAAACGCTCAGTTTGGGTATGACCCATCTTGGCGCCCAGTACCATTTTCAAGATGATCAAAACAAGTTGCTTTTCAGGTACGACAACACCCCTCACTATCCGAAGCTTGATTCATTTCCGCACCACAAGCATTTGGCTGACAAAGTCATTTCATCAAAAAGACCATCGCCGCGAAGCGCAATTCTGGAGGCTGCTCAGAAATTAAACGAACAATAGTAAAAAATAATGGGACACAGATTTGCACGGAAACAGCAGATAAAGATTTTGTATGTTCTTTTTTCAGCGACAGCTGACAACCCCAACGCCCTATCCGTGTTCATCGGCCTGCCCCGTTCAATTCACGCCAGTGAGGAGCAAAGCGAATTTAACCGGGGCGGCAATCCGCGTCCCGAAAACTCCGCGCCTCTGCGAACTCGAGCGAAGCCCCGCTATGCGGGATAAACTGGGCGGTGAAAATACATCTATCAACAACACGTCAAGTAAGGCAGAAATGATTGACAATATCTTACTTTGAGGGTAATGATTCTGTAAAAGAGAGATCATTGAACAATCGGGTTCAACAACCATCCAAGGTGGAACCGCATTCGTACCAGGAAAACTAGAATGGAAACCCTCAAATCAAAAGTGACTTCAAAAGGTCAGATCGTCATCCCCAAAGAAATCAGGGCGCGATATGGCATAAAAAAGGCGACGATCATCCATTGGATTCAAAAGGGAGAGGGGGTGCTGATGATCCCCGATTCAGAGGACCCGGTCATGGCAGCCAAGGGTATGATTCCAAAATCAGGACTGATTGAAAAGCTTTTGCAATATAGACGAGCCGACCGATTGAAAGAAAACGGTGCTCAAAATAGATAATTACGTGCTCGACAGCTATGCCCTCATCGGCTATCTCGAAGATGAGCCTTTTGCAAAATGGCTGCAGCAGCTATTGCTATCGGCACGCAAAGGGCGATGCCGACTGTATATTCATGCCATTCAACTCGGTGAGGTTTACTATATCACCTTGAGGGAACAGGGCAAATCGGTTGCCGATCTTGCATATGCACGTATAAAGGCTTTTCCGGTTACCATTATTGATGTCATTGATGAAAAGTTGTTGTTGTCTGCAGCGTCATTGAAAGCCACATTTCAGGTTTCTTATGCCGATGCTTTTGCAGCGGCGCTTTCCGGGATATATGATGCCGTTCTTCTGACTGGCGATCCAGAGTTCGCAGCTTTAGAAGAAAAAGGCCTTCTATCAATTAAGTGGTTGAATAGAATTTAGGGCGAAGGTCGTAGGTTAGTGGTAGGTTATGATTTCGTTTGGTTGGTTTAATTTGTTCAATTGTTCGGAATGAATAGAAAATATAGCAGTTGACTGTCCCGTAAGGCATGTATTTTTTTCATTCGATGTTCGATGTTCGATGTTCGATGTTCGATGTTCGATGTTCGATGTTCGATGTTCGATGTTCGATGTTCGATGTTTTAACAAAGGGTTCAAGGGTTCGGGGTTCGGGGTTCAGGGTTCGGGGTTCGGGGTTCGAGGGGTCGAATGTCCAATATCCAATCTCGAATCTCGAAGGATTGATTCGGTGCGCGATGGCGATCATTGAAAAGACAGCATACCTTCCTTCATCATTCTGCGGTTCCTTGATCGAAATTGGATATACGCTTTGCCTGTCTGGGAAGTTTCCGCTAAATCTTCGAGTCTCTTAAAATATCAGTTCTGGGAACCTCACGTCGTAGTGACCCGGTTTTTTCCCACAAGCGATTTCATGCAGACCAGGCCTGCTGTCGGTCCTGCGGCCAGCAGGACGAGCAGGTATTGCGGGGGCACCATGGCCGCGATCCACTGCATCAGTGACAGGCTGACCACGGTGATGGAAAACCCGATGCAGTTGACCAGGGTCAGGGCGCTGCCCACCAGTTCCGGCGGCGCCGTGCGGGCCACGATGGTTGAGAATTGTGGCGAATCCCCCACCACGGCCGTCCCCCAGAGCAGCATGAATGCCAGGAACAGGGCAGGGGGGGCAGCGAAAAAGAGGGGAGAGAAAAGACAGCAGATGCCGGAGACCGCCAACTGGATGAAGGCCACCCGCGCGCTGCCCACGCGCGCCGAGACCAGTCCGCCGACGCTGCATCCCACGCTGCCGATACCGATGATCAGAAAGCTCCAGAAAGAGACATTGCGGGAAAGGCCGGGAACGCTCGACAGGTATGCCGCCAGAAAGACCGGCACAAAAGCCCACAGGGTATAGAGCTCCCACATGTGGCCGAAATAGCCCAAGGCGGCGGCGCGGAGTTCCCGATGGCCTAACAGCGTGAGGACTGCCCGCGGATTGAATCGGGTCCCCACCGCCAGGTAAGGCCCGTCCGGAATCAGCAGAAACATCGACAGACCGCCGAGCAGGCATACGCCTGAAGAGAGAACGATGACAGCCTGCCAGGGCACCGATGACAGTCCGCCTTTCAACAGGTGGGGAAAGGCCGTGCCCAGCACCAGCGCCCCGATGAGAAAACCCATGGCGTTGCCCAGACCTTTCTGATACCACCCGGCGGCGATCTTCATACCCACCGGGTAGATACCCGCCAGTAAGAACCCGGTGATGAATCGAAGACCCAGCAACCATGCCAGACTGTTGCCTGCCAGGCCGGTGAGCAGGTTGGACAGGGCGCCCGCCACTGCGCACAGCAAAAAGATCCGCCGCGGCGAAAAGCGATCGGAAACGGCGAAAATGGCGAAGACCAGCGTGCCGGCGATAAAGCCCAATTGAACCGCACTGGTTATCCAGCCGGCCATGGGTGACGGTGAAGACCAGTGCTGCATTAAGTCTGCAAGTACCGCATTTCCCGAAAACCAGATGGAGCCACCGGCGAATTGTGAAAAGACAATGACCGGCAACGTCCAGGGTGGACGCTTGATCGTGCCCGTCACGATCGGCCGCATCGGTGTGGGTTGCCGTATGCGGGCCCCGGTGAGATTCCGGCAACGATCATATGACGTCCAGTGCCTGATTCAGGTCGTCGATCAGCGTCTGCACCGCTTCGACACCCACGGAGAGGCGCACCAGATTTTCGCTGACACCGGCCTTCTCACGGGCTTCGGGGCTCAGCGCCGCATGGGTGTTGGTCAGGGGCTGGTTGGCCAGGCTGGTGACACCGCCCAGGCTGGTGGCGAGCTTGATCGTCTTCAAGCGGTCCATCACCTGTTTGGTTCCGTCGAAGTCCGAAGCCACCTCAAAGCTGAGCATGCCGCCGAAACCGGTCATGCGTGCGCTGGCAATCTTGTGGTCAGGATGAGCGGGCAGTCCCGGGTAGTGCACGGCGGTGACTTTGGGGTGCGCGGCCAAGAAACGAGCGACCGCCATTGCGTTTTGATTGTGTTTGTGCATGCGAAGCTCAAGGGTCTGCAGGCCGCGAAGGGTGAGGAATGCGGTCATGGGATCCATGACTCCGCCGAATATTTTTCTGCGGTTCCAGATGCGGTCCGAGCAGGGTTTGTTGCAGCAGACGAATCCCGCGGTGACGTCGTGGTGTCCGCCCAGGTACTTGGTGCCGCTGTGAATAACCACGTCGACCCCCCATTGTACCGGATGCTGGTTGATCGGTGATGCAAAGGTGGCATCCAGCAGCACCAGAGCCCCTTTGGCGTGGGCGGCGCTGGCCAGCGTCGGGACATCAACCACGCGGAGCAGGGGATTGGTTGGCGATTCCAGATAAAGCAGCGTCAGGCCCTTGTCTATTTCAGCCAGGATTTCATCGGTTTTCCAACAGTTGACATAGGTGACATCCACGCCGAACCCCGGTAGAACGGTATTCATCAGTTCAAAGGTGCCGCCGTAGATTTCCCGGGTGGTCACGATTCGGTCGCCGGTCTGCACGTGGGCCAGAACGGCGGTAGAGATGGCGGCCATGCCCGAACTGAAACCCAGGGCGTGGTCGTAGCCTTCCAGGTGGGCCACGGCGTGTTCCACCTCCACCACCGACGGGTTGTCCCATCGGGAGTAGATGTATCCGCTGTGGTTCTGGACCACATCGATCAGGTCATCGGAATTGTCGAACTTATACGTGGCCGTCATGTAGACCGGCGGAATTACGGGTTTCCCTTTCACTTTGCGCTTTCCTTTCAGTGCTGCCGAGGCTTGATTTTTTTCAATGTACCTGCCAGCAGGCGTCGATACTCTTCGAGAGAGGTACGCTAAAAGAAATGACCTGATAATTCAACATCCTTTTTCTGATTTTTCCTTAACAACCGTTTCCATTGTGTCGGGTCAGGGAAAATCGGCTATGCCGGTAAGCGATGCAAAGGAATTCAGGAGTCAGAATACAAGAAGTCAGAAGAAGGGATCGCCTTCGGCTCAGTCATTTGTATAAACTTGTTAAAGTGCAACGATTTCCTTTTTCTTCTGGCTCCTGACTACTGGCTCCTGGATTCTCGGAACCCACTCAGACCGGGGCATAGCCATCTTCAAGGGTCTAACAACTCCTGTCACCCTGGGTCAGGATTCTTTATTCCCTACAGAATCTTCCGGTTTGGCCGATACCTTAGCAAACAGGACTGTCCGCTGAGAAAATCCGTTTGACTTTTGGGCGGGAAACGGGCAGATGGCTAACCTGCGGCAATTTCTTTTGGACGCCGGTGGTTTTTCTTGCTGAGTGCTTGCTGCACCATTTTAAACGTTCATCTGATGATTGACCGAGATACGCAACCTGCTTGTCTCAGGCCCTAACGGCATCTTACCCCTGCAAAGGGGCACAACATGGGAGCGCTGCAGATGACCGACCGAATGCAGGTGTTTACAAGGGACGAAATCAACCTGATCCATGATGCGTCCATGGAGATCCTTTCGGAAACCGGCGTCAAGTTTAACTCCGAAGAAGCGTTGGACCTGTTCCGGCAGCACGGATTCACGGTCACCAACCCAAGGGTGTATATCACTGAAAAAGAGGTGGTTCGTGCCTTAGAGACGGTACCGTCCCGGTTTGTGGTGCACGCCCGCAACCCGAAATACAACGTGGCCATCGGCGAAGATGACTTCGTTTTCCTGCCCACCGCCGGGGCGCCCAATGTCTCCAATGCCGACGGCGTGCGACGGCCGGCAACCATGGATGACTATTTCACGTGCTGTAAACTGGTGCAGACGTCCGATCAGTTGGACATGAACGGCTACCTCATGGTTCAGCCGAACGATGTGCCGTCCCAGATCACCCACTTGGATATGATGCTTGCCAACCTGACCCTGTGCGACAAGGCCTTTTGTGCAGGCAGCAATTTCCGGCAGGCCGCGCTGGATTCGGTGGAAATGGCCGCGATTGCCTGGGGGGGGCTGGACGAGCTGAGAAAGCAGCCGGTGATGCCCGCCGTGGTGCATGCAGCCTCACCGCTCAAGTACAGCCCGGAAATGGCTGAAATCATCATCGACCTGGCCCGGCTGGGCCAGCCGCTGGTGATCACCGATATGGTGCTGGCCGGCACCAGCGGCCCGATCTCCCTGCCGGGGCTGATGGCCATGGCCAATGCCGAGATCCTGAGCGGCATTGTCCTGTCCCAGTTGGCCGGACCGGGAACGCCCGTGGTATATGGATCGGTATCGGCACCATCGGACATGCGCACCGTCTCTTCTGCCGTGGGTGCACCGGAAGCGGTGGTTCTGGCATCCGCAGTGATCCAGCTGGCCCGCCATTACCAAATTCCCTGCCGCACCGGCGGCATGCTGACCAATTCGCATTGTCTGGATTCCCAGGCGGCGGCCGAAGGCACCCTGATGATGAGCACGGCGGTGAGAAACGGCGCCAATTTTATTCTTCACGCCTGCGGTCAACTGGGTTCCTACATCTCTATGAGTTTTGAAAAATGGATCCTCGACGAAGAGGTCTGCCGAACTCTGCGGCGGGTGATCACTGCCATGGACATCAACGTGGAATCCATTGACGTGGCGACCATCAAGAGCCTGGGCAGTGATGGAAACTATCTTACCCATCCCACCACGTTCAAACATTGCAGGAGCCTTTACCAACCCCATTTGTTCACCCGTGACGACTATCAGAAATGGGAATCCGAGGGCGCCCGCTGCGTGGCCGATAGAACGGAGAAGATGCTGGCAGACCGGCTGGCCAATTATGAAAAGCCCCCCATCGACCAGGGGGTCGAACAGGCGTTGGCGGAATACGTGAGCCGGCAGAAAAAGCGGTTGATCGAAAAAAAATTCATCTTTTAAAAAAAAGAAAAGCACCCCGGCATGATAGGCATGTCGGGGTGCGTTGGTCATCGGGTTGGGATACAGCCTACAATGAAAACATATTGTCCAGCCGCTCCAGGTCATTGATCACTCGCCAGGCCCCTCCGCCCGACTCCGCTTTGTCCCGCCACTGATCCACTCGCTGCATATAATTTTTGGGATCGCGAATATCGTCCCGAAGCTTGGTGACATTCAATGCGATGATGTTGAACCCTTCCAGTCGAAAGGGAACATCCCGCACGTGGCCGCGGGCCAGTTCTTCTTTCAGATCCGAGAAAATCAGGATGTATTTCTGGCCGGATCCTGCTTCGTTCAGGTATTCGACTGCCTGCAGGAGTCCCCCGGAAATATCCGTGTGGCTGCTGCCCGCCACCGACGACACAAAATCGGCCACTTGCTTCTGAAAGGCACGCTTTTGCGTGTTGGCCACCGACGGACGCTGGTCGAAGGTGACTTTGGCGACGATGTCCTTTTCGCTGAAGCTTCCCGTATCGATGCGGGCCACGGCCATGGTGTCCCCGGGGGCCAGGCTGCCCAGGAGGTAGTTGATGATGGTCCGGGCCTTGTTGAGTTCCTCGGTATAGGTGCCCGAGGTGTCCACCAGCATGTACACCCCCTTGGTGTGGTCCATCTTTTGGGTACATCCCATGGTAATCAGCACGGCCGCAAACAACGCGGCGGCAATTATCGCGCGTAGGTTCAGTCTGCTGTTTTTTTGCATGGCGCCGCCTCCTCCAACATGGTCATGGATTGGTTCTTTGTGGCAGAGCCATCTTCCTCCGGTTTCGGCACCGAGGGCGAGGCAGTTATTTTTCGAAGAATCAGTGCCTCCAGCCAGAGGGCCGGGAAGATGATCAGATCGTATACATTAACCACCAATCGGCCCAGGTAATAGCCCAGGTTGCCCGCCAGGCGAAGAAGAAACCCCAGTGCGCGCAGCGCCCAGGCGCCGGCCACACCGAGCACGGTCCGTGATGACGAAACAAAGGTCTCGAATGGCATGGCCACTGTGGTTAGGATGAAGGGCAGGATGAATCCCAGGATCATCTGGCCGATCATGGGAATATTGCTGGCGGCCACGGCAGTGGGTTCCACGCCGGCCAGACTCTGTCTCAGCGCCTCCATGTCTGCAGCGATGCGATCGCGCATGAAGGCCAGAGACGATTCAACACCGGCCAGAATGGTCAGCATGGCCAGCAGGATAAAGAAGAACCAGGTGCGCTTTTTGTCGTCGAGGCAGCCGATTACCGAAAAGAGTCGGGTGAAACGCAGGGCGTCCATGAGAAAGATTCCCACGACGACTTCCAGACAGACGATGAATATGCCGGCCACATCGGATGTTTTGAACGCTCCGATATAACTGGCACCGCCTACCATTTCGGACATGGGCAAGGCAACCAGATTGAAGTTGATGATGGCACCGATGACAAACACACCCAGCACCAGTCCGGAGGTGAAGAACTGGGTCAGCGAGGACGACGAAAGTTGACGTTCCGCAATATCGGTGTGTGTCCTGACGGTCTCATAGTTGGTGATGCATTGGTCCACCGCCTGGGAGCGGCCGGTCAGGTCGGCGATGGCTTTTTCGATTCCCTTGAGGGCTTTGTCGGTGGCACGCCACTGGGGGACCATGCGGGAGAGGATACCGTGGCGGTCCGACACCGCTTTTCGATGGCCCTCGAGGGCGGCCTTGTGTTGTTCCTTCAATGTGTTGTGGATATCTTCGAGAAGGTTGGCCACCATGGGGTCACCCGAGGGTTTGATGCCGGCGATGGCATCGATCACCTTGACCCAGTCCGACAGACCCTGGGGAATTTCAGCGGTTTCGCGGTAATCGTCTTCAAGCTTTAACAGATCTTCACGCAGCTGTCGCTGCAACTGGGGGTAGCCTTCCAGGTTTCGTTCCACGGCCGTGCTGATCCGCTCGAATTCGCGTTCCGTCCGTCGCTCGGCATGTTCGACACCGGCAGCCAGCAATACTTCCCGGTTGCGTGCTTCGAGCCGCTGGCGGGCCATCTTCACCGAAGCGGACGCCACGCGCATGGCATTGTAAATCACCCGGCCCAGCGAGCCCATTGAATCATGAAAGGGCCGGCGTGCAAAATACATGGCTGCGATGCTCAAAAAAATCCATACCAGAACCGACAGGATCGGAACCGGCGTGATATTGAACAAAATGGTTGCATCTGGCATGATATCCTCCATTCATTCAGGGTTATCAGACCCATCCAGCAATTCATATGCCGACATGTTAATTTCAACGGCAACATCGAATTCAGCAGGTTCTGAAACCGCTGAAGCGATAGCCAGATGATGGTTAGATTATTGAAATAATAACGTATAATAATTTTTTGGTTTGATGTGTGACCAGGCCCGGCCAGCTGGTTTAGCAATCATACGGATGCGGAAGGAGGGGGCGGTGTGTATTTTTGTGCATAGCCTGTTTCGTTATGGTCAACCCCGAACCACGCCGTGCCTGCCCACCCACAAGTTTAAGGATCATGGATAAATGAAACTGACCACGTTTAATACGTTGTTTAGCGATCGGTTTTTAAGCCTTTTTGAAATCAAATACATTGATCGTGAGGGCCAGCCGAACACCTGGCAACTGGTGTCACGTGAAAAGAAAGGACCCAAATGTTTTACCGGGCGTCTGGAAACGGCGGACGCCGTGGTCATCGTTCCCTACCATCGGGAGCGCAAGCAGTTGGCGGTCATTCGAGAATTCAGGATAGCCCTTGGCGGCTTTCAATATGGATTTCCCGCCGGCCTCGTGGAGCCGGGTGAATCGGTCGAGACTGCTGTCAGGCGTGAATTGATGGAGGAAACCGGATTGACGGTCGTTCGGCACCACCGAACCAGTCCGGTCGTTTTCAGTTCCTCCGGGATCACCGACGAATCGGTTATCATTGCTCATGTGGACTGCGTTGGAGATCCCTCGGACGCCGGAAACAGTGCCTCGGAGCAGATCGAAACCCTGTTTGTCGGTAAAACGGAGGCAGAACGCCTCTGCCGGGACGACACCCTTCTCATGGATGTCAAGACATGGCTGGTGCTTTCCGGATTTGCCGCTGGTGGCCTTTGGTAGAGACGTCGGCTGCCGGGGTCGGAACTATATAGTGTCCTTCCAGGAATGGTAGACCCCAATATTGCATAAAAATATTTAAAAAGTTAGCTAAACCATTGGAAACATATTTTATATTGTTAAGTTGCTATCATTTTCTGGATGTCACGAATGGTGAAGTCCAAGAATGTCACGGTTTTTCTCATTTTTTTACCTTTCAGGAAAGCTGGAGGGCTTCAGATCCCCGTCTTCAACGGGATCTGCGACCCGCGTAGTCAAGGGATCGCGGTAGCCGATTACAGCTTCACCCTTGACGCCTTGTTGGAGCGAAGCAGAAATCCCGCTACCGGGGGCTCTCAAGC
>NZ_JASJGN010000055.1:0-9202 GCF_033791525.1 Desulfosarcina sp.
GGCACTCGGGCACCAAAGTCCGAACGGCTTCATTTGCCAATGCGTCCGGCAAATGAAATAACAGAATTTAGCACCAGAGCAAAGTTCCTTTCGGATAGGTGGCCATTCGTGGCCTGAAAAAGCTTTTTACGAATCCGTCAACAGTTAGGTCGCTTCGCCTTTACCCGCCTGGGCCTGAACCATCGTGATGGCAATCAGGTCCACCACGCTCTCCACCTCCGAATTGCGCTGCAGCACGTTAAACGGTCGGTCGATGCCCATCAGCAGAGGGCCTACCACCTTGGCCCCGCCTAAACGGTTCATCAGTTTGTAGGCGATGTTGCCCGATGCCAGGTCCGGAAAGATAAGGACGTTGGCGGCCCGTCCCATTTGGTGGAATGCAAAATCCCTGTCCAGAATACTTGCCGTCACGGCCGTATCGGCCTGCATCTCCCCGTCAACCCACAGGTCGGGCTTTTTCTCCCTTACCAGATCAACGGCACGAGCAATCCTCATCGTATCTTGATTGCGCACACTGCCGAAATTGGAGTAGGAGAGCATGGCCACCCGCGGCACCATATCGAAAAATTCGGCCATCTCGCCGGCCAGAATGGCGGTTTCAGCCAAATCTGAAGCATCCGGATGGACGTTGACCGTCGCATCGGCAAAAAGCAGGGTGCGGTTTTTCTGAATAACCAGGTAAAGCCCGGAAACACGCTCTACACCCGCACGGCGGTGGATCACCTGGAGCACCGGCCGAATGGCATTGGGATAGGACTGGGCGATACCGTGAACCTGCCCGTCCACCAGCCCATCCCGCACCAGCATCGCACCAAAAATATAGGGGTTGTTCAATTGAGAGCGCGTCTCGGCCAGAGACCAGCCCTTGCGTTGCCGCAGGCCATACAGTGTGTCGGTGAAGGCCGCCACATGAGGGTTATGGCGGTGGTCCATCATTTCAATACCGTCCAGTGAGATGTGCATGGCCTCGGCCTCCGAACGGATGGCTGCCGGGTCTCCCAACAGCAGCGGCTGCGCAATCCCTTCTTTGGCGACATAATGGGCCGCCCGGATGATCACGGGGTGGTCCCCTTCGGGCAGCACGACACGCTGCGGATTCCGCTGTGCCCGGAAAATGATTTTGCGCATGATTTCCCGTTCGGGTCCCAGACTGGCCTCCAGACGCTGGAGATAGACCGCCTGCTCGGGCAGCGATGTACGGGCGACGCCGCTGCTGACCGCCGCCTGGGCCACGGCCGGCACTACCTTGAGCAGTACACGGGTATCCAGCGGTTTGGGAACGATGTAGTCGGGGCCGAACCGGATGGGCTTGCCGCCATAGGCGCGGATCACGGCGTCCGGCACATCCTCTCGGGCCAGTTCGGCAAGGGCATGCACGGCGGCCACTTTCATGGCCTCGTTGATTTCGGTGGCCCGCACGTCCAACGCTCCGCGAAATATATAGGGGAACCCCAGCACGTTGTTGACCTGGTTGGGAAAATCCGAACGGCCGGTGGCAACGATGGCGTCCGGCCGGGCGGCTTTGGCCTCATGGTAGTCGATTTCCGAATCGGGGTTGGCCAGGGCAAAGACGATGGGCTTGGGGTTCATCCGTTTGAGCAGTTCCGTGGTGAAGGCACCTTTCACCGACAAACCCACGAGCATGTCTGCACCCGCTAACGCATCCGCCAGGGTACGTGCGTCCGTGTCGCAGGCCAGTTCCCGTTTGTAAGGGTTCATGCCGGCCGTTCGTCCCTGATAGATGACCCCGCCGGAATCCAGCATGACCAGGTTGCCGGGGGAAACCCCCAGTTGGATATAAAGCTTCCCGCATGCAATACCTGCCGCCCCGGCCCCGTTGATGACAACACGCAATTCCTGTATGCGACGATCGGTTAGGGTTACCGCGTTCAACATGGCGGCCGCGGAAATGATAGCCGTACCATGCTGGTCGTCGTGAAACACGGGAATGGACATCTGCGCCTTCAGCTGTTCTTCGATATAGAAGCAATCCGGTGCCTTGATGTCTTCCAGATTGATGCCGCCGAAGGTCGGTTCCATCAGCCTGACGGTGCGGATGAAGTCATCTGGATCGGTGGCGTCCAACTCGATGTCAAACACATCGATGTTGGCAAACCGTTTGAACAGGACGGCCTTTCCCTCCATGACCGGTTTACCGGCCAGGGCGCCGATATTGCCCAGGCCCAGTACAGCCGTCCCGTTGGTGATCACCGCAAGCAGGTTTCCCCGGTTGGTATAATCGTAAGACGTATCCGGATTGTCTTTGATTTTCAGGCAGGGCGCCGCCACACCGGGGGTGTAGGCCAGGCTGAGGTCGGTCTGGCTGAAAAAAGGCTTGGTGGGAACCACCTCGGTTTTTCCCGGACGCGGTTCGCGATGGTAGCGCAGCGCCTCTTCATCGTAGGACGACATGACAGCCTCCTTGGGTCGGGACAAACACCGGCTTTAAGATAATAAATTTGGACGGTGATAATGCTCGTCGATGTATGACTTATTCGCCTTCCTCGCTCTGCCTTGCCACGATCATTATCTGGAATTCGATTGCGGATCAGGGATGCGGCATCAGCGGGTCGTATTGTGCTTCAAACCGGGTGATATCCGCCTCGTATTGCAGGGTCAGGTCGATATTGTCCAACCCGTGCAGCAGCTGCTCTTTTGCCGCTGCGTCGATTTCAAAATTGAAGGTGCGTGGTGACGGTGCATGAAAGACGATGCGCTGGGCAGGCAGGTCCGCCGTTGCCGTCAATCCGGTGTGCGCGGCCACCATGTTGAACACCTCATTTACATCTGATTCCGAGAGTTCGATGGCGAGCATGCCATTTTTGGTGGTGTTGTTTCTAAAGATGTCGGCAAACCCGGGCAGCCGTTTGCCGTCCACCGTCTTCGAAGGGGCGATGACGACCCGGTAACCGTCTTGGACCAGAGCCCAGACTGCATGCTCCCGGCTGGAACCGCAGCCGAAGTTGTTGCGCGTCACAAGAATGGAACGTCCTTCGAAGCGAGACTGGTTGAGTTCGAAATCCATATTGAGCGCGCCGTCAGACAGGTAGCGCCAGTCAAAAAAGGCACTGGGCCCGTAGCCGGTGCGTTTGATCGATTTGAGAAATTGCTTGGGGATGATGGCGTCGGTGTCTATATTGGCCCGGTCCAGCGTGGCCACGATGCCGGTATGATCGATAAAGGGGTCCATGGTATTTCCTTTGTTTGAAAGATGACGGATTCGTAGAAGCCCGAGATCTGCGTTACGCTTCATTTCTCGTCACTGCGGCGTACCATAAGTACGCTGCCTACGGCACCCGCGATAGCGGTATTCTCTAAATTCGCAATCCTTGATCTCGGGCTTTTTACAAATCCGTCTAAAATGAGACTTTTAACGACTTCATCAAAGATGACGGTTCCTTATAAATTCCGATATCTGGATTGGGTTGCATCCCTCGTTACTGTGGCGCACGGAAATTAAGCTACCTACGATTCGAGCCATTGACGAATGTCGACAAATTTTCCGGCCACGGCTGCCGCCGCCGCCATTTCAGGACTGACCAGGTGGGTGCGTCCACCTTTTCCCTGACGGCCTTCAAAATTGCGGTTGGAGGTGGAGGCGCAACGTTGTCTGGGCTGCAGTTGATCGGGGTTCATCCCCAGGCACATGCTGCATCCGGCATAGCGCCATTGTCCACCGGCGGCCTTGAAAATCCGGTCCAGCCCTTCGGCTTCGGCCTGCATGCGAACCTGATGGGACCCGGGAACCACCAGCAATTCGATGTGGTCGGCCTTCTTGCGTCCATCCAGAATGGCGGCTGCCTGCCGCAGGTCTTCAATCCGTGAATTGGTGCAACTACCGATAAAGACCACATCCAGGGGCACATCGGTGAGCTTTACCCCGGGGGTCATTCCCATGTAGGCCAGAGCATTTTTTACATCCGAAGGACTGTATCCCCTGGCACTTTCCGGAGAGGGGACCGGCTGGCCCACATCTATAACCATCCCGGGGTTGGTCCCCCAGGTGACCTGAGGTTCGATGCGACTTGCGTCGATGGTCAAGGTTTGATCAAATCGGGCATCCGCATCGCTGGGCAGGCTGCGCCAGTGAGCCAGCGCCTTGTCCAGGGCCTTGCCGGTGGGTGCATAGGCACGCTTTTGGCCGGTGATATAGGCGATGGTGGTGTCATCGGGGGCGATCATGCCGGCCCGTGCACCGGCCTCGATGCTCATGTTGCAGATCGTCATGCGCCCTTCCATGGAGAGGGCGCGGACCGCTTCACCGCCATACTCCAGGACATGCCCTGAACCGCCGGCGGTGCCCATGGTGCCGATCATCTTGAGTACCATATCCTTGGCCGAGATGTGTGGACCGGGGCGGCCGGTGAATTTCACATGGTAGGTGCGCGGTTTTTTCTGGATGAGTGTCTGGGTGACCAGGACGTGCTCCACCTCGGAGGTGCCGATGCCGAAGGCCAGCGCGCCGAAGGCACCGTGGGTGGAGGTGTGCGAATCGCCACATACGATGGTGAGGCCCGGCAAGGTGATCCCCAGTTCCGGACCGATGATATGAACGATGCCCTGCCGATCATCACCCAGACCGAACAGCTTGACACCGAATTCATCGCAGTTTTGCTGCAGTGCATCCACCTGGGCTTTGGAAATGGGGTCCTTGATTTCCATGCGATCCTCGGTGGTGGGTACGTTGTGATCCATGGTGGAGAAGGTCAGGTTCGGCTGTCGAATCTTTCGACCCGCTTCCCGCAATGCTTCAAATGCCTGCGGACTGGTCACCTCGTGCACCAGGTGGCGATCGATGTAGAGCAGACAGGCACCATCCGGCAGTTCCCGCACCACATGGGGCGCCCAGATTTTTTCGAACAATGTTTTACCCATGGCGTCATCTTTCTTTTTAAGGTATGGCTTTTGGGGGCTGGCTCCTTCCGGTAATGTTCAGGATCCATTAAAATGACGTCATGGCCGCTGAAAGTCAAGGCAATGGCGCGCCTAATTGCTTGCCTTTTATCAAAGACAGATTATTTTTCCTAAATACGGCGGGTGGGCGATGATTTGCTGTCCTGTTCTTCGGAATGCGTGTCAGGCGAATCGGCTGAACCCAACATAGCATTGAATTCATGCCCCTGCGCCTCAACCCGGCACCTAAGGGAACTGCCGTTGTAATCACACAGAAGGGAAACGCAGCTATGAAAGGCACGGAACTGGTCCTCAAAGCGCTGATCGACAATGGCGTGAAATTTATTTTCGGTTACACCGGCGGCGCCATCATGCCCATTTTCGACGAAATGGAAAAACAGGACGCATTAATCTTCATCATGTCGCGGCATGAACAGGGGGCGGTCTTTATGGCTCAGGGTATATCGCGCGCTTCCCTATCCACATCCGACCCCCGAACCGGTGTCTGCATGGCTACGTCCGGTCCCGGTGCCATGAACCTGGTCACCGGCATTGCCGACGCCAACATGGATTCGGTGCCGGTGCTGGCCATCACCGGTCAGGTCCCCACCGGTGTCATCGCAACGGACGCGTTTCAGGAGAGCGATGTGGTGGGGGTGATGATGCCGCTGACCAAACAGACCTATATGCCGCTTAGCGTCGATGAAATCGAAACCACGATTCATGAGGCCATGTATGTGGCCTCAAGCGGTCGCGGTGGACCGGTGGTTGTCGACATCCCCAAGGATGTCCAGCTGCAGGAGACAGAGAACGTGTGTGAATTCGATGCCCGTTCCTGTGAGCCGCAGTTGCCCGGTTTTTTCTATCGACCGTCGGTGGATTTGGACAGTTTGAAGCAGGCCGTCGGGTTGATCAACCGGAGCGAGCGGCCCATCATCCTTTGCGGCCACGGCGTCATTTCCAGCAATACTGGCCCGCAACTGCAGGCCTTTGCGGAGCGGGCAAATATTCCGGTGGCCTTTACCCTGCACGGACTTTCAGCGCTGCCGGTGGACCATCGGATGAGCCTGGGCATGGTGGGCATGCACGGGACCGTGGAGGCCAACCGGGCCCTGATGAATGCCGATCTGATCATTTCATTGGGCATGCGATTCGATGACCGGGTGACCGGCAACCTGAAAGATTTCGCCCGTGAAGCAGCGGTGATCCATGTGGAGATTGATCCTTCCGAGATCGACAAGAACGTGAAGTCCTCGGTGGCCCTCAATACAGACGTGGCCCAGGCGCTCAATCTTCTGCACCGGGACCCTGCCCTGGTCTCTAAGCCGAGGACACGGTGGTTAGCTCAAATCGATGCCTTTCGCCTGGAAATTGCCGACCAGATTCAAAAAGAGATCGATGCGGGAATCGGCCGGGAGGGGCAATTGCTGGTAAAGACCATTACCAGCCGGTTGTCCCGCCTGACCCAGGGAAAGGACATCATTGTGGGAGACGTGGGGCAGCATCAAATGATTCTGGCCCGCTTTTACAACTTTCAGACCGTCAACAGCTGGTTTACCTCTGGCGGTGCCGGAACCATGGGATGCGCCCTGCCCATGTCCATCGGCGTGAAGCTGGCCAGGCCGGATGAACGGGTCTGGTCGGTGAGCGGCGATGGCGGGTTCCAGATGAATATCCAGGAACTAGGAACGATCATGGAGCATGATATCGACGTTAAAATTCTGCTCATGAACAACGGATACCTGGGAATGGTCCGCCAATGGCAGACCCTGTTTTACGACGGCCGTTATGCCGGCACGCCAATGAAAAACCCCGATTACGGCGCCATCGCCGGTGCCTACGGCATCCCCTACCTGAAGGTCTCCGAACTGGACCAGGTGGACGATGCCATTCAAACGGCGGCCGACCACAAAGGGCCGTTTATGCTTGAGTTTATATGTGACCCCAGCGAGATCATTCTGCCCATGGTACCGGCCGGCGGCGGTTATAAAGAGATGATCGTCTCCATAGATTAAACAACAATTTCAGCGCATCCTTATATTGGGAGGATCTGATGACAACCACTGCCCTCATGAAGCGGCGGGCCATCCTGGCTTTTATGCTGGACCGGCCTGGCGTGCTCAACAAAATCGCCATGCTGATCCGCCGCAAGATGTACAACGTTGAAACCCTAACTGTCTGCAAGACCAACCAGCCCGGCACGAGTCGAATGACCATTACTCTTCGAGAAGACAGTGACGAAAAAATGCGTCAGGTCATCAAGCAGATTGAAAAAAGCACCGAGGTGATTTCCGCCAGGGAATTGGACATGAATGAAAGCTTCTGGCGGGAGGTGGCCATCGTCAAATTTGAAGCCGATGAGGATCGGATGGAAGTGTTGAAAAGAACGTACCAATTTGAAATACTCGATCGCCAGAATCATGAACTGTTCATCGTCCAGGTGACCGGCACATCTCTTTCTATCGATGAATTTTTGCAGGATGTCGGAGCTGACAGAATTATCGAAGTGGCGAGGTCGGGGTTCACCGCGATGGAGAAATAGTTTTTTCCTGAAATGGCATCTTTTGCCCCAGGCCTGCGTTCTCGCCCTGTTGAAGTCCTCGACGTAGCGCTGCTACGCCTGCGGTTTCAACAGTACTGCGGCCTTGGCCTGAATCAAAATCTACCATTTCTGAATAAAAACCACGCCAGACTTTGAGCTAAACCGTACCGTAAAAGGAGTAGCCATGGCAGAGAAGTTGAACAAATTCAGTTCGCGGATTACCGAGCCCAAATCCCAGGGTGCGTCCCAGGCCATGCTCTATGGCATCGGGATGAACGATGCCGATATGAAAAAAGCCCAGGTGGGTATCAGCAGCGTTTGGTATGAAGGCAACACCTGCAACATGCATCTGAACGACCTTGCCGCCAGGGTGAAGACCGGCGTGGAGGAGGCGGGTCTCGTCGGTCTGCGCTTCAACACCATCGGGGTCAGCGACGGGATTTCCATGGGCACCGAGGGGATGAGCTACTCCCTTCCGTCCCGAGACCTGATTGCCGACTCCATCGAAACGGTGATGCGCGCCCAATGGTATGACGCCAATATTTCTCTACCGGGATGCGACAAGAACATGCCTGGCTGTCTGATCGCCATGGCCCGGGTGAATCGACCTGCCCTGATGGTCTACGGGGGGACCATACGGGCCGGGGAGTTGGATGGCGTCAAGCTGGACATCGTCTCGGCCTTTCAAAGCTACGGTGAATATATGGCCGGCACCATCGACGAACAGCACCGGCTGGCCATCGTCAAAAAGAGCTGCCCGGGCGCCGGTGCCTGCGGCGGCATGTACACTGCCAACACCATGGCGTCCGCCATCGAAGCCATGGGCATGTCGCTGCCCTTCAGCGCCAGCCGGCCGGCCGAATCCGACCAGAAAAAAGATGAGTGCCGCCGGGCGGGTGAGGCGATCCTGCACCTGCTGAAGGCGGACATCAAGCCGCGGGATATCATGACCCGGGAAGCTTTTGAAAATGCACTGGTCGTCTTGACGGTCCTGGGCGGGTCGACCAATGCGGTGCTGCACCTGATTGCCATGGCACGGGCTGTTGACGTACCCCTGTCCATCGATGATTTCCAGCTGGTGAGCGACCGGGTGCCGCTGTTGGCGGACATGAAGCCCAGCGGAACCTACGTTCAGGAAGACCTGGACCGTATCGGCGGCATTCCGGCATTGATGAAGGTCCTGTTGGGCGAGGGGTTGCTGGACGGCCGCTGCCTGACCGTTACCGGCCGGACCGTGGCCGAGAACTTACAGGATGTGGCCGGATTCGAACCGGGACAGCGAATCGTTCGCCCCCTGGAAGACCCCATTCACCCCACCGGTCACATCCAGATCCTGCGGGGCAACCTGGCACCGGACGGTGCGGTGGCCAAAATTACCGGAAAGGAAGGCGTCGCTTTCAGCGGACGGGCCAATGTGTTCGATTCCGAAGAGGCGATGCTGAGGGCCCTGGAGGAGGGGCGGATCGTTAAAGGCGATGTGGTCGTGATCCGCTATGAAGGCCCCAAGGGCGGCCCCGGCATGCCGGAGATGCTAACCCCCACCTCGGCGATCATGGGGGCCGGTCTCGGAAAAGAGGTGGCGCTGATCACCGACGGTCGTTTTTCAGGCGGCTCTCACGGGTTCATTGTGGGGCATATCACCCCCGAAGCCCAGGAAGGCGGTTCCCTTGCACTGGTTCAAACCGGTGACATCATTACCATTGACACGGCAACCCACACGATCGATGTCGACATCGACCCGGCGGAGATGGCGCGCAGGCGCAAGAG
>NZ_JASJGN010000056.1:0-3856 GCF_033791525.1 Desulfosarcina sp.
CTGCTCCGCCTTGCCGAGGTGGTCGGGCAGACGTGGGTCCGATTTCTGTATGGTCACCCGGAAAGCATCACCGACGGCGTGATCGAGGCTGTTGCCGCCCACTCCAATCTGTGCCCCTATTTTGACTTGCCCGTTCAGCACGCCGCCAGCCGTGTATTGAAGAAAATGGGCCGTAACTATGATAAGCAGCAGTTGCTGGATCTGTTTCAGCGCATTCGATCAAGGGTTCCCGGAGCCGCCATCAGAACCACCCTGATCGTTGGCTTTCCCGGAGAAACAGACGCCGATTTTCAAGAACTGATGAAATTCGTGGAACAGGTCGGTTTCGACCATCTGGGGGTGTTCGCCTATTCCGATGCCGAGGATCTGCCCTCCCATTGGCTGCCCGGGCATGTATCCAAAAAGATGGCTCAGTTCCGCCACGACACGCTGATGGCCCGGCAGATGGAAATCTCGGCCAGCAACCTGGAATCCATGATTGGGGAAACCCTGCCGGTGCTGATCGAGGCCTCCACCGAACCCCATCTTTACGAGGGTCGAACCATCCTTCAAGCACCAGAAGTAGACGGGATTACGTTTGTGAAGACCCAGCCGGGCGACCCCGCGGCAACGATCGGTGAGATTACACCGGTTACGATAACGGATACGCTGGAATACGATCTGATCGGAAGGGCGCTATGACCGACCTGAAACAGAAAATCCTGGCCGCCGTGGGTGACGATCTGAAGGCTATTGAAAAGGCACTGGCAGAGAACCTGAATCCCTATTTCGATCTGGTATCTCAGGTGGCCGGGCATATTCTGTTTGCCGGAGGTAAACGATTACGGCCCCTGTTAATGGTTCAGTGCGCCCGGCTCTGTGGATATTCAGGCAATCACACGGCACGTTTCTCCGCCATTTTTGAATATCTTCACGCCGCCACCTTGCTGCATGATGATCTGATAGACGGTGCGGACATGCGGCGAGGCCGTCAGGTGGCCAACCAGTTATGGGATAATCCCACTGCGGTGCTCACTGGCGACTTCCTGTTGGCGCGCGGGCTCTCCATCGCCGCGGACACCGGCCTTTGCGAGGTGATCCAGACCATAGCCAGGATTACCGAAAACATGTCACAAGGTGAAATCCGTCAGCTGGAGAAAAAAGGGGACATTTCGCTCAGTGAGAACGACTATTTAGATGTGATTCGCTGCAAGACGGCCGTGCTTTTCGAAGGTGCCTGCCGGACGGGAGCCCTGGTTGCCGGTGCGACGACGGCCACCGTCCAGGCGTTGAACGACTACGGGTATCATCTGGGGCTTGCGTTTCAAATGGCCGATGACATGCTCGACTACACCCAGGACATCTCTTCCTTGGGCAAACATGCCGGGGCCGATTTGAGGGAGGGGAAAATGACCCTGCCGCTGATCCATGCCTTGTCCCGGGCACCCGAGACGGATCGACAATGCATGGTTGCCATTCTCGAAAACCGAAATTTTACCGAGACCGAGTTTGCAACCCTGGTGGAGATGTTGAAACGCCACGGCGGCATCGCATATACCGAAGCACAGGCGACGGCCCACATTCAAAAAGCCAAGACGGCGCTTCTGCCGTTTGAGGATAGTCCGACACGGGAAATTCTAATGGACATTGCCGACTATGCGCGGGTCCGAAAAACATAGGAAGGAAAGTGTTCGCAGGTTCAGCGTTCACCGTTCTGGGTTGGCTTTCATTCGTTGACCTTGCTCACAGGCTACCAAATTACTGATGGAACCGCGAATCGCAGTACGAGTATTTCCGGCATGTATCCGTTCACTGGATATCGTTTACTGTTAATGGTCACTTTGGCTGAGGTTTCGGCGAACCTTTGAACCCTGAACCTTTAAACCCTGAACCTTTGAACCCGCGAACGGGTACATAGGGAGAAACCCATGTCTGATCGGAACACGATTAAAAAATGGATCCAGCGTACCTGCCTGTTGGTTGTCCTGGTGCTGTCCTGCAACAGCAGCTACGGGGCGGACAAGCGTGTGGTCAAGCAATTGAACGTATTGGGATCGGCTGCGATCCACGGAAAAAACCTGGCCGATGGCAGGCAGAATTCAGTCAATGATGCCTTGGTCGCCGCCGTGGGCCAGGTGGTCATGGAGATGCTCACCGGTGAGACCGTGGTCCGGCGATTCCAGCAGATCAACGACAATATCCTGGCTAAACGGGATGTCTATATCCAGAACTACCGGGTGCTCACCGAGTCCGTATCCGGAAACACGGTCAGGACGCTGGTTCAGGTGGACATTGCTGTTGACCGGGTCAGCCGGGACTTATCCCGCCTGGGCCTGGCGCTGGCCGGTGCCGTGTATCCGAGGATCCTTTTCATGGTGGCGGAGAGAAATGTGACCGACGCCGATTTTACTTATTGGTGGGGGGATCGCCGGCTACGCAGCCGGACCATCAGCGAAGGGGCTCTTGCGGTGACACTTAAGGCGACCGGGTTCGAGATTATCGACCTGCCCGATCTGACGTCACCCCTGTCGCTTCCCGTGAATGCACCGGAGGCGGATTTGGTGGCCCTGGCAGGACGACTGGGTGCGGATGTACTGGTCTCCGGCTATGGTACTGCCGAGGCTGCACCCAATACCATGGGGGGTGACATCAAAGCCTATGAGGCTGTCCTCGAGGCACGGGCGTTTGATGTCCGGACCGGGCAGCCGATCGGTCGGACCCGCCAGAAATCTGTGGTTTCCGGTCAGGATGGGGTCGCGGGAGGGCGCGAAGCCCTGTCCGGTGCAGGGGCATTGGCGGGTGATGACCTGGCCCGGCAGATCATTGCCGTCTGGCAGCAGGAGAAGGATCGCAGTGCCGTCATTGAGGTGGCGGTGGAGGGCACCGGCGGCCATATCGCGAGTTTTGTCCGTCTGCGCACGGCCATCTCGTCGCTGTCCGGGGTCAATGACCTGAAGATGAAAGAGATGACGGCCGACCGTGCCGACATGGCTGTCACCTACCAGGGCAGTGCACGGTCCCTGGCCGATGCGCTGCTGCTGAAAACCTTCAGCGGCTTCGGAATCGACATTTTTGAGGTGACCCCCGAGGCCGTCCGCATCCGCCTGGTGAACCAGTGATCCCGAAGTCGTAAATTCCTTGACAGCCCTATGAGCAGGTGGTATCAGCTTTTCTTCATGTAGGCGCGTAGCTCAGGGGGAGAGCGCTTCCCTGACACGGAAGAGGTCGTTGGTTCAAATCCAATCGCGCCTACCACTTACGAGTGAAAAAGATCGACCATACAAGCTTTAGTATGGTCGGTCTTTTTTTGTGGGATCAACGGAGCAGGCGAAGGGAAAAAATTGGGTTCTCCCGACCAGCACCGCCGGCAGTCCAGGCCGCTGGAAAGATCGCCGCCGGCGGTTTTCTTGTCCTTGGAGCGCTTGAATACGGTGATGCCTAAAACCGAGAGCACCACCCCCATAGCATGGACGTGTTGGCCATCCTTGCGCTACTTTCCAATTCCTGACAATTCGATCTTAAAAAAATGGGTAACACACCATAAACAAAAAGATTGGTTTTATCGACAAAAAATAATCTTATCGGATAGTCGGGAATTTGAGGTGCCAGATTGGCACCTCAAGTTGTAAGCGACGGGCATCTTGTTCCCGGGTTTTTTCGTTTTGTGCATTTGCTAAAATTTTCAGGCTTTGCTATGGTCACTTTTGAATAATCCTTGAAGCGGTATCGTTCCAATAGATAGACAAATCAGATAATTAACCAAGCCCATGGTTGTTCGTCGGAATGAAGCCTATTTAGTGGACTCCGCCGTGACGAGGGATGAAGCGTAACGCCGATATCGGACTTTATACGAAGCCGTCAACATTAAAGAATGAAC
>NZ_JASJGN010000057.1:0-8327 GCF_033791525.1 Desulfosarcina sp.
AATTTTGAATTTTTAATTAATCCCAAACTGAGCGATTCACCTTTCTCGAAGAAGGTCGATTGGTAACGATCACGGTTGGGTACCATCGATGGTTGTATTCAAAAGATGAAACCCATTGGGTTTGCCGATCTCACCCCATCTTCGGCGTTAGCTATCGCCGCGCATAGTCCACTATAGCGCGACGACATCTGCCTTGAATCTGCGGCAAGCTCGACAATCGCTCAGTTTGGGTCACAATAACCAAAAAACCAAATGACAAATAAATCTCAATTACCAAATTCAAAACTTCAAACCTTATGAATTTAAAGAATGGGCATCGAAATCATCAATAGTGGCGAAACCAAATGATAATCAACTGCCGGTTTTTGCCTTTTTATGATTTGGATATTGGAATTTGTTTGAGATTTGGTATTTGTAGTTTGATATTTCAGGTATGTGGTGCTTGCAATTTGTTGTTGCTGGTACTTCCGAAGTTAGGGCATTTAAACTGAGGTCCGAGTATGGGCTTTTTGAAAAACCAGCAGGTAAACGCGGCCATTCGTCTGCTGGCCTGGCAGTATGAAAGAAATGGTCAGCCGTTGCCGGAAAGGGCATTGCTGGAAGAGCATGCCCGGCAACTTGTGGATGATGCCCACCGCATTGCCCGGGAGCGGGGAGGAAATGTGATTGCGATATTAAAACAGATGGTGGCGCAGGCGCGCCGGAAGTAACCGGAGGTCGGAAGTCGGAAGTCAGCGCCGCCGCCGACTTTGGGTCGGTTTAAACGGAAATTGAAACTGTGCCATTTTGACGTAGTTTCATAAGAAAAGTCAGAAGTCAGAACCCAGAACCCAGAACCCGGAACTCAAAACTCAGAACCCCCTCTGGCAAATTGACGTTGAAAAACACATGTGCCCATGCTATTTAGACAAGCTATCCACTTCGGGGTATTCATCCCCCAACAACGGATTGTGAACGTTATAAATCGAATAAAATTGCTCGTCTTTCCGTCCGTTTTCCGCGTTGCACCAACGGCCACAGTGCACAGGTATGCAACCATTGTTTCGCCCTGAAGACGTACCGAAATTCTTTGCAATTTCAGCTCAATTCATTTCGTTCTCCATCCAAACCCACCCAATTGGCAGCAAAAGGAGGAGTGACATGCGTAAATTATCAGTTGGTCTCGTATTTTCTCTGGTTGCGGTAATGGCTTTCACGTTTGCGGCGGTGGATGCCGGCGCAGCGGATACGATCAAGATCGGATTCAACATCCCCCTCACCGGCGACAACCCTGACGTCGGCGCATCATCCAAAAATGCGGCAGAAATGTACCTAAAGAAGAACCCGAAAGTCGAGGTGGGTGGTAAATCCTACGCCCTCAAGTTTTTCTACGACGACAACGAATACAAGGCCGAATCGGCCGTCAAGGTCAGCACGAAACTGATCACCGAAGAGGGTGTCCTTGGCATCATCGGTCCCCAGTCCTCCAGCCAGGCCGTGCCGGCGGGTGAGGTGGCCAACAACTACGCCACTCCCATGATCAGCCCCTGGTCCACCAACCCCAACACCACCTTGGACCGGCCCTATGTATTCCGAGGCTGCTTTTTGGATCCCTTCCAGGGACCGGTGGCCGCCAATTTTGCCACCAATGAACTGGGCGCCAAAAAAGCGGCCGTGCTATACGACATCGCCGCCGATTACCCCAAGGGGTTGGCCGAATTTTTCAAAGAGGCCTTCGAAACGATCCACGGCCCCGGTTCCGTTGTGGCCTTCGAAAGCTTCACCACCGGCGACAAGGATTTTTCTGCCCAGATGACCAATGTCATGATGGCTGGCGCCGACGTGCTGTTCACCCCCCAGTACTACAGCGAAGTTCCCCTGATCGTGCAGGCCGCCAAAGAGATGGGGTGGACCAAACCGATCCTTGGCTCCGACTCCTGGGGCGGCGGCGACCTGATGGGGCTGTGCGGTGACGCCTGCAAGGGTTACTACTTTTCCACCCACTATGCGGCAGCTGGTGCCAAGGGTGAAACCAAAGCCTTTATCGATGAATACACCGCCACATACGGCAAAACCCCTGACGATGTGGCGGCCCTGACCTGGGACTCCCTGGGTCTGATGGTCCAGGCCATCAAGGACACCGGCAAGCTTTCCGGTGATATCAAAGCCGACCGCACCAAGGTGAAGGACGCCCTGGCATCCATCAAGAACTACCCCGGCATCACCGGTGAAATGACCTTCACCCCCGACGGGGACCCGAAAAAATGCGCTGTGGTGGTCAAGATCAACGACGAGGGCAAATTCGAATTTTTCAAATCGGTCTGCCCCAAATAATTCCTCATACCGACAAACTGTTACTGTGATCCACCGGCCGCCACCTTTATCCGGGTGGCGGCCGACCCAACAAGAAAGGGAGCGGGCATGCCTGTTTCCCTTTCCTTTTGACGGGAGCCGTCGCCCATGACCGTTACCTTTTTCTTGCAGAACCTGGTCAATGCCCTTCAGTGGGGCAGCTTCTACGCCCTGATCGCACTCGGGTACTCCATGGTGTACAGCATCCTCATGCTGTTCAACTTCGCCCATGGGGATATCTTCATGGTGGGCGCCTACATCGGGCTTGGCGTGTCTATCGGCTTGCTGTCCCTTTTCGGTAGCGGGGCGGCAGCCATTTTGCCCGGCTGGGTGCTGCTGGTAATGACACTACTGATCTCCATGTTTCTCACCGCCTTTGTGGGTATTATCGTCGAACGGGTGGGATACCGGCCGCTGCGGGAGGCCCCCCGGGCATCTGCCGCCATCACCGGTTTGATGATCGGCATCATCCTGGAAACCTCCAACATCCTCTTTTTGGGCGGCTCGCGGCTAAAATTTCCCCAGCTTATCGAATCGACCACCTACAACATCGGTGGTGTATTCGTAACCAACAAGAAGATCATGATCGTTCTGGTTTCCATAGGACTGATGCTGGCCCTTCACCAGTTTATCAGCCGAACCAAGTGGGGCATGGCCATGCGGGCCATGGCCTACGATTACGTGGTGGTTCCCCTGGTGGGGGTGCCCATGAACACCATTGCAGCCATGACGTTTGCCATCGGTTCGGCGCTGGCCGCCGCCGCCGGCATTCTATTTGGCCTGGCCTATCCGGTGCTGGACCCTTACATGGGGGTCAGCTTCGGGTGGAAAGCCTTTGTGGCGGCCATCCTCGGCGGCCGTGGATCCATCATGGGCGCTTGCATTGCCGGCTTCATGCTCGGTTTTATTGAAATCATGACCGTACCGGCGATCCAGATCGTGAACCGGCTCTTTTCGCTTAATATCGGGTCAAACCTGCGTGATCTCATCGCCTATTCCATCGTCCTGCTGATCCTTATTTTCAGGCCGCACGGACTTTTCGGGCAGGCATACAGCGCGAAACTGAGACTTTAATTCCGTTTGGAATTATCCCGACGACACGTGAAACAAAAATCATGTCTCAGACGGTTTTGTAAAATGCTCGAGATCAAGGCTTGCGAACCCCGAGGAATGAGGCGTAACACAGATATCGTGCCTTTTACGAAACCGTCAATTCTTATCCTGATTGTATTTGTGCACAAGGAAACATTACCATGGACGAAACACTCGCACCGAAACAGACCGGCGGCATTTTTTACCGGGTGGGTCTGTTTTTCAAACCGGTGCCCCTGCTGGGATACCTTCTCGGGTTTATGGCCTGTGTGCTTTGGGAGCAGCTGGCCGGCGAAGGGTTGACATCATTGTTGGGACTGCCCAAGATGCCGGTGCTTTTCGGCCTTCTCACTATTTTCAAAGTGCTGGCCGGGATAATCAATTTTCTGATCAAGGGGGATGCGTTCAACTGGGCTACCTGGGTGTACATCCCCGCCGCCTTGGTCTACCTGACCGTCATTTACCTGCTTCCGGTTTCCCTCGTCGCCCGGGCTGTGGTCAAGCCGGCCAATGCACTGGCCCGATTCCTTCATGGATTTCCACTCATCGTTACCGTGCTGGTTCAGCTGGGACTGATGTATGCGGTGCTGCATGTCTGGGCCGAGATGAGCGATTATCGGTTGATTTTCCTGAAATTGACCCTGATCGCCGTCCTGTTTACCTTGAGCCTGAACATCATCAACGGCTACATGGGCGAATTTTCGTGCTCACACCCCGGCTTCATGGCCATCGGCGCCTACATGTCCAGTCTGTTTACGGTGGGTCTGTTTGCCAGCGACAAGGTTCTGGGTGATGCGGTTTTCAACGTTTCCGTTGCCTACCTCACCTTTCCCCTGGCGCTGATCTTCGGAGGTTTGATGGCCTCCATGGGCGCGTTGATCGTCGCCATTCCTTCCTTTAAAACCCGGGGGGACTATCTGGCGATCATCAGCCTGGCCTTTCTTTTCATCGTGAAAAGCTTTTTCGAAAACATGCAGGCATTGGGCGGTTCCCGAGGCATTTCCGGGCAGCCGGACTGGGCTACCTTGCCGGTGATTTTCATCACCATGGCCCTTGGCATCTGGACCATCAACAACTTCGTCACGTCCACCATGGGCAAAGCCCTCAACGCGGTGCGCGACGACGAATCGGCGGCCGAGGCCATGACCGTGGACACCCGAAAAACCAAGATGACGGCCTTTTTGTTCGGCGCTTTCTGGGCCGGTGTGGCCGGCGGCCTGCTGGCCCACGTACTGCGTTATGTGAACCCGGCCATGTTCAGTGTTCAGAAACTGGCCGAAGTGCTGGCCATGGTTTATTTCGGGGGTTTGAATTCCGTTTACGGATCCATTGTCGGCGCGGTCTCCATCAGTTTGCTGGGAGAGGCGTTGCGCCCTCTTGAAATCCTTAAATGGATCGTTATTCCCTTATTGCTGATTCTGGTGATGATCTATCGACCCACCGGGCTGATCGCCTTTAAGGAGTTCAATGTCCGGCAGGTGTTCGGACCCAAGGAGGTGGATTGATATGCCGCTTCTTCAAGTCACAGATATGAGTCACAATTTCGGTGGCCTGCAGGCCGTTTCCGGATACAATCTCAACCTGGACCCAGGCCAGATCACCGGCCTCATCGGCCCCAACGGTGCCGGCAAGACCACCATCTTCAATCTGATGACGGGCATTTACCGTCCTGCCCAAGGGTCCGTGATCTTCGATGGTGAGGAACTGGTGGGTAAGAAACCCAACGAGACCGCCGCCATGGGGCTGGCCCGCACCTTCCAGGAGATGAAGCTCTGGCGTCACATGACTGTTCTGGAACATATCAAAATGGCCCGCTATTCGAAACTCTCCTATGGTCTGTTAGGGGCCTTTCTGGATACCCCCAAACGCCGGCAGGAAGAGGATTATACCACGGAACTGGCCATGGAATATCTGAAGATGTTTGCCGTGGACCAGTTCGCCGACCAATTGGTGGTCAATCTGCCCTACGGGGCCCAGCGCCGGGTAGAGATGGCCCGGGCCATGGTCATCGAGCCCAAGGTGCTGTTGCTGGACGAACCCACGGTGGGTATGACACCGGACGAAATGATGGCTATGATCGAGGTGGTCCGCAAAGCCCATGAACGCTTCAATCTGGCCATATTTCTCATCGAACACCGCTTGCGGGTGGTCCACGAGCTTTGCCAGCGCGTGCAGGTCCTGGTCTTTGGCCAGGTGATCGTGGAGGGAACGCCCAACGAGGTCCAGAACCATCCCAAGGTCATCGAGGCCTACATCGGCGAACAGGAGGTGGATTTCTAATGCTGCTCAACGTGGAAAACCTCCGGGTTTCATACGGTAATATCAAAGCCCTGCATGGGATCAGCTTCAATATCGATGCCGGTGAAATCGTCACCATCATCGGCGCCAATGGCGCCGGTAAAAGCACGACACTGCGGGCGGTTTCCCGAATGGTGCCGGTTGAGGCCGGATCGGCCATGACCTGTATGGGGAAAGACCTGCTCACATTTCCGGCCGACAAAGTGGTCAGCCAGCTTGGGATCACCCACGTGCCCGAAGGCCGCCGTTTGTTCGGCAACCTGACGGTGATGGAGAACCTCCAACTGGCCACCTTTGCCCGCAAGGACAGGGACAATGTAAAAAAAGACATTCGGCGGGTGTTCGAAATCTTTCCCCGGCTCGAAGAGCGACGGTCACAGGCATCGGGGACCATGAGCGGCGGAGAACAGCAGATGCTGGCCATCGGCCGTGCATTCATGAGCGGCCGCCGCCTGATGCTCCTGGACGAACCATCCATGGGGTTGTCGCCGCTGCTGATGATGAATGTGTTCCAGGCTTTAAAGGAGATCAACCGGCAGGAGGGCACCGCCATTCTGCTGGTTGAGCAGAATGCCCGGCTGGCCCTGAAGTTCTCCCAAAAGGGCTACGTTCTGGAAAATGGCAACCTGGTGCTCGAAGGCGATTCCGAAACCCTGATCAATGATCCTGAGGTAAAGAAAGCTTATTTGGGCGGATGAGCGGATCGATAAGTATCTTATTCAGGAAATTCGTGCTTTATGTCGGGAAAAAATATCAAAATCGAATAAATCACAACAGCCAAAAACCAAATGACAAATAAATCACAATAGCCAAATTCAAAATTTCAAACCTTGATGAACCTTATGATCGTGAAAAAGGACATTCCAGTCATTAATATTGGATAAATCAAAATGACGAGCAACCGTTGGTTTATTTGTCCTTTTTGAGATTTGGATATTGCAATTTGCAATTTATTTGAGCTTTGTTATTTGGTGTTTGTTTTTTAGATTTAATGTCGGCAATCAGTTATTCCCGGTCTATCCGGGTTAAGGAGTCCCCATGCTTCGTGCAGCTGTGATTGGCGCCACTGGCTACGCCGGCGCCGAATTGGTCAGAATTCTTTCCGGCCATCCGGATGTGGCCCTGTCCGTCATCACCTCACGGCAGCATGCCGGAATTCCCTACGATGCCATCTATCCTGCATTGAAAGGGTTCGTGAATCTGGATTGTGCGGACAGCGACCCGGCTGCGGCTGCAAAAAAATCCGACGTTGTTTTTCTGGCGCTGCCGCACAAGGCCTCCATGGCCATGGTCCCCGACCTTCTAAACGCGGGACTGCGGGTGGTGGACCTCTCCGCGGACTTCAGGTTCAGCAGCCGAGACGCCTACGAGTCGCACTACCAGGTCCACACCTGTGCCCACCTGATGGACATGGCGGTTTACGGGCTGTGCGAAATCTATGGCGATCGGGTGGCGGCTGCGGATCTGATCGGCAACCCGGGCTGTTATCCCACCAGTGTGTTGCTGCCACTGCTGCCGCTTGTCAAAGAGAAGATGGTGGATCCGACCACCGTCATTGCCGACTGCAAATCCGGGGTCAGCGGGGCCGGCCGCGAAGCCACAGCTACCACCCATTTCTGCAATGTCAACGAGTCATTCAAAGCGTACAAGGTGGGTGGACACCGTCATACGCCGGAAATCGAGGAGAATATTTCCCGCTGCGCAGGCAGGCCGGTGAGAATCACCTTCGTACCCCACTTGGTGCCCATGACCCGGGGGATGGAAAGTACGGTTTATGTAACGATGTCTCCAGGTGCCGATGAATCGCAAATCCAGGGTTGCCTGGAATCCCATTACCGCAGCAAGCCCTTCATCCGCCTGCTGCCCTCCGGCCGCTCCCCGGATACCTTGCATGTCAAGGGAACGAACTTTTGTGACATCGGTTGGGCCGTGGACCCCGGAAGCGGCCGGTTGATACTGATGTCGGCCATCGACAACCTGGTCAAGGGGGCCGCCGGGCAGGCCGTTCAGAACATGAATTTGATGTTCGGTCTCGATGAAACCGCCGGCCTGTATGGTGTCCCCTTTCCGCTGTAGCTTCAGCGGAAATTTCCAACAAGATCGCTTTGTTGACATCCACGCCGTTTTGGACTAAACAAGGGGCGTTTTTATCATGGGAAACGCTCGCATTCTTACCATTCAGTTAGTGTCCATCCAGAAATAGGCAAATTTGTTTGAGATCAAGGCATGCAAAAAATCTTACCGCAGGTGCCCTGAAAGAAATGCCCTTGGGGTGCATATAGTTGATATTCCGAGGATAAAATTTTGAGCATAACGCAGATATCGAGCAAATTGGCCATTTATGGATGACACTGGTTAATGGTAATCAATAATCCCAACATTCATGGGGCCACTGTCGGTCCAAATGAAACAAATGCGATACTGATCGTTTATGCGGATGCTGTGTTGCCCTTCCCTATTTGCATAAAGTGCTTCTATGACAAATTACCGCAGCCTTAACCCTACAACGATAGTTAGTGTTCTTTGAAAATTTCACGTATTCGCCTTCGCCGATGTGACAGGTAAGCGCGATGGTTTTGTTGTTGCACCCAAACGATCTGTTCAAG
>NZ_JASJGN010000058.1:0-3524 GCF_033791525.1 Desulfosarcina sp.
CCCGCCCCCGCCGTCGATATGCCGGCCGCGTCGGACCAGCCGGCGGTTGACCAGGACGAAGCGGCCGCCGCAGTGGAAGCGGAACCGGACCCTGAATTGTCCCCATGGGTGGTTTCCGCCGAGGCCAGCCTGATTCTGCGGTCCTCCGATGTAGAGGGCGATTCCGCCAAGTTCGAAGAGTATCGGGACATCACAGCGCCGGTGTCGGGCGACGTGGAGATCGATGTCGAAAAGGACCGGGACTACTACCTGCGCGGCGAGGCCGTGGGCATCGGACAGGATGACCAGTTCGTTGGGGCTGAAGGCGGACGCTACGGCAAGTTCGGCATCGATGCCACCTGGGACCAATTCATCCACCGCTATGCCTACGATGCCCGAACGCTCTATTCCGGCGTTGGTTCGGGATATATGAGCCTTGACGACAACCTGCAGGCCGATATCCAGTCCGCGCCAAATGCGGTCGAAGTGGCCAACCGACTCAGCGGCTACGTGACCACCAGTTCCGTCACGGGAGATCCCGTTACCACACGGGACCAGCGCAAGCTTGGTTTCAACCTGCTGGCATTCGACCCCTTTACCCTGCGAGTCGATCTGGCCAACGAAAAGCGTGAAGGCACCCGACCGTTTGCCGGTGCATTTAATAATTCCCAGATGGTGGAGCTTTTCGACCCTGTCGATTACGATACCACGGATATGAAGATCAGTGGCGAGTACGCCCAGGCACCTTTTCTTCTGAACGTGGCCTACCAGTACTCCCAGTTCAAAAACAACGTGGACACCCTGCGTTTCGACAATCCCCTGCGGGCAACCGATGCGGTCGGCGGTCCATCCAACGGCACCATCGACCTGGCGCCGGACAACCAGTATCATAACATCAATGTCAATGGCGCATTGACGCACCTGCCCTGGCGCAGCCAGATTACGGCCAGTGCGGCCTGGAGCCGCATGACCCAGGATGACGCCTTGGTGCCATTCACCAGCAACACCGCCATCACTGCACCGGCGCTGCCGGCCGAGCGGGTGGATGCCCGGGTGAACACATCGCTCTACAAATTCCGCTTCACCTCGAAGCCGCTGTCCTTCATGCGCGTCAAAGGCAGCTTTCGTTATTACGACTATGACAATCAGACCGGTGTGATCGAATTTCCCGACGGCTATGTCGAAACCGATGACTTTCCCGTTACGACAGCGATCCGAAATCTGCCCACCAGCTACACCCAAACGCAGGCCGGGGCGGAGGTCGGATTCGATGTATTCACGCGATCCAACCTGACCCTGGGCTATAGATATGAGAAAACCGATCGGACAAACCGCGAGGTCGCCGAGCAGGAAGATCACATCATGAAAGCATCACTGGATACCCGCGTCCTGGATTGGCTGGACCTTCGCACTTCATACGCGCGCACCGAACGGGACATCGGTGATTACCGCTACGACGTTTATCTTGAAGGCGGCCAGGATCTTGAGCAGCTCCCGCAATTGCGAATGTACGACCAGGCCGATCTGACGAGGGATTTTTTCGAGATCCTGGCCACCGTCTACCCCACGGATGCGTTGGCCCTTAGTGGTTCCGCGGCTTATGGCACCGATGATTTCCACGATTCGCCATACGGGCTGATCGAGGACAATCGCTATGTATTCTCATTCGATACCGACTATGCACTGGGCGATCGGCTGACCTTAAACCTCTTCTATACCCACGAAATTTATGAAAATGAGCAGCGCGCCCGGCAAAATGGCGGGGCGACGGATTTTGACTGGACCGCGGATGGCAAGGACCTGGTTGACACGATCGGCGGCGGTTTTAAGCTGGCATTGATTCCGGATCTTCTGGATCTGGATCTGATCTATGCCTACAGCGACGTTGACGGGAATCTCGAATTCTCAAGTCCGTCCGGATCGTTCGAAGATTTTTTCGCCGTGGACGATACCAAGACCCACATGCTGAATACCAAACTCATCTACCACAACACCTCCCTGGACTTCGATGTTGCCGTTGGCTATCTCTGGGAGAAATTCGTCTATACGGACTTTGCCGCCGAGGGTTTTTCCTATGTTCCCACGGACACCACCGGCAACTACCAGGGGGCCCTTTTGTCCGGGACCCTGCCCCAGGATTACGACGCCCATGTGGTCTACACCAAAATTACCTTTCGGTATCGCTGATTCTCAGGTCGCTTGATTTAGTGACTCCATCCATCCCCCTTGTCTACCGGAGCTGCGGTCGGCACAAGACATTAGCTTTTACTGCTGTTCAACGTTACTCAAAAATAACTTGAGTAGTTGATTCTCAACCTCGAAACCCTCCTATTATAGTACCATTTTCAGAGATGTTCCGGTTTCTTTTAAGCCATCCTTTTCGATTAAATTGAGAAGCATCCCTCTCGCCGGCTGACACCGCCAATCGTCTAAACATAATAATGTATACATTAAATTACACCCAAGTGTACAGTTCCGTTAATCTTGCATGCTAAAATCTGTAAAAAATTATATAAATATTTGTAATTGATATTAAAAAGTACTTGGTATGATCGTTGCTAATACTTCTGTTGAAATAATTGCTAAAGCGCCGGCAGCTTAAGAAAAAACAACCAAGAGGTGACTTAAAAGCAACCAATCGAATGCCGTGGGTAGAGGGCCATTCCTCAGTACCATTCATGGGATTCCAAAGATGTCTTCGATGAGACTCGATCCACTGAAATGGGTCGGAAAGGTTTTTACAATGAAAAAGTACTTAATGGTTTTGTTCGTCGGTTTTCTTTCCATTGCCATGTCGGGTATTTCGTTTGCCAAACCGGATTACCCCGCAGGAACCTGCGGAGGATGCCACGGCGTACCGGTGGTCACTAATTTTCAACTCCCATCGTCCCATGATTCAACTACCGTTCCCATTGACAGCTTTATGGCCACGGATTCTGACCGATATAATAAGACCCGTGTCAATGGGTACCTGCTGACCACCTCGGCTGCCGCGCCCAGCTCAAGCGATCCCGGTTGGCAGTCTTCACCGCCCAGTCAGTTTACATTCACTGCTGATGGGCTCCAGACACTCTATGCGTGGGCCAAAGATACCTTTGGTAGTGTGTCAACCGCCGCTTCCGATGTGGTTGATATTTTAATCGTTGTTCCCAATTCTCCGCCTGTGGCCGATGCCGGCCCCAACCAAACTGTGAAAGAGGGGGTTACCGTTACCCTGAACGCCTCCAACTCCGATGACAGCGATGACGGCATCGACAGCTACCTCTGGGAGCAGGTCCCCGGAGCCGTTGCCGTGGATATCTTAAACCCTTCGGCAGTAAAACCGACCTTTAACACTCCCAATGTGGGGCCTGGAGGGGTGGCGTTGACCTTCCGCCTGACCGTGGCCGATGCAGCCGGGGATACCGACACGGACACCACCATCGTGAACGTGTCATGGGTCAATATTGAGCCTGTGGCCAATGCCGGTGGTGATCGAACCGTAGCCGAAGGCACACCGGTCACCTTGGACGGCAGCGCTTCAGATGGCGTTGACGACGGGATTG